>CAMCJI010000083.1 GCA_945874805.1 Asaia bogorensis | reverse complement strand
CCGCCGATATCGCCGGCGCGGTGGCGGCGGGGCTGGAGGCGAGCCTCACCCGCCTCGGCCACGACAGCGTCGACCTGTTCCAGCTCCACACCCCCATCGCCGCCGATTTCACTGCGACCGAGGTGCTCGAACAGGTCGTGCCCGCGATGCAACGCCTGCGCGACCACGGCAAGCTGCGGTTCTGGGGCATCACCGCCATCGGCGAGACGGCGGCGCTGCATGAGGTCGTCGGCTCCGGGCAGATCCACACCGCGCAGGTGCCCTACAACCTGCTCAACCCGTCGGCCACCACCGCCCTGCCGCCCGGCTTTCCCGCGCAGGATATGGACGGGCTGATGACCCGCGCCCAGGCCCAGGGCGTCGGCGTGATCGGCATCCGCGTTCTCGCCGCCGGCGCGCTGAGCGGGGAGGCGTGGCGCCACCCGCTCGCCGCGCAGAACGTCGCCCCCATCGCCTCCGGCAGCGACTACGCCGCCGACCTCGTCCGCGCGCGCAGCCTGCTGCCGCTGGTGCAGGAGGGCTTTGCCACGAGCCTCGTCGAGGCCGCCCTGCGGTTTGCCATCACCACCGGGGCGATGAGCAGCGTGCTGATCGGCCTGGCCACGCTCGACCAGCTGGAAACGGCGGCGGCGGCGGTGCTGAAAGGCCCGCTGCCGCCCGCCGCCATCAGCCGGCTCGCGGAGCTGCATGCACGCTGGGCGGCCTGATCAGCTCGGCCTGACTAACGCGGGCAGCTCAGCGCGTCGGTGACATCGGTGCAGGCGGGGCCGCGGCGGAAGCGGTCGTAGAACACCGTCCACGGTTCCGGCCGCCCGGCGCGGTAGGGGCCGAACTTGAAATACTGGTTCACCCCCAACCCCGGCCCCTCATGGCCGATATTGCCGGCCACGCTGGCGACCCAGCTGCCGTTCGCCGCGATCTCGATCTTCCCGCCGCCGCGCGGCGAGGGCTGGACCATGATGACGAAGTCGATCCAGCCCGAGGTGGCGGCGGGGAGCACGCCGCGCGGGGTCACCTGGATGTGCGGCGTGCAGGCGGTGTAGGCGCCATAGTCCGTCGGGGTGGCGCCGGCTTCCATCGCTACGATCGCGCGAGTCTGGCCAACGCCGGTCTGCGCGGTGACGGCGGCCTCACCGGGGCGGCAGCCGTTCGGGCGGTCCGGCCCGCCGAGCGGGAAGGTCGGCACCGTGTCGGTATCGATGGTGAAGAACAGCTTGCCGCCGGTCATCCGCAAAGCGAGGAAGGGGCTGTAGTCGCCCTCCGCGCCGGGGATGATTTCGCGCTTCCACTGCGCCATGACGTAGCGGTGGCGCTGGGTGGGCACCGGGTCGGCCAGGCGCATCGAGAAGGCGTACCACACCGTCTGGTCGTAGCGCGCGAGCACCGAGGGTTTCTCCCACACCTCCGCTCGTTCGGAGCATTCGTTGTTGGTCGCGCCGCACTGGCTGCGCACCGTCAGCTCTACCGCGCTGCGCCCCTGGCGGACGACGCGGGGCTGGAAGACCACGCTGCCGGCCCGCTGCTCGGCGTTGTCCTTGTAGTAAAGCCCGCCGGCGGCGCTGAAGCCGCCCTCCTCGAAATCATCCGCCAGCCGCAGGCTGCCGGGATCCTGTGCGGCAGCGGGTGCGGCGGCGTTGGCGGCCATCCCCGCCGCGAGCAGCATGGCCAGCAGCGCCCGGATCACGACAGCGCCTCGAACAGCCCCAGCATCAGCCGCGCGCGCGGCACGATGGAGGAGATGTAGAGCTGCTCCTCATGCGTGTGCCCGCCCTTGCCGTCCACGCCCAGCCCGTCGAGCGTGGGCGCGATCATGGCGGTGAAGTTGCCGTCGCTGCCGCCGCCGGTCTTCAGGTCCTGCAGGTCGAAGCCGATCTCGGCGGCAACCGCGCGGGCGCGCTGGAACAGCGCCTCGATCTCCGGCGACTTCTCGTAGCCGGGCCGGTTCAGCCCGCCGGTGATGGTCAGCTTCACATCGGGGTCGTAGGCGGTGATCGCCAGCACCCGCGCCACGGCGGGCTCGCCGATCGCCTGATTGGGCACACGCATGTCGATCTCTGCGAAGGCCTCGGCGGCCACCACATTGGCGCGCGTGCCGCCGCCGACGACGCCGACATTCACCGTCACCCCGGTTTCGTAATCGGTCATCGCCTCCAGATCGAGGATCTGCCGCGCCAGTTCTTTCACCGCCGAGCGACCGTCCTGGTGCCGCGCGCCGGAATGCGCCGGCCGGCCGACCAGCCTGAGGTCGAAGCGCGCGGTGCCCTTGCGCCCGGTGACGATACGCCCGCCCTCGCGCGCCGGCTCAGTGACCAGCACGTATTTCGCCCGCCGCGCCTCCCGCTCGATGATCGCGCGCGACGTGGGGGAGCCGACCTCCTCCTCGCTTACGAAAAGATGGCGGATCGGCAGGGTGGTCTCGCGCCCCTCGCGGATCAGCTGGCGCATCGCCGCGAAGCCGAGATAGGCGCCGCCCTTCATGTCGTAGATGCCGGGCCCGTAGGCGATGTCGCCCTCCACGCGCCAGGGCAGGGGGCCGGCCAGCGTGCCGATGTCGTGCACCGTGTCGAGATGGCTGAGCACGAGGATGCCCTCGCCGTCCCCACCCCAGGGGGAGGTGACCAGCAGATGGTCGCCGAAGCCGTCGCGGCCGGGGATGCGTTCGAGTTTCGCGCCGATGGAGGCGAAGTCGGCCTGCACCTTGTCGGTCATCCGATCGACGGCGGCGGCGTCGGTGGTGGGGCTTTCGATCTCCACCCAGGTGCGGATGCCCTCCAGAATCTCGGCGGTGTCGAGGGGGATGGCATTCGTTTCGCTGGTCATCTGCATGGTCTCTCCGGTTTGCTGGGGGCAGTCTAGCGACGGCCCGCCCCCCTTGCACAGCCTCGCGGCAGGGTTACTGTCGCAGCACCAATCGAGGGAGATCGTCATGGCCGAACCGGCACTTCAGGCATTGTGCAACGCCGTCAGCGGCCCGGTGATGTATGGGCATCTCCAGGAATTCGCCCGCTGGATCAAGCTGTCCGGCACGCCGGAGGAACTGTCGAGCCTGAAATACGTGCAGGCGCGGCTCGATGAATGGGGCTTTGCCACCAAGCTCATCATGCACGACGCCTATATCAGCCTGCCCGGCAAGGCGCGTGTCACAGCCGACGGCGCGGCGCTGACGGCGATCACCCACTCGCATTCCCAGGCCTCCCCGGCAGCGGGCATCGCCGGGCGGCTGGTCTATGTCGGGGACGGCAAGCCGTCGGACTTCGCCGGCAAGGATTGCCGCGGCGCCATCGTGCTGGCCGAGGGCATCGCCAATCCGGCGGTCGCTCGCCAGGCCAGCCTCGCCGGCGCCATCGGCCAGCTGCACATCAGCCCGCATCACCACCTGCATGAGATGTGCGTCAGCCCCGTCTGGGGCAGCCCGACGACGCAGACCCTGCGCGACATGCCCTCCACCGTGATCTGCACCGTCTCCCACGCCGACGGCACCGCCCTGCGCGACCGCCTCGCCGCGGGCCAGGCCCCTGCTGTGGTGCTGCATGCCGAGGTCGATACCAGCTGGCGGCAGACGCCGATCCTGCAGGCCGACCTGCTGCCGGAGGGCGCGGGCGCCGATACGCCGTTCGTGCTGCTCAGCGGCCATCACGACACGTGGTTCTACGGTGTGATGGACAACGGCTCGGCCAATGCGACGATGATGGAAGTCGCGCGTCTCGCCGCCCAGGGCCGGGCGATGCTGTGCCGCGGCCTGCGCGTGTGCTTCTGGTCCGGCCATTCGCACGGCCGCTATTCCGGCTCGGTCTGGTATGCCGATGAGAACTGGGACGAGCTGGACCGGCTCTGCGTCGCCCATGTCAACGTCGATTCCACCGGCGGCACCGGCGCCACCCTGCTGGAGCACGCCGCCGCCTATGCCGAGCTGCTGCCGCTGGCTGGCGAGGCGATCCGCGAACAGACCGGCCATCAGTACGAGGGCCGGCGGAAGAACCGCTCCTCCGATGAGAGCTTCCCCAGCATCGGCATCCCCTCGATGTTCGGCGCCCTCTCCGAACAGCCGGCGGGGCCGGTGAAGATGCGCAACGCGCTCGGCTGGTGGTGGCACACGCCGGAGGACCTGATCGATAAAATCGATATGGATTTCCTCGTGCGCGACACCAAGGTCTTCGTCCACACCGTCGGCCGGCTGGTCGCCGATGCGGTGCTGCCGATCAACTACAGCACCAACGCCCGCGCCCTCTCGGCCGAGTTGGGGGTGATCGCGGCCAGCCTCGGCGGGCGCTTCACCCTCGACGGGCTGCTCACCGCCGCCGGCACGATGGGCACGCTGGCCGAGGCGATGGCGGACCGCAGCGCCGGCGCGGATGCGGCGACGGCCGCGCGCTTCAACGCCGCGATCATCGCCGTCAGCCGCGCGCTGGTGCCGACCGACTATGCGATGGGCGACCGCTTCACCCACGACCCCGCACTGCCGCTGCCGGCCTGGCCGGTGCTGCAGCCGATCCGCGACCTCGCGGCGACGCCGGCGGGATCGGACGCGGCCTCGTTTGCCACCGTGTCGGCGATGCGGGCGCGCAACCGCATGGGCTTTGCCCTGCGCGAGGCGACCGCGGCGCTGCGCGCAGCACTCGCCTAGCCGCCGAAAGACGCGGCCGGGCGCAGTATCGTGCTTGAGTGCACGGTACTGCGCCTGTAGCATATCAGTTCTCGTAAAACTGCGTAACGGAGCCCGACATGATGAAGACGTTCCGCGCGGCGCTTGCCGCGTCCGCCCTGCTTGCAGCCGGCTCGGTTGTGCTGGCTCCGGCGCAGGCCGCCACGCCGAAGGACGCGCTGGTGATGGCGTGGAACCTCGACGCGCTGATCACCTTCGATCCCGCGCAGATCGCCGAAGTGAACGGCAACGACATCATCCGCAACGTCTGCGAGCCGCTGGTCAACTACGACCTCAAGGACGTCTCGAAGATCGTCCCGAACACCGCCGAAAGCTGGACCGTCTCCGATGACGGCCTGACGATCACGATGAAGATGCGCCAGGACCTGAAGTTCCCGGCCGGGCGCAAGGCCACGGCCTATGACGCCGAGTGGTCGCTGCACCGCGTCGTGCATCTCGGCTTCGGCAACTCCGCCAACATCACCGAGTGGGGCTTCACCAAGGACAATATCGCCGATCGCATCAAGGCGACCGACGACCACACCCTCGTCTTCAAGCTCGACCGGCCCTATCCCGTCGGGCTGCTGATGTCCGCCATGTTCGCCTCCGGCTCCACCGGCCTGATGGACAAGGAAGAGGGCATGAAGAACGCCAGGACGACCGAAGGCCGCAGCGATTACGGCAACGCCTTCTTCAAGACCAACCCGATCTGCGTCGGCGCCTATCGCGTCACCCGCTGGAACACCAACGACGTGGTGATCCTGGAGCGCAACGATAACTATTTCGGCCAGAAGGCCAATCTGCGCCGCGTCATCATCCGCCACGTGCCGGAATCCGGCGCCCAGCGGCTGCTGCTGGAGAAGGGCGACATCGACGTCGCCCGGCTGCTCAACACCGACGATCTGAAGGCGCTGGCCAAGCTGCCTGACATCCACGTCGAGCAGACGGTGATGCACGGCTACACCTACCTCGCCTTCAACGGGCTCGACCCGATCATGGGCAAGCCGAAGGTCCGCGAGGCGTTCCGCTACCTGATCGACTATGAGGGCCTGGGTAAGACCATCCTCGAATACCAGGGCGCCCCGCGCGCCAGCCTTGTGCCCGAGGGTGCGTTCGGCGCGCTCGACAAGGCCGAGGGCCAGCCCTTCAAGCTCGACCTGGCGAAGGCGAAGCAGCTGATCACCGAGGCCGGCTTCCCCGACGGCTTCACCAAGAAGTTCATCCTCTCGGCCAACAACACCGGCCCCGCGGTCGCCCAGCATGTCCAGGCCAATGCCGCCAAGATCGGCGTCAAGCTGGAACTGGAGCAGATGGCAGACGCCCAGCTGTTCACCCGCGCCCGCGCCCGGGAGTTCGAAGTGCTGCTGATCGGCTGGGGTGCCGGCTACCCGGACGCGCACAGCATGATCTCGCGCCATGCGGTGAACCCGGACAATCGCGTCGAGGCGAAGCTGGCGCAGTATCCGTCCTGGCGCTCGTCCTGGATCGACGAGAAGGTGAATGTCATGGCCGATGCCGCGAAGATGGAGCGCGACCCCGCCAAGCGGATCGCGGCCTATCATGAGCTGCAGAAGTACATGATGGTGAACGGGCCGATGGCCTACATCACTCAGACCATCCGCCCGATCGCGCTGCGCAAGGACGTGAAGGGCTTCGCCCTGACGCCGTTCAACGTCGCCTATCGTACCGCGAACAAGTAATGCCACTCCCTGGCTGGGTGAAGCCGGCAGGCAAGCAGGCCGTCTCCGTCGCGGTGACGCTGCTGGGCCTGCTGGCGATCACCTTCTTCATGGGCCGTCTGCTGCCGATCGATCCGGTTATCGCGATCGTCGGCGAGCAGGCGGACAAAGATACGTATGACATGGTCTATCGCCAGCTGGGGCTGGATAAGCCGCTGTATGTCCAGTTCCTGCTGTTCATCCGCGACATGATGACCGGCGAGTTCGGCGATGCGCTGTTCACCGGCAACAAGGTGGCCGTGGACCTCGGCCGGGTTTTCCCGGCGACAATCGAGCTGGCGACCTTCGCCATCATCATCGGCGTGGGCATCGGAGTGCCGACGGGCATTCTGGCGGCCGTGTATCGCGGCAGCCCGCTGGACCATATCGCCCGCTTCATCGGCCTGCTCGGTTATTCCTCGCCGACGTTCTGGCTCGGGCTGATGGGGCTGATCGTGTTCTACGCGATGCTCGGCTGGGTCGGCGGGCCCGGCCGGCTCGATGTGTTCTTCATCGACGACGTGCCGACGCGCACCGGCCTGCTGCTGGTCGACAGCCTGCTGGCCGGGCAGGAGGAGGCGTTCTGGAATGCGCTGAGCCATATCGTGTTGCCAGGCTCGATCCTCGGGTACGCCTCGATGGCCTATATCAGCCGGATGACGCGCAGCTTCATGCTCGAACAGCTCGGCCAGGAATACATCATCGCCGCGCGGGTGAAGGGCATGTCGCGCTGGCGGGTGGTGCGGCGGCATGCGCTGCCGAACATCCTGGTGCAGCTCATCACCGTCGTCGCGCTGGCCTATGCGTTCCTGCTCGAAGGGGCGGTGCTGACGGAGACGGTGTTCGCCTGGCCGGGGTTCGGGCGGTATCTCACCTCCGGGCTGCTGGCGGGGGATATGAATGCGGTCCTCGCCTGCGTGCTGATCATCGGGGTTATCTTTGTGGGGCTGAATTTGTTTGCTGATCTTCTCTACCGGGTGCTGGACCCGCGGACGCGATGAGCGGCGTGCGGACGTGGTTGACGGCGGAGGTTACGACCTCCAGCCGGCAGGCGAGCCTGCAACGGTTCTACTTCGGCTGGCTGCGGCTGCGGGCCAATCCGCTGGCGTTTGGCGGGTTTCTGATCCTGATGGGGTTGGTTGTGGTGGCGATCCTCGCACCGGTGATCGCGCCGGTGGGGTTCAATGAGCAGAGCCTCGCGCACCGGCTGCGGCCGCCCTCGGCTGAGAACTGGTTCGGGACCGATGAACTCGGGCGAGATATCTTCGCGCGCATCGTCTGGGGGTCGCGGATCACGCTGTACATCAGCTTCCTCGTGGCCGTGATCGCCGCCCCGATCGGGCTGGCGGTGGGGACGACGGCCGGGTATTTCGGCGGTTGGACGGATACGGTGCTGATGCGGATCAACGACATCTTCCTGTCGTTTCCCGGCCTGATCCTGGCACTGGGATTCGTGGCGGCGTTGGGGCCGGGGATCGGCAATGCGGTGATCGCGATTGCGCTGACGGCCTGGCCGCCGATCGCGCGGCTGGCACGCGCAGAGACGCTGACGATCCGGGCCTCCGACTATATCGCCGCGGTGCGCATCCAGGGGGCGGGGTCGGCGCGGATCATTCTCAAGCATATCGTGCCGATGTGCATTCCCTCGGTGGTGGTGCGGATCACGCTGAACATGGCGGGGATCATCCTGACGGCGGCGGGGCTGGGGTTCCTGGGATTGGGGGCACAGCCGCCGATGCCGGAGTGGGGGGCGATGCTGTCCACGGGGCGGCAGAACATGCTCGGGGCCTGGTGGCTGGCGGCGGTGCCGGGGTTGGCGATTTTGATTACGTCGCTGGCGTTCAATCTGTTTGGCGATGGGCTGCGCGACGTGCTGGACCCGAGGTCGGAATGATGGAACCGCAGCTTCATGTTGAGGACCTGCATGTGCGGTTCCGCACGCCGCAGCGCGTGGTCCATGCCGTGCGGGGCGTCAGCTTCTCGGTCGGGCGGGAGAAGGTGGGGATCGTTGGCGAGTCCGGGTCGGGCAAGTCGCAGACGGGCCGGGCGATCCTGAAGCTGTCGCCGCCGAATGCGATGGTGACGGCCAAGCGCTTGCAGTTCCAGGAGCTTGATCTGGCCGGCGCGTCCGAGCGGGCGATGCTGAAGGTGCGGGGCCGGCGGATTTCGATGATCATGCAGGATCCGAAGTATTCGCTCGATCCGGTGATGCGGGTGGGCGAGCAGATCGGCGAGGCGCTGGACGGGATGGGGCTTTCGGCGGCCGAGCGGAAATCCCGCGTGCTGGCCATGCTGGAGGCGGTGCATATCCGCAATCCCGAGCGGGTGTATGGGCTGTATCCGCATGAGGTCTCCGGCGGGATGGGGCAGCGGATCATGATTGCGATGATGCTGCTGCCGGAGCCGGCGTTGCTGGTGGCCGATGAGCCGACCTCCGCGCTCGACGTGACGGTGCGGATGCAGGTGCTGGCGATTCTGGATGAGATGGTGACGAGCCGGGGGCTGGGGCTGATCTTCATCAGCCATGACCTCAATCTGGTGGCGAGTTTCTGCGACCGGGTGCTGATCATGTATGCCGGGCGGATCGTCGAGGAGTGTCTGGCCAGCGAACTGAACGAGGCGAAGCATCCGTATACGCGCGGGCTGCTGGCATCGCTGCCGCGGATCGGGGAGCGGCGGGAGAAGCTGGAGGTGCTTCGGCGTGATCCGGCGTGGTTGACCCAATGATTGATGTTCGCGACCTGCGGGTGACGTTCGGGGCGGGTGCCAATCTGGTGCATGCGGTCGATGGGGTGTCGTTTCGCGTGGAGGAAGGCGAGACGTTTGGGCTCGTCGGCGAGAGCGGTTGCGGCAAGTCGACCATTCTGCGGGCGCTGTCGGGGTTGAACCGGCATTGGTCGGGGGATGTGACGATTGCCGGGGCGAAGATGGTGGCCCAGCGGGGGCGGGCGTTTTTCAGGCTGTTGCAGATGGTGTTCCAGGACCCCTATGGGTCGTTGCATCCGCGCCACAACGTCAACACCACGCTGATGGAGCCGCTGGCCATTCATGGGATGGACCGGCGGGATCATCGGGTGGCCGAGGTGCTGGAGCAGGTGGGGCTGGGGCCGGCGTTTCGCTATCGCTATCCGCACCAGCTCTCCGGCGGGCAGCGGCAGCGGCTGGCGATTGCGCGGGCGCTGATCGTGGAGCCGAAGGTGCTGCTGCTGGATGAGCCGACCTCGGCTTTGGATGTTTCCGTGCAGGCGGAGATCCTCAATCTGCTGGTGGATATCAGGCGGCAGCGGCGGCTGACCTGCATTCTGGTGAGCCATGACCTCGCCGTGGTGGCGCATATGTGCGACCGGCTGGCGGTGATGAACCACGGCAACATCCTGGAAGAACTGGATGTGGCGGCGCTGGCCTCCGGAGTGACGCGCGATCCCTATTCGGCCAGCCTGTTGCAGGCGAGCCAGGGGTATGACCGCTGGCGGGAGAGTGCGCCGGTGGTTGAGGAAGAGGCGCCGTAACTTTCTGAATTCGTAACTAGGTTGGCGCGCTGAGACGCTTCAGCCCTGCGCGATCTTTTTGCGAATCAATCGCAAATGCGGGATCGCCAGCGGGAAGTGGGGCGGCAGCGGGTGGAAATATGCGTGCAGCTCCGCGCCGGTCATCGCCAAAATGCGCTGGCGGGAGAGGCGGCGGGGGATGGCGGGCTCGGCCTTCGGCTGCTGCCTGCGCGGCCGGCGGGGGCGCGGGGGCAGTGTGAGATGGTCGGGCAGGGGCATGCCGAACATTTTGGCCCAGGGGCGCAGGATGCGCGCGGCCGGGGGGTGAGCGGCGACGAGGGCGTGGACGTCCGCATCGTTCAGCAGGCCCTCGATGTGGCCGATGTTTTCGGCAGTGCCAGGCACGAGCTTGAGCAGCCAGTGATTGGCTGTGGGCAGGCGCAGCTCGGGCTTCGGGCGCGGCTGGTGCGCGCGCTTCGCCCGGGGGCGGGAGGTGGGGAGTTGGCCGCGCTCCCAGAGCAGGACGAGGCGGGTAAAGCGGTTGCGCAGGCGGCAGATGCGGTTCCACACCAGCAGAATCAGCGGCGCCAGGGCGCGGAACTTCACGGCGTGTTGGCCCACCTTCTCGCGGAGAAGCTCGACGGTGCGGGAGAGGTTCTCGCCGAGGGGGGTGGGGGACTGCATGTGGTATATCTAACGTAACGTTATATAGAAGGCAAGGGAAGGGTCTTCTTTTTTGAAAAAAAGAAGCAAAAAACTTTTGGGACTGGGGGGGTCAGGCGGCGGTGAGGCGGCGGCGGACGTCGCCGGCGGCGAGGCGGGCGGGCTTGAGGGCCAGGCCGAGGCCGGGGGCGTGCGAGGGGTAGACGAAACCACCCTCGATGCGGGGCAGACCGTCCACCACCTCCGGATACCAGCCGGAGGTGAAGGCGCGCACCGTCTCCTGAATCAAGGCGTTGGTGGCGTTCAGCGAGAGGTGGCAGGAGGCGGTGAGGACGACCGGGCCGGTGCAGTCATGCGGGGCGACCGGGCGGGCGTAGGATTCGGCGAGGGTCGCGATGCGCTTGGCCTCGCTGAGGCCGCCGCACCAGGAGAGGTCGAGCATCACCACATCCAGCGCCTCGGCCTCCAGATACTCGCGGAAGGCGTGGCGGGTGGCCAGCGTCTCGCTGCCGCAGACCGGCAAAGCCGTGCGGGCGCGCAGGCCGGCGAGGTCGGCCGCACTGGTCATCTTGATCGGGTCCTCCACCCAGAAGGGACGCAAGGGGGCGAGCGCGCGCATGATGCGCTCTGCCGCGTTGGGGTCCCACAGGGAGTGCATCTCGCACATGATTTCCATGCGCTCGCCGACGGCGGCGCGGATCTTGCGGAACGGCTCCAGGGCGGAATCGAGGTCCTCGGCGGAGATGAACCGGCCCTCGGAGGCCTCGGCCGCATGGTCGAACGGCCAGATCTTCATCGCCGTGATGCCCTGGTCGAGCAAGGACAGCGCGAGGTCCCCGGCATTGGTGAGGAAGGCGTCGAGGTCCTCATAGGGGCCGTTGCTGCCGGCATCCGGCAAGCCCCAGTTGTCGCTGCGCTGGCCCTGGTTGGTGCGGATGTACTTGTAGCCGGCACAGGTGTTGTAGATGCGGATGCGCGGGCGGGAGAGGCCGCCCAGCAACTGCCAGACCGGCTGGCCGGTGTGCTTGCCGAACAAATCCCACAAGGCAATGTCGATCGCGGAGGCCGCCCGCATTTCCACCCCGGTGCCGGTGAAGCCGAGATAGCCGCGCTGCAGCGTGTGGCTGATGCGGTCGATCGCCAGCGCGTCCTTGCCCAGCAGCAGCGGGGCGACGGTCTCGTGAATATGCGCCTCGACCGCCTGGGGGCCGAAGAACGTCTCGCCCAGGCCGACAAGCCCAGTGTCGGTATGGACCTGGACCCAGAGGAGATTGCCGAATTCCTCCAGACGGACGGTCTCGATGGCCGCGATCTTCATGGCGCGCTTCTCCATTTTGCGTGGTGAACAAGGCAAGGGGCAGGAAGGCAGGCAAGGGGTAGGAAGGGTCTTTTTTTTTGGAAAAAAGAAGCAAAAAACTTTTGTTCGTTGGGGTGGGGCTTGGCGGGGTTGGGTTTGGTGGCTTCGCCGTCTTGGTCGCTGGATGTTTGGCTTGGCGGCGAAGCCTAGGATTCTCTCGTTACGTTCTCGGCGCCTCAGGCAAACGTGGATCCTTCGCAAGTGCTCAGTGCGACGGCCAGCGGCCGCGCAGGGATGACGGGCTTTGGTGCGGTGAGCTGGCTCCAAATGGAGGAAGTTTTTTTGCTTCTTTTTGTTCACAAAAAGAAGACTCTTGCCTTCCTGCCACTTGCCTTACTGCCACTTGGCTTCCCTTCCTTACTCCCGCAATTCAAGCGCGAATGCGATGCTGGTGCCGTCGCGGGCGGTTTCTCGCCAGCCTTGGCGGCGGTAGAAGGTTTCGGCGCGGGTGTTGGCGCCGGTGTCGAGGAAGGCGGTTTGGACGCCGAGGTCTCGCAGCCAGTCCAGGCAGAGGGTGAGGAGCTGTTTGCCGATGCCCATGCCTTCGTGGCCTGGCTGGAGGAAGAGCGCCCAGATCAGGCCGGAGCGGTTGGCGAAGGCGAAGCCGACGGGTGTGCCGTCTATCTCGGCGACCCAGCCGCGGCCGATGGTGGTGATGTAGGCGTCGTAGTCGGCCTGGGTGATGCGGAAGTGTGGGCGCAGGACGTTTTCGGTGACCGACATGCGGATGTCGTGGATGGCGGGTTGGTCCTCCGGGGTGGCCTGGCGGTAGGTGGGGGTCATAGCTGGGTGTTGACGCCGAGGGCGGTGGCGTGGGCGCGGAGTTGGGCCAGGGTGGTGTCGTCGATTTCGATGCCTTCGGCCCGGCGTTTGGCGCGGGCGATGCGTTCGGGTTCGCCAGCGAGGAGGACGGGGGCTTCGGGGTCGGCGGGGGGTGTGGAGCGGACCCAGGCGATCAGGGCGTCCGTCTCGGCGGCGATCATCGGGCCGGCGGCGAGGCGTTGGGGGTCGAGGACGAAGGTGAGCCAGCCGTTGACGATGCCGCGATCGGGCATGGTGGCGGAGTGGATGACGCCGGCGCCGCCGATGGCGCCGGCGAGCAGCTCGCAGATCATCGCCAGGCCGTAGCCCTTGTGCTCGCCGAAGGGCAGGACGGCGCCGCGTGGGTCTGTGTAGATGACGGCGGGGTCGGTGGTGGGGTGGCCTTCGTGGTCGATCAGGGCGCCTTCGATGACTTGTTTGCCGGCGTTGTGGGCGACTTTCACCTTGCCGAGGGCGATGCGGCTGGTGGCCATGTCGAGGATGACCGGGGGGTTGGTGGCGGTGCCGGGGACGGCGATGCAGATGGGGTTGGTGGAGAAGCGGCCCTCGCGCCCGCCGTAGGGGGTGACGCGGGGCGGGCCGGAATGGCCGTTGACGAAGCTGATGGAGAGCAGGCCGGCGGCGGCGGCCATCTCTCCATAGGTGCCGACGCGGCCGATGTGGTGGGTGTTGCGCAGCGCGTGGATGGCGACGCCGTGGGTTTGGGCGGCGGCAATGGCCCATTGCATGGCCTGGCGGGCGACGACCTGGCCGTAGGCGTTGGCGCCGTCCCACACTGCGAAGTTGTTGTTTTCGAGGATGATTTCGGCGGTGGCGTTGGGGCGGAGCGTGCCGGTGGTGAGGTTGTGGCGATAGGCGTCGAGCATGACGACGCCGTGGCTGTCATGGCCGGCGAGATTGGCGCCGATCAGGTGGGCTGCGACCTCCTCGGCCTCCGCGGGGTCGCTGCCGCGGGCGCGCTGGATGGCGAGGGTGAAGGCCTGGAGCTGGTCGGCGGGGATTTTCATGTTTGGTGGGCCTTGGGGGGGGCAGGGGGGGCGGGAGGGTAGGACGGAGGATTCTTCTTTTTGTGAACAAAAAGAAGCAAAAAAACTTTGTTCGTTGGGTTGGGGCTTTACCGACTTGGTTGGTTTTGGCGGTGTGGGGTTTTTTGGCTTCGCCGCTTGGCGGGGCAGATGGTTCCAAACCGCGAAGCGATGAAATCACTTCGAGGTCAAAACTAATTTCATGATCAAAGTCGGCTCCAATAGAAAAGTTTTTTTGCTTCTTTTTGTTCACAAAAAGAAGATGCTTCCTTCCTGCCACTTGCCTCGTTACGGCCCCATGAAGCGCCGGACGACGTTTTCGAGGAGGCGGGAGATGGGGCCCTGGAAGGTGCCTTCGTGCCAGAGGCTGCCGCAGAAGGTGATGGAGCCGACGGCGAAGACGGCGCCGCCGCCGGGGAGGTCGAAGTGGATGATTTCGCCGCGTTTGAGGGCGTCGGGGGATTCGCCGGTGACGGTGGAGAGGTGGGAGAGGAGTTCTTCGGGGACGGTGACGAAGCTGGCGGGGGGGTCTTCGCTGACGGCGAGGATGACGGTGTTTTCGGGGGTGCCGAGGGCGGGGTCTGCGCGGTCGAGCTCGAAGCCGGCGGCGCCGCCGCCGGAGAGGCCGTAGTCGCCGATCGTCTCCTCGGTGATGCCTGCGAACATCCAGGCGTAGTCTGGGGTGTAGGAGGGGGCGAGGCGGCGGTAGTGGGTGCCCTCGAACTTGCCCTGGCCGGAGAAGCCGACGCCGGCGAGGAGTTGGGGGGGGCGGCGGTTGCGGCGCCAGAGGCCGCCCATCTGGCCGTCGGACTGGTGGTGGTATTCGCCGGGTTCGGCGGCCCAGGCGCGGATGCCGCCTTCGGCGCGGCGGAGCTCGATGAGGTGGGGGCGGCCGGGGCTGCGGGCGATGCGCCAGTAGAAGCCGTTGCCGCCGAGGTAGCAGAGGCGGCCGCCGGATCTTGTGTAGCTGTGCAGCGCGTCGAGGGTGTTTTCGGTGTGGTACTCGGGGTGGGAGCCGGTCAGCACGCAGGCGTAGGGGCGCAGGAGGGCTTCGCCTTCCTCGTCGAGATCCTCGTCGGTGATGATGTCGAAGGGGATTTGCTGGGCTTCGAGCCAGGCGAGGAGGTGGCTGTCGGCGGGGTAGTGGCGCAGGCCGGAGCCTTTCGGGTCGTCGAAGGTGAGGAAGCCGGGGCGCATGGTGAGTGTGGGGCGGTGGCGGGAGGAGAAGGCGATGCCGCTGCCGTCGGCGTGCTTATTGTAGGTGGAGCGGCCGTAGAGGGGGTAGTGGTCGGGGTTGTGGGGGTAGGCGCCCCATTGTTCGGCGCGGGAGAGGTAGGTGGCGTCGGCGTTGCCGCGGGCGTGGTTGAAATAGGCCTGGTAGGTGAAGGTTGAGGCGAGGAAGGCGAGTTTGGCGTGCGGGCCCTGGCGTTTGGGGAGGATGTAGAGGGGGAGCCAGTCCTCGCCGCCGGGGCAGGTGAGGTGGAGCGCGTAGGCGCCGGAGGGGAGGTCTTCGGGGACGGTCCAGCCGAAGGTTTCGGACCAGCCGCAGTCTTCGAGGTCGCCGTCGTGGAAATGGATGGCGGCGTAGTCGGCGGGGGCGTGGCGCCAGCAGTGTTCGCGGCCGGTCCAGTGGGCGCCGACCATGCCGCGGTTGGGCATGCCGTGGGTTTGGCCGTGCAGGGCCTGGGGGCCGGTGTCGTGCAGGGTGGTGCTGTCGATGCCGTGGGCGAAGTTCCAGGCGGCGAGGGTTTGGGTGCCGGAGGTGATGCTGGGGGCTTCGAGTTTGCCGGTGAAGAGGCGGGATCGGGTGGAGTCGGCGGCGAAGGTGATGCTGCCGCTGGCGGGGAGGGTGAATTGGGTGGGGATGGTGGTGCGGTGCTCGCTTGCGTCGTCGAGCGTGGTTTGGGTGAGGGTGGCGTGTCCGTCGGCGAGCGTGACGGTGAGGCGGTGCCAGCGGCGGGGGGCGAGGCGCTGGCCGGTGAGCGTCAGCAGGCGGTCGGCGTCGCGCAGTTCGGCGACGGGGCCATCGGTGCCGGCGAGCAGGGTCAGCGAGGCGGGGCCGGCGGCTTCGGCGAGGATGGCGTGGGTGGGGCGTTGGCCGGCCATCCAGACGAGGATCGACCAGGTGCAGGGGGCGGCGGAGTCTCGGGCGGGGGCGGGGGCGGTGGCGTAGGAGCCGAGGCGGATCGGCTGGCTGGGGCCCTCGCAGGTGGTGGCGAAGACGTGGGAGAGGTCGCGCAGGTCCATGCCGGGGCCGGCGGGGTTGGGGTCCGCGCAGACCACGCGTTGCAGCCGGACATGGAACGGTCCTGGCTGCGCGAGGCTGACATGGGCCGAAAATCGCTCACCGGGGCGGTGGGACAGACGGTCGAGATAGCCGGTGATCGGCAGTTCGCGTGTCATGTTCATATGATTTCTTTTGCCGCGACCTTGGGGATTCGCTTGACGTCGGGTGCAAGGTGCCGTGAAGTTTGCGCTTGGCGCGGGGTGCGCTGCAACCACGGGAGAGGAAATTTCGATGGCTCGCGCGATATTCACGCCGCTTGGCCTTGCGGCCGCACTTGCTTTGACAGCCACGGCCGCGGATGCGGCGCAGTTCAAATGCCCGCGGGTGGGCGGGGATTTCATCTTTGGTCAGGAGGCGAACGTCAATTCGCTCGACCAGATGGCGTCCA
>CAMCJI010000082.1 GCA_945874805.1 Asaia bogorensis | reverse complement strand
TCACATGGCGATAGTCGACGACATGCGCGTGCTTGCCGGTGGCGGCGGCGCGTCCGCGCGTCAGCGTCATCAGCAAGGTGGCGCCGATGAACAATTCGAGGCGATCATCATACAGCCGGACCCGCAGGCGATGGCCGATCAACCGTGATGGCACGGTGTAGAAAACCTTCTTGAGCGTGAACCCGCCGGAGGAGGTCACGATGACGATGGTCTCTTCATGGTCGCAGGTGCGCTGCCCAGGCAGGTCTTGCAGAACAACGCGCTCGGCGGCGATGCGCTTGGCGTGATGGGCGTTCGTGCGGCTGACGATTTCGGCGATGAAGAGGCGATAGTCAGCAAGACCGTTGAAGTCGCAGGCGCCGCGCATCAGCAACGCGTCCGCCACCGCCTTCTTGAGATGGCCGTGCGGACCTTCGATCGACCCGTTCTCATGCGCCACACCGCGGTTGTTGCGGGTCGGTTTCATGCCGTAATGGAGGCACAACGCGTCATAGCGCTGGGTCAGATCGGCGCGCGCATCCTGGTCGAGGTTGCGGAACGCGGCCGAGAGGCTGTCGCTGCGATGCTCATACGGGGCGCCACCCAGGGCCCACAGCGCGTTCTGTAATCCTTCCGCCAGCGCGACATAGCTTTCGCCGCCGAGGATGACATGGGCATGCGCGAAGCCGGAATAGGCGAGACGGAAGTGATAGAGCCGATGCTCGAGTTGGACGCCTGCGATGGTTACGCCGAGTTCGGCCATGTCGGTGAAATCCGACAATCCCATCCAGCCGGGTTCATGGACCTGGCGAAAGATGACCTCCTGGTTCACACCATGCAGCGCCCGCCACGCGCGGATCCGGCGCTCCAGCGTGCGGCGCGTGCCATCGGGCAGGTCGCGATGACGCCGCCGCATCTCTTCGAAGATCGCGACCGCACGCAGTTCCGGTGCTGCGATCAGCATCGGCACCACCTCGGTGTCGAAGAACGCAACGAGCGGGTCGGTACGCCGGCGCCCGCGCGCCACCGCCTTGGCCGAGGGCGGCCGATGATCTTGTTCGAAGCGATAGGCCGTGGCCGTGCTGATCGACGCCTTCGCGGCCGAAACCGCTGGGCCGTATGTCTGTCGGAATGTCATGTAAAGCCTCATCTGATGATCGGTGACATGGCGGCCGGGCAATGGGCGGATCCCTTCACGAGGAGATCCATCCAATCCTCCAGCCGGTCACGATCAACAGACGACCCGCGCTCCCCGCAGGAGGCCAAGCCAAATCTGCTGACGCTTGCGCCTCCGGGCGGGCTACGCCCTCCCTACGCCGCAAGCGTCAAAAGACTTTCTCACCTTGATTGTCGTGCCTTCTCACGCTGATTGTCGCGCCGCAGTCGCCTGCCGTCCGATCCAGGAGCGCCCACAATTTCCAGCGCAAGCCTGGCCGGCATGGCGATACGGCTGAGGCGGCTGCGATATCTATCACTGGCTGCCTGCCAATCACCCCACCATCATCTCGGCGAGTTGGTTGGAAACGCTGTTGGCGGCCAGTTTGACCGGATCGGTCGCAAGATGGGCGTAGCGTGCGGTGGTCTGGACCTGCGTGTGCCCGAGCAGCTTGCCGATCATCGGTAGCCCCTGGCCGGAGGCGACCGCGGTCGAGGCGAATGTGTGTCGCAAATCATGGATGCGGGCGTCCTTCAGCCCAGCGCGGGCGCGGACCCGCTGCCAGAAGGGTTGCAGGTCGGTGAGCCGCGCGTTGGGCTTCATTCCCATGATGACCCAGGGGTTCTTCTCGATGCGCTCGATCTTCATCAGCAGGTCAAACGCCGCCTGTCCGAGATGGACAACCTTGGCGCCGGTCTTCGAATCCGGCAGGCGCAGCGCCTTGCCTACCAGGTCCACATGCTCCCATTTGAGCGTCATGATCTCGTTGAGGCGGCAGCCGGTCAGGATGAGCAGGCGGGTGGCGGCGACGGCCGAGGACAGTTCGATTCCCTCGCTCTCCATTTCACGGAGCACCTCGCCGACGCGTTTGAGTTCCGCGGGGCTGAGGAACCGCTCGCGCTTCTCCTCGGCGTACTTCTTAATATGCTTGCGGGGGTTCGACCCGTCAGGCCGCAGGCCCCACATCTCGGCCAGGCTGAACATCTTGGAGATGACCTCGAGGCAGCGATTGGCCTCATATGGGATGTGTCGCTGGTCATGGTGGAGCTTGGCAACGTCGGCGCGCGTCACCTCCGTCACGCGATGGCGCCCCAGCGCCGGAAGGATCGTCAGATTCAGCAGGCGACGATACCCCTTGGCGGTGCTTTCCTTGACCCGCACCGCCACATGCTCCGCGTCGAACCGCTCGGCCAATTCCTTGACCGTGATGGCCTGCCGATCGGCGTCCCGCTTCGCGGCCAGGTCGATGCCGTTCCGGGCTGCTGCGAGAATCGCGATCGCCCGCGTGCGTGCCTGCTCGCAGGTGAGCACTGTGGTCGATCCAAGGCTAATGCGGCGGGAGCGTCGGCCCACCCGGTATTGCACCATGTAGCCCTTCCGTCCGCTGGGGAGGATGCGCAATCCGAAGCCGGCAAGGTCGTCATCCCAGATGAAATAGTCGGCTGCCTGGATCGCGGCGGCGTCGACGTGGCGTTTGGTCAATTTCGGCATGAACTCGGTTCCCATCCAACCTATCGTTTTGCTTCCATGCGCCTGGTCGCCCCCGCCCGTGGAAGCACTATGGAAGCAAGAGGGCAGGAACCGGGGCGCATGTGCGCGAAAACGACAGTGGGATGAGGCGGCTAGGAAATCAACTAAGTTATTGAAATAGCGAAGAAATTAGAAGGGGAGGGGGTTTCTGCGTAGTTTGGCTTCAGGCACTCATAACCTGAAGGTCACAGGTTCAAATCCTGTCCCCGCAACCACTTTTACCGAACCACAGAACATATCAGAACCACTAGCCGCCAGGGCAGTCTCCCGGGCGGCTATTCGCCGTTCGGGATCACCCTCCCCCAGGCCAAGCCGAAGCATCGCAGCAAGCTCGCCGGTCAGCATGATGACCGGCGCTCCGCCGGCTTGGCCTGGTGAAACCTCGATCTTGTCAATCAATCCGCGGACTATCTCTAGCGAAGCGCGACTTTCTTGCGGATCACCGAGCAGGGTCGCGAGGTCAGCCACTTTCTGTCGATAGATCGCCGACAGGTTGCCGATCAGCCGTGGCGGAGGCGGCGTGGGGTTTGCCAGTTGCGCCTCCAATGCCGCGCGTCGTGCTTCCAGGTCATCGAGCTTGCTCTGCAGACCCGCGCCACGCAGGCCAGGAGCCTCGACTGAGCGCCCGCTTTTTACGTTGCTTGCCATCTGCTCCCGGGACTAGCCTTCGGGTAAAGGGATGACTGGGGGAAAAGGCCATGCTGCTCCACTTGCGCGTTCTGGCGGTACTCTGTGCGTTCTGTATCGGCCCTGCGTGGGGCCAGTCTGTGCTGCGGTTCGTGCCGCAGGCGGATCTTCGCATCCTCGATACCGCCTGGACGACCGCGGCGATCAGCCGCAACCACGGCTACCTCATCTACGAGCCGCTGTTCTCCTACGACTCGAAGGGGGAGCCGCGCCCGCAGGCGGTCGAGCGCTCTACCGTCAGCGCCGACGGGCTGACCTGGAACTTCACGCTCCGCGCCGGCATGGCCTTCCATGACGGCAGCCCGATCACCGCGCGCGACGCGGTCGCATCGCTCGACCGCTGGTCCCGCCGCAAGGCGAGCGGCGGCACCTTGCGGGCGCGCATGGCCTCGCTGGCGGTCACTGACACGCTGAGCTTCGAGATCAAGTTGAAGGCGCCGTTCGGCCTGGTGCGCGAAACCCTCGCCGACGCGATCCAGCCGACCTTCATCCTGCGCGCGCGGGATGCCGAGGCGGACCCCTTCACCCAGATCCAGTTCTCCGAAGTGGTGGGGTCCGGCCCGTTCCGCTTCCTGCTGGCCGACTGGGTGCCGGGCAGCAAGGCGATCTACGCCCGGGCAGCCGCCTACGTGCCGCGGCCCGAGGCGCCAGACGGGTTCTGGGGCGGCAAGGTGGCGCGCGTCGACCGTGTCGAATGGGTGTTCATGCCGGAGCCGCAAACCCAGGTGCAGGCACTGATCCGCGGCGAAATCGACGGGCTCGATCTGCCGGTGGTCGATCTGCTGCCGGTGCTGCGCAAGTCGCCGGACGTGGTGGTGCAGGTGCTCGACACCATGGGCAGCCAGGCCTTCTTCTGGCTCAACTCCGCCCACCCGCCGTTCGACAAGCCGGAAGGGCGGCGCGCCATCGCCCATCTGCTCGACCAGGCGCAGGTGCTGGGCGGGGCGATCGGCAATCCCGACTACGAGCGGCCGTGCCTGTCGATCATGGCCTGCGGCTCGGTCAACGAGAGCGCTGCCGGCACCGCCGCCTTCGCCAAGCCGGATGTCGCCAAGGCGAAGGAGCTGCTGCGGCAGGCAGGCTACGCCGGCCAGCCCGTGGTGCTGCTGGACCCGGCCGACCAGCCGATCATGCATCAGATGGCGCTGGTGCTGCACCAGTTGATGCGTGAGGCCGGCATCACCGTCGACCTGCAGACGACGGACTGGGGCACCGTGGTCACCCGCGCGGTGCGCGGCGACAAGCCTGGGCCGAACTCGCCGGGCTGGCATATGCACCCCACCTGGGCGCCCGGCCGTGTTGTCGGCAGTCCGCTGACGGCAACGCAGCTGCGCGCGCCTTGCGGGCTGCCGAACTTCGTACCCAACCCGTGTGATCCCGAGCTTGATGCGCGGCGCGACCGCTTCTTTGCGGCGACGACACCGGCCACCCAGCGGGCCGCGATGGACGCGTTGCAGGAGCGCTTCTACGAGGTGATGCCCTACGTGATCGCCGGGCAGTTCCTGGCGCCGAAAGCCTGGCGGAAGTCGCTCTCCGGGGTGATGAACGCCAGCGAATTCGTGTTCTGGAACGTCGCCAAGAACTGACCGGGAAAAGCGGGAGCAGGATATGCGCATCGCCATCACCGGTGTCGGCCACTGGCATGCAGCGATGCATCTGGACGCCGTCCGCGCTGCCGGCGCTGAAGTAGCCGGCGTTTGGGACCCGGCACCCGATATCACCGCCGCCTTCGCCAGCCGGCACGACGTACCGGCGGCGAGCGGAATGGAAGCCCTGCTGGCCGGCAGGCCAGACCTGGTGGTGGTCATGGGCCATCCGTTCGACGTGCCGGACATGGCGCGGGCCGTGCTCGCCGCAGGGCTGCCGATGGTGCTGGAAAAGCCGGCCGCACCGGACACCGCGCTCCTGGCCGCCATCGCGCCGCCGCGGGGCCACTTCATTGCCGTGCCGCTGGCCAATCGCTGCTCGCCGGTCTGGCCTGAGATGGCCCGGCTGGCCGCAGCCGGGCGGCTCGGGCGCGTCGCGCATGCGCATTTCCGCATCGTGAACGGCCCGCCCGAGCGCTACCGGGTGGACGGCGTGCCCTGGCTGCTCGACCCGGCGATCGGCGGCGGCGGCGCACTGCGCAATCTCGGGCTGCACGCCATCGACGCAGCCCTGATGCTGTTCGGCCCCGCCGAGCCCACCCTGCTCGGTGCTGCCGTGCGCAACACGGCCCACGGCGAGGCGGTGGATGACTACGCCGTGGCCCTGCTCACCATCGACGGCGGGCCGGTGGTGACGGTCGAGACTGGCTACAGCTTCGCCTCCATGCGGTCGGGCGGCGACTACGAGTGGCGCATAGCCGCCAGCGGCGCGACCCTGATCGATCGCGGCGCCACATGCGACGTCGCCACCCTCGACGACGGCGTCCGCCAGGCCATCGCGCCAGTGCCGGGCAACACGCGCTACCGCGCCTTCATGGCCGAAACGCTCGCCTGCCTGCGCGACGGCCGGCCACCGCCGGTGGGCTTTGCCGATTACCTGCGCGCCATGCGCCTCGCCGACCGCATCTACGCCGAAGGAGGCGGATGATGCTCGGCGTCGGCATCGCCGGGGCCGGCTACTTCGCCGCCCAGCACATGCGCGCGCTGGATGGGCTGGACGGTTTCCGCCTCGTCGCTGCGGCGGCCGGATCGCCGGCCTCCACCGACCGCTTCGTCGCCGCCCATGGCGGCCGCGCCTGCGCCGACTGGCGCGAACTTCTCGACGATCCCGCCATCGACGTGATCCTGATCGCCAGCCCGCATCACCTGCATGCGCCGATGGCGATCGCCGCCGCGGCCGCCGGCAAGCATGTGCTGGTGGAAAAGCCGATGGCGCCCAGCTTCGCCGACTGCATCGCCATGGCGCAGGCTGCCGCGGCGGGCGGCGTGCAACTCCTTGTGGCGCATGTGATGCGCTTCATCGCCCCTTGCCTGGCGGCACGCGAGGCAATCGCCGCCGGACGCATCGGCCGACCGCGTGTTGGCCGCAGCGCGATGATGAAGCGCTGGATGGAAGCCAACCGCCAACCCTGGCATCTCAGCCGCGAGACCGGCGGCGGCATGCTGTTCACCGCCGGCATCCACGCTCTCGACCGGCTGGTCTGGCTGATGGACGCCGATGTCGAGCGGATCGCGGCGATGTCGGCGGCGAACTTCCACGACCAGCCGGTGCCGGATGTCGACCTGCTGCTGCTGCGCTTCGCCGGCGGCGGCCTCGCCACCCTCACCAGCGCCGGCTACCGCGACACCACCGGGGTGAACGACACCGAAATCGCCGGCGAGGACGGCATCCTGCGGCTCGACCTCACGCGCGGCGTGGAGATCGGCCAGGGCGGCCGCTGGACCAGTCTGCCAAATGCGATGGAGCCGGACTGGCTGCGGCACGGCCTGGCGCGAGAATGGCTGGCGATGCGCGCGGCGATCCGCGACGGCGTCCGCCCGCCTGTGGGTGGCGCCGAGGCGGGCGCGCTGATCGCCTGCATCGCCGCCGCCGAGATCGCCGCCGCCACCGGCCGCGAACAGACATTGCCCGCCTGGCCGGAGATGGGCCTCGACCAGAGCCCGGCGTGACATCGACATGCGCGGGCGACGACATCTCGGATCGCTTCTCGTGCTTCCGTTCGGCCCTCGGTGAACGCCTGACCGTAACTGCTGCCTTCGAACCCATTATCTCCGCGCTGGATTTCTGCGCCGCCACCTGCATTGGAGTTCGAGGAGCAAGGAAACGGAGAACCTCCGTCAGGCTGTTGCGATTGGGAGTTGCTCCAGGCCGCGAAGGACCAGACCGGGTTTCCATCGAAGGCTCTCCGGGGATGCTGCGAGCCGCAACACCGGCCACCTCGTGAGAAGGTCGCGAAAGGCGATCCGGCCTTCCAGCCGCGCCAGTGCTGCGCCGACGCAGTAATGGCCGCCTTCGCCGAACGTCAGGTGGCGATTGGGGCTCCGCCCGAGGTCGAGCCGGCCGGCATCATTGAACTGGGTGTCGTCTCGGTTGGCCGATGCAATCGCGCCGAGCACCAGTTCACCGCGCGTCACACGCTGTCCCGCTATCTCCATGTCCATGCGCGCCCAGCGCGTGGTGGAAGTCTCGATCGGGCTCGCGAAGCGCAGCAGTTCTTCCACGGCCGCCTCCATCAATCCTTGGTCGGCGCGCAGCCTGTCGCACTCGGCAGGGTGTTGCAGCAAGGCGAGCGTGCCATTGGCGATCAGGTTCGACGTGGTCTCGTGCCCGGCGCTGAGCAGGATCGCCACCATGGCCATCAGCTCGTCCGCGTCGAGCCGGCCGCCCTCATCCTCGGCCCGGACCAGTGCGGTGACCAGGTCGTCTGCAGGTTCCGCTCGCTTGGACACGATCAGCCGCTTCAAGTATCGGAGAAAGGCCAGCATTCCCGGCAGTTGCAACAACAGAGATAGTTTCGACGTGCCGGCCCGGATCATGGCGTGGGACCAGAGTGCGAACCGGACTTGGTCCGGCTTGGGCACACCCAGCAAGTCGGAGATGACGGCCACCGGCAGCCGAAGGGCGTACTCGGCGATCAAGTCGAAGCTCGCTCGGTGCATGAGACCGTCGAGCAGGGCCTGGCTGGCGGCTTCCACTTGGCCCTGCAACCGCTCGACCTGCCGCGGTGTGAACGCCGCTTGTGCGAGCCGGCGAAGGCGGGCGTGGTCGGGGTCATCCAGGCTCAGCATGTTGCGCGTGAGCGGCGCGAACATCCGCGGCGGGCGGCGTTGCTGGGCCATCTGGGCCGGCGTCAGCGCGTTGGCTGCGTCTTTGGCCAGGCGCGGGTCTTTCAGCATCGCGGCCACGTCCGCGTATCTGGTGACGAGGACCGCGGTCCCGAACGGGCCGGCAGCGACCCGGCAGACCGGCTCGCGCTCCCGCAACCGGGCGTAGGCCGCGTGGGATCGCGATTTGAAACCAGCGCTGGTGATGTCGTCGGTCATGATCCGGCGCCCAGGCGCGGACGCATGCCATCCAGCAGCAGGGCGGACATCAGTTCCGGCACCCGGTCCGCTTCCTGCTCGAGCCGTTCGTCCCCCAGAAGGCGGAGCATGACAAGGCCCAGGAACATCGCCGTCATTATTCTGAGCGTCATACCGGAATCAGCCATGACGAGCTTCCCCTGGACGGAGAGCTGGGTCATCAGCCCCTCCGGCAATGTCAGCGCTGGCGTGATGACGCGTTCTACATAGAGGCGGCGCAGGTCGGGGTTAATCAGAACCTCCGACAGCACGACACGCAGCATCGTGAGCACTTCGGTTGAGAACGCCGCCCAGCGGTGCGTGATCATGTCCCGGATCATCCGCTCCGGATCGATCCCGTCCGCAGTGGGTGGGGGCGCGGGATCGGGCGCGAAGCCGCCTGGCCTCGCATCAAGAATTCCCAGAAGAAGGGCCGTCTTGTTCTCGAACACGTTGTAGATCGTGCCGTCCGCGACCCCAGCCGCGATCGCGACGTCCCGGATGGTCGCGCGGTGAAAGCCACGATCGGCGAATACCCGAATGGCAGCCTCCAGGATGTGCTGCCGTCGGACCGAGGACGTCTTTTCGCGGATGGTGGCTGCTGGCATGAAGGGAAATTCGATAAATTGAATATACATTCATATTACGCCATTGAGCTGGCTTCCGCAATGCTGCGACGGCTTAGGGTAAATCGAGCACGTCGAGCCGTCCGGCGGTTGTGCGGTGCGCCAGTTCGTGGCGGGAAAAACGAGATTTCCGCTGCCGGCTGACCCAAGCTCGGCCTCGCGTTCGAAGAGTGGGGCCGTGTGGTGAAAAGACTGTGCCTGCTCTCCAACATCGACGACGAGGGCTATCGCCGCCGCATCCTGCCCCAGTTCAACCGTGGTGAAATGCCGGAGATTCCCTGGGGTCGGCGTGGTTCAAGCAGCGCTGCGGTTTGTGGCTCGCCGTCACCGACGCTGGCCTGGTTGCCGCCGGGCTGGCTTGCGAACGCGCGCCGTCCGGTCCAGGCTGATCCATCGACTTCAACGACAAAAACACCAGGATAGTCCCATGGACGGCAAACGCCCCATCGTCTCATCCGTGCACGGCATGGTCGCCGCAGCCCACCCGCTCGCTTCCGCAGCCGGGGCACGCATCCTCGCCATGGGCGGGAACGCCTTCGACGCCGCCGCCGCGACCACCGCGGCGCTCAACGTCGTCGAGCCCTACATGTCCGGTCTCGCCGGCCTGGGCTACGCGACCTGCTACATCGCCGCCGAACAGCGCGTCCGCTGCCTGAACTACGCCCCGCGCATCCCTTCGAAGTTCCCGGTCGGCAAGTTCGCCGAACGCGAGGAGATCGTCCGCCACCCGCTGGCCTCCGGCACGCCCGGCAACCTGGCCGGATGGTGCGAACTGGTCCGCGCCCACGGCACGCTAACCCTCGCGGAGGTCTTCGCCCCCGCCATCGCCCTGGCCCGCGACGGCTACCCGCTCGGCCGCTTCAACGTCGAGCTGACCAACCAGTCCTGCGTCTCGCTCGCCGACCACCCGCAATATGCCGAGCTGAACCGCGTCTACGCCTTCGGCAAAGGTGTCGTGAAACAGGGCCAGGTTCTCAAACAGCCCGACCTCGCCGCTACCTACGAAGCCATCGTCGCCACCGGCCCTGGCCATCTCTATGGCGGCCCCCTGGGCAAGAAAATGGCCACCTACCTGCAATCGATCGGCGGCTGCATCACCGAGGAAGACCTCGCCGCCGTCAAGCCGGAATGGGTCGATCCCGTCAGCGTCGACTATCGCGGCCTCAAGATGCACACCATGGCCCCGCCCAGCGAGGGCTTCCAATGGCTGTTGACCCTGCGCATCCTCGAAGGCTTCAACCTTCGCGCCATGGAGCGCAACGGCGTCGATCACCTGGACACCGTCTACCGCGCCATCCGCCTGGCCGCCGGTGTCCGCATCGCGCGCAACAACCCCAATCCCGCCGAACTGGCCGAGATCCTGTCCGACACCCACGTCGCCGCCCTGCGCGCCCGCGTTGCCGACGGCAAGCCGATCACCGGCCCGACCGAACAATTCGTCACCCCCCAGCCGATCGACCTTAACAAGGAACACACCACCTCGCTCTCCATCGCCGACAAGTTCGGCAATGCCGTCTGCATCACCCAATCCCTCGGCGCCGGCTTCGGCAGCGGCATCGTCATCCCCGGCACTGGCGTCTGCATGAACAATTTCCTCTATTGGTCCGAGGTCGATACCGGCGGCCGCGCCCCCCTGGTCGCCGGCGGCGAAATCGCGCTGTGCGTCTCCCCGAGCATCGGACTGCGCGATGGCAAGCTGGTGCTGGCGATCGGCACCCCCGGCAGCTACGGGATCATGCAGACCCAGGTCCAGGCGCTGGTCCAATACGTTGACTTCGGCCTGGACATCCAGGACGCCATCGCCGCCCCCCGCGGCCGCCTGTGGGATGGCACCAGGGTCGACGTCGAAGGCCGCATCCGCCCCGAAGTCGTTGCCGCTCTTGTCCGCCGGGGCCATGGTGCCACCTCCGCCCCCGCCTTCACCATGCAAGTCGGCGGCATGCAGGCCGTTGCCATCGACCCCGAAAATGGCGCCCTCACTGGCGCCGCCGACCCCCGCCGGGATAGTTACGCGGTGGCTCCCTGAGGCGGACGCACCGGGGTGAATCTCCCTCACTCAAGCGGCTGGGCTGGGCTGGGCTGTGCGGTCGCGCTGGATTGAAAATCCGGTGATGTGATGTTCATTCTGTTGCCCGCAGAGGCCCGCTCTATGGAGCGGGCTCTTCAACTGGGGGCTGCGACGGCCTGGGGCGCGGCGTCCAGGCGATAGAATCGGGCGGCGGTGGTGAAGAACAGGTCGGCCTTTTCCGCCGCGCCCGCGCCGCTGGCCAGACGTTTGCAGGCATTCCAGAACACAGGATAGGAGTAGCTGCCCTTGTCCACTGGGAAGTTGCTTTCGAACATGCTGCGAGCGGGACCGAAAGCCTCGATGCAGGTCTCGATATAGGGCTTCCAGGCTGCGGCCAGCGCGGCGGAGCCGGGGGGAAGCTTCTGGGTGTGGAAGTCGTAGCCGTTGATCCGCATGCCGATGCCGCCGAGCTTGACGAACACGTTCGGGTAAGCCGCCAGGCGGCGGATGGCCGCGGCCCAGACCGGGAAGATCTCCGCGCGGTGGCCGGCATAGCCGCCGATACCCAGCGGCCCGCCCACATGGTTCAGCACGATCGGCGTCCCCGGGAAGGCCCTTGCGAGGTCGGTCAGCTCGTCGATCTGCGGGTGGTAGAGCCAAGCCTCGAACGACAGGCCGAGCGGGGCGAGTCGGGCGAAACCGGCGCGGAAGGCGGTGTCGCCGAGCAGGCCGGGCACGGCGATGTTCTGCGGCGTCATCAGCGAGGCGTCGTCGTCATGGGCGACGATGTGACGGATGCCGCGGAAGCGGTCTCCGCCGACGCGCAGATGCGTCTCCAGCACATCTTGCACCGTCGCGCCCAGACGCAGATCGGCGTGGCCGATGATGCCGGCGCAGAGGCGGGCGGGGCCGTAAAACCCTGACGCGCTCATCGCCGCCACGCCGTTGACGAACTCGGTCTCCCCGATTGGCTTGTAGGCGTCCGGCCCGTCGGCGCGGTGGAAGGCGCGGGCCTGCACGAAGACGGTGGCGCGGATGTTGTGGCCGCTGCCGACATCAGCCAGCAGCTCCTCGATCATGTAGCGCCAGCCCGGCCGGTCCCACAGGTGGTGGTGGGGGTCGATGATCGGCAGGTCCGGCTCCAGGATAGGTTCCACCACCTGATCCAGCCAGCTTTGGCGGGGCAGGAGGTAGGTGCCGTGGCGCGGATCGTACCAGGGTTTGTCGGCGGTCATCGGCGGGGACTCCGGTCGGGCGATGTCGGCGAATTGCCGGTGCTCAGGCGGTCAGCGCGAAGCCATCGTAGCCGCGGGCGACGACGCCGGCGCAGATCTCGCGGTAGCGGACGAGGCCGCCGGCATAGGGCATGAACACCCGCGGCTTGCCCGGCACGTTGGCGCCGAGGTACCAGGAGTGCGGCACCGTCGGAAGCAGAGTGGCATCCGCCGCCTCGTTCACATGCGCCACCCAGCGGTCCACCGCCTCCGGCCGTGGCTCGATGGTGGCGATGCCGCCGGCGCGCAGATGGGCGATGCAGGCGGTGATCCATTCCACATGCTGCTCGATCGCCACCGGCATGTTGGCGAGCACCGAGGGACTACCCGGGCCGGTGACGGTGAACAGGTTGGGGAAGCCCGCCACCTGCAGGCCGAGATAGCTTCGTGGCCCGGCCTGCCAGGCCTCCTGCAGTTTCAGCCCGTCGCGGCCGGCGATGTCGATGGCCAGCAGCGGGCCGGTCATCGCATCGAAGCCGGTGGCGAAGACGATGACGTCCAGATCGAAGCTGCGGTCGCGGGTGCGCAGGCCGGTGGGGGAGATGGCGACGATTGGGTCGGTCTTGATGTCGACCAGGGTGACGTTGGGGCGGTTGAAGGCCTCGAAATAGCCGCTGTCGATCGGTGGGCGCTTGCCGGCGAAGGGGTGGTCGATATCGGCCAGTATCGCGGCGGTCGCCGGGTCCTTGACGATGGCGTGGATCTTCCGGCGGATGAAATCGGCGGCGGTGTCGTTCGCCGCGCGGTCGGCCAGCAGGTCGCGGAAGGCTGCGCGGAACTGCAGGCCGCCCATCTCCCACGCCGCCTCGTAGATCGCCTCGCGCTCGGCGGCATCCACGTCATGGGCGGAACGGTCGGTGATGCGGAAGGGGTGGCCGTTGGGGGTGCTGCGCATCGTCGCCACCACGTCCGAGCGGTTGGCGGCGAGCCAGGCCTGGAACTCGACGGTGAGCGGGGCGTTGCGGGCGGGGATGCTGTAGTTGGCGGTGCGCTGGAACACCGTCAGATGCGCAGCCTGCTCGGCGATCACCGGCACGGCCTGGATGCCGGTGGAGCCGGTGCCGATCTGGCCGACGCGCTTGCCGGTGAAATCCACGCCCTCATGCGGCCACAGACCGGTGTGGTACCAGGCGCCCTCAAACTGCTCCAGGCCGGGAATGGCCGGGATGTTGGCCGTCGACAGGCAGCCGACGGCGGTGATCAGGTAGGTGCAGCTTAGCTGATCACCGGCTGCCGTCGTCACCCGCCAGAGGTTTGCGGTCGCGTCGAAGCGCGCCGCGGTAACGCGGGTGCCGAAGGTGATGTCGCGCCGGAGGTCGAAGCGGTCGGCCACATGGTCGAGATAGCGCAGGATCTCGGCCTGGCCGGGGTAGCGCTCTGTCCATTGCCATTCGGCGAGCAGCTCCTGCGAAAAGCTGTAGCAGTAGGAGTGGCTCTCGGAATCGCAGCGGGCGCCGGGATAGCGGTTCCAGTACCAGGTGCCGCCGACGCCCTCGCCGGCCTCCAGGACACGGGCCTTCAGGCCCAGCCGGTCCCTCAGGCAGAGCAACTGGTAGAGGCCGGAGAAGCCAGCGCCGATGATCAGCGCGTCGTAGGTGTCGTCGGGGTGCGTCACGTGCAGGCTCCGTGCGGGCGGAAAAGCCGCGGTTGCACAGAGCCTAGCCCCAGCAGGTGGAGCCGAATAGAGCGGCCTTCGGCACGGTATCGCTGATCTCCCCGCCTGCAAGCTTTCGCGGCCGGGTTGACCCGCATCGGTGGAAGCCAGCTTGCGTTCGAGCCCATGCGCATCGTGGCCATAGGCACCAAGCCGCAGTGTCCCGCCGTGACTCGAGGCCCTGGGAAACGGTGCCAGTGCCGACAAATCGAGCGACTGCGGCATGGACACCAGCCGGCCCTGCACCAGCGCGGCGCCGAGCCAGCATCTTTCCGCGCCGGAACTGAAAGCGAAGGCCGAGGCGCTCGGCTACACCGTCTCCAAGGTCAAGATCGCCAAGGCCTGTCGCGAGGTCTACACGACCGACAAAACCGGCGCTCAGGCGGAGGTCTTCATGGACCCGACCAACGGCTCCGTTGTCGCCACGAAGTGACGGTTATGCGCGTCGGTAACGATGCGGCCCTTGCCGGCGGCGCCACGCCGCCACCGAGGGTGCCGGTCTGGGACTTCGTGGTACGCGGCTTCCATTGGGGTGTTGTGCTCCTGTTCCCGCTTGCCTGGATCACCGGGGAGCAGGCGACGCTGCCGCATCGGTTGGCCGGCTAAGGCATTCTGGCGCTGCTGGCCGCGCGTGTCGTCTGGGGTTTCATCGGCTCCGGTCACGCGCGCTTCAGCGATTTCGTGCGTGGCCCGCCCGCCGCGCGCCACTTCTTCAGCAGGGACAGCCCGTCAACCCGCGGCAGGCCGAGGTCGAGCACCGCCGCGTCGGAGTTCTCCGTGTCCCCGCGGAACCAGGCTGCTTACCCGTCGGCCAAAATGTCCACGGCATAGCGTGCCGCTTCGAGGGCGGTCTGCACCCGGGCGGCAATGCGGGGATCGTCTTCGACCAGCAACAGGCGCGCTAGCGGTCCTTCCGGCGCAGCACTGCCGCGCTCAGCGCGTCGACGTAAAGCTCCTGGATCTGCCCGATGCCATCGGCTTCCTCACGGAGGACGAAGCGCTCCCGCTGCACGTCTGGGCCGGCTACGCCGTGGCTGCCGCCGTGCTGCTCTCGATCGCGGCAACCGTCGGCACCGGCATGGTCACGCTGGCGCGAGCGCGCGACGCCGGCCCGCTCGCCCCCTGGTGCGGCAGAAATGCCGGCGCGACGTCGTTCACACTGATCTCACTGGCCTGCACCTCGCCGGCGTGGTACTCGCCAGCCTCTCGCACCGCGAAAACCTCCTGTGGGCCATGCTCAACGGCAAAAAATCCGCGGAGCCGGGCTAGAGCGAAAACCGACCTGATAGACGGTCGATTTTCACTCTAGCCACTTGACCAAAAACGCAAATCTTCCGACCGGACGAAGCTGTCCGGTCGGATATTGCTCTAAGCCCCGATGCTTGCCCCATTGCCGCGCCGCCGGCCGGGATTCAGCCCATGCTAAGACAGCGTCAGGTTGCACCCGCTGGGGCGTGATCCCGCGCCGGCCTCAAGGAGTATGACCATGCCGAGACTGCATCTGGAACGCCACGTGGTCTCGCGCATCGGCTGGCTGCGCGCGGCCGTGCTTGGTGCCAATGACGGCATCATCTCCACCGCCAGCCTCATCGTCGGCGTTGCCGCCGCCACCCCGGCCGCCTCGGACGTGCTGATCGCCGGCGTGGCCGGGATCGTCGCTGGTGCGATGTCGATGGCGGCCGGCGAATATGTCTCGGTCAGCTCGCAATCCGACACGGAACAAGCCGACCTCGCCCGCGAACAGCGCGAACTCGACGACGACACCACCCACGAGCACGAGGAACTGGCGCAGATCTATGTCGGCCGGGGAGTAAGCCCCGACCTCGCCCGCCTGGTTGCCACGCAGCTGATGGACCGGGATGCGCTCGGCGCCCATGCGCGCGATGAGCTGGGCATCTCCGAGCTGACCACCGCGCAGCCGGTGCAGGCGGCGATGACCTCCGCCGCGACCTTCGCGGTCGGCGCGGCCATGCCGCTGGCGATGGTCCTCGTCGCCCCCGCCGGGCTGCTGGTGCCGGTGGTGACCGCCGCCTCGCTGCTGTTCCTCGCCGTGCTCGGCGCGGTCGGCGCACGGGCGGGTGGGGCGAATGTGCTGCGTGCCACCGCGCGGGTCACGTTCTGGGGCGCGCTGGCGATGGCGCTCACCGCCGGCATCGGCGCCCTTGTCGGCCACGCGGTCTGAACCCACCCTTCAACGCAGGGGTGGCCTCGCGTTGCCAGCCGGGCGGGATGCGGCTTAGCTGCACTGGCCGCGCTGTCGCGGCGGGATGTTGGAGGCGTGCGATGGCAAAGCTTGCGGGCAGAACTGCATTGATCACCGGTGGCGCGAGCGGGATCGGCCTGGGCATGGCGCGGGCTTTCGTCGCCGCCGGCCTGCGCGTTGCCATCGCCGACGTCAACGAGGCCTCCCTTGCAGCCGCCAAGGCCGCCCTGCCGGGCCTGGGCCTCGCGGTCAGGCTCGACGTCACCCGCGCCGATGAGTGGGAGCGCGCGCTGGACGCCGTGGAGGCAGCGCTCGGCCCGGTGGAGATCCTCTGCAACAACGCAGGCGTCGGCCAGG
>CAMCJI010000081.1 GCA_945874805.1 Asaia bogorensis | reverse complement strand
AGAGCGCGTTGGCGGAGCGTTCGTCCGTCTGCTGGCGGGCCGGCTGGACCTTCGGCAGCAGGCCGATGAGGGTCTGGATGTGGTGGCCGACCTCATGGGCGATGACGTAGGCGTAGGCGAACTCGCCGCCGCCGCCGAGCCTGCGCTGCATGTCCTGGAAGAACGAGGTGTCGAGATAGAGCTTGCGGTCGGCCGGGCAGTAGAAGGGGCCCATCGCCGATTGGGCGGTGCCGCAGCCGGATTGGGTGACGCCGGAGAACAGTACCAGGATCGGCTTTTCGTATTGCCGCCCGGCCTGTTTTGGCAGGATCTGGGTCCAGACGTCTTCGCTCTCGCCGAGGACTTTTGCGATGAAGAGGCCCATCTCATCCTTTGGGGTGCCGGGGGCCGCCTGCTGGCTTTGCTGCTGGGTGGCACCGCCGGTGACCATCTCGGCGCCGCTGATGAGCATGGAAGGGTCGATGCCGGTGGCCCAGCCGATCAGGGTCAGCACCAGCACCGCACCGATGCCCAGGCCGCCGCGGGCGCCGCCGCTCATGCCGCGCCGGTCCTCGATGTTCGAGGAGGGGCGAAGGTCGTCTTCCCGCATGGCGTGTTCCTTTCGTTTTCTCGCCGCGAGCGTATCAGTGCCCGACTCGGCCGTCTGTTCGGTACAACTGCTCTCATCGCCGCCAGGAGTCCCAGCGCATGCGCCTCGTCGTTGCTCTCAGCCTGCTCGCCGCCCCGGCGAGTGCCCAGACGCTGGTCGTTGGCATGGCGCAGTCCATCGGGGACTTCCATCCGTTCCTGACGACGCAGCTGGCGACCAACTATGTGCTCAATGCCGGGCGGCGGGTGATGACGGGGGTGGACAATGCGGGGCAGGTGTTCTGCCGGCTCTGCACCGAGGTGCCGACGCTGGCGAACGGGCGGGCGAAGCTGACGGCCGGGGGGATGACGGTGACCTATACGCTGCGGCCGGGGCTGAAGTGGGGCGATGGGGTGGCGATGACGGCGCGGGATTTCGTGTTCGGGCTGGAGGTGGGCAATGCGTTCTCCCCCTCCGTCACCATCGCGGCGGCGCGGGCGCTGGATGCGGTGACGCTGGAGGTTGATCTCAAGGCGCCGAGCTATGACTTCGACCGCTCGGCCCCGGCGCCCTTGCCGGCGCATCTGGAGGAGCCGGTGTTCCGGGCGGCGGCGACGCCCGTTGAGTACGGCAACAAGTCGCTGTTCAACCGCTCGCCGGAGGTGGCGGGGTTGTGGAACGGGCCGTATCGGATCACCCGGTTCCTGCCTGGCGATGCGGTGACGATGGAGCCGAATGCGCATTGGGACGGGCCGGTGCCGGCCTACAAGAAGGTGACGTTCCGGCTGATCGAGAATACCGCGGCGTTGCAGGCCAATCTGCTCTCCGGCGATGTGGACATGACCGGGGAGGTCGGCCTGACGATCGACCAGGCGCTGGGGTTGGAGAAGTCGAACAAGGCGAAGTTCGATGTGCAGATCCTGCCGTCGCTCGGTGTACAGCAGCTTTATGTGCGCCAGGATGTCTGGCCGCTGGATGACAAGCGGGTGCGGCATGCGCTCGCCATGGCGATCGACCGCAAGACGATCGTGGCACGGCTGTTCGAGGGGCGGGTGCCGGTGGCTGACAGCTTCCTGACGGCTGGGGAGTTCGGGGCGCATCCGGACATCCGCACGCCGGCCTATGACCCGAAGGCGGCGCGGGCGCTGCTGGAGCAGGCGGGGTTCAAGCCTGGCGCGGATGGGATCATGCGGGCGGCCGATGGGCGGCGGCTTTCCATCGACATTGCGGCGGCGTCCGGCAACCGTTTGAACGATCTGCTGGAACAGGTGATGCAGAGCCAGTTCAAGGCGATCGGGGTGGAGCTGGTGATCGGCAATGTGCCGACGCGGGTTTTGATCGGCGAGTTGCTGCGGTATCGCAAGTATCAGGGGGTGGCGCTGCTGTCCTACACGCCGCCGCCGGACTGGGTGCCGTATGTGCGGTTCCATTCGACGTTCATTCCGTCCGAGGCGAACAACTGGATCGGCAGCAATACGTTCGGGTTGCGCAGCGCGAAGATGGATGCGGCCTTGATGGCGGCGCGGGCGGCGCTGGATCCGGTGGAGCGCAAACGGCAGTGGCGGGATATCCTGGAAGTGGCGGCCGATGAGTTGCCGGTGATTCCGCTTTATATGCTCACCTCGCCGATGGTGATGAACCGCAGCATCGCCGGGGTGGTGCCGCCGCCGATGCCGGGGCTTTCTACCTTGTGGATTGAGCAGTGGAAGCCTCGTTAATTACGATATCGTAACAAAAAAGGCGTGCGAGAGCCTCAGCCCCATCGGGCCTTTTTGAATGCGGGCATGTTTCGGCGGTAGGCGAATCGCGCGCGGGGTGAGGTGGATCCTGGGGGCGGATGCCACTGACGGAGGCCGCACGGGCTTCGCCGGGACGGAGTGCGGGCGGGTGGCCCGTTTGCGGCCAGCGCGGGGCGTGGCTGGGGTATGGGCTGCCGACGCGCGCAGCCGCGGGGCTTTCGGGGCCGGGGTGGGCGTGGGGACGGGTAGAGTGCCCGCCTGCCACTGGGCGAAGAGGGATTCCAGTGCGGTGAGCGCCGCGGTGATGCGGCGGCGGTAGATCAGGCTGAGGAGGAGGCCGAGCCAGCCGCCGTACAGGAGGCGGGCCAGGGTGGCCTTCAGTCCTGAAAAGGGGTTGGCGGCGGGTTCGTTCATGGTTTGTGCTATGCCATGGGTGGCAGTTCCGCGCCAAGGGTTATTTTCTTTGTTGGGTAATTATTCTGTGAGCCCGAGCAAGTCTGGTGCAGTCCCAGCGGGACTGCACCCTACGACGTGGGGGTGCGGAACAGCTCGACTGCGGCCAGGACCGCGCGCATCTGGGTGGTGTGGGCGAGGCGGAATTCGTCGTTGTAGATGGTCTCGTCCGGGTACTCGGTGATGATGGTGAAATCGACGGGCTGGGTGGCGTGTTCGCCGATCAGGCAGGGGATGCCGCTGTGGACCGGGAAGGGGACGGCGCCGGCATGGGCGTGCCAGGTGGCGAGCTGTTCGGCGTTGTAGGCGGCCAGCGCGGGGTCTTCGGCGAGTTTGGCGGCGAGCGCGATGGTCAGGGCCTCGGCCTCCGCGGCGAGACCCGGGCGGTGGCGCATGATGAGAAAGAAACCCTTGGGGATCGTCCAGAGCTCGAAGCCGCGGGGGAGGTAGCCGGAGAACGGGCGGGTCCATTCATGCGCGGGGTAGCCGTGCAGGTTGAGATGCAGGCGGGCGCCGGTGATGCGGATGGCGTGCAGCAGGGCCTCGCGCTCGAGGTAGGGCGGCGAGACGCGGGATTCGAGGTCGTCGCCCAAGGCGGTGTAGCGGGCGGCGTGGTGCATGTGGCGGGGGTTGGCGGCGCGCAGGCGGTGGTGCAGGGCGTAGCCGTCCGGGTTCTTGCAGGGGATCAAAGCGAGGCTGCCCTGGTTTCTCAGCAGTTTCGCCGCGCGGAGCAGGCCGATGGGGCCGGAGGTTTCGTTGGCGTGCTGGCCGGCGGTGATGACGATGGGTGCTGCATCGCCGGGTAGGAATGTGCCGTCGATCGGCCGGCCCTGGACGGAGGGGAAGGTGAAGGCGTCGCCGCCGATGGCCGCCAGTTCGCTCTCGATCTGGGCGGGGGTGAGGGGGCGGTCGGCGTGGTCGAGCGAGGTGGGGCCGGTGAGGATGTAGTCGCCTGGGGCGTCGGCGAGCGTGATGCGGATGCGGGCGTCGGCCTGACCCTCGCGGATGTCCGGGACGATCTGGCCGGGTTGCAGGGTGCGGTCGCCAGGTGGGAGGCCGGCGCGGTGCTTCAGCAGTTCCAGGATGGAGAAGTAGAAATCCTCGTGCAGGGCTTCGCGGGAGGAGATGACCTCATCGTGGTAGGGCAGCGGGCGCTCGATGCCCGGCAGGTCGGCGTCGATGGCCAGGGTGCGGAAGAAGGGCGGGGTGGCGGGCCAGGGGTGGGCGGCAATCGCGGCCATGGCGGCGGCGTATAGGGCCTCGTGCTCGCTCTCCAGCGGGCCGTTCTCGGTGACTGTGCCGCCCGGGGCGGTGACGCGCAGCCAGCCGGTGGGGGCCAAAGCGGGCTCGCCGAGATGGTCGGTGATGGCCTTGTTGGGGGCAAAAACCGGTTCCGCGAGCCCGCCGTTGAGCGAGATCAGGTAGGTATGGGGGGCTGTGCCGTCGGTGAAGGTGAGGGTGCCGGGGAGCAGGCCGGCGAGCGGGTACGCCTCCAGCCGCCAGCGGCGGGCGCCCCCCGCGGGGGTGGTGATGGCGACGGTTTGCAGGCCCTGAAGACGGGTTTCTTCCAGGAAAAAATGCAAAAGCGGCTTGTAGGCGCTGCGGATTTTCGCCTCCACACCCACGCCGCGCAGGCAGGTTTCGGCCGCACGGCGGGGGGCCTCGTCCTCGAACAGCCAGGCCTCGATTCGGGTGCCGCGCGGGGCGGTGGCGAAGCGGGCGACGAGGGCGTCCAGAGTGCGGGGGAAGCTGGCCTGGAGGAGAACGGTCATGCTGGGGATGCCTTCTGGTGCGGCGCGGCGGGCGTTGGGGAAGTATCTGCCGGTTTGCGGTCCTGGTGGAAGTGGGGACGGGAGGGGGGCGAGGGGTTGGGAGGCAAGGGTCTTCTTCTTTGAAAAAGAGAAGCAAAAAACTTTTGTCCATTGGGGTGGGGCTTCGGGACGGGATTCGTGTCGGGGGGGGTTTTGGCTTCGCCGGCTTCGGACAGGTCGGTGTGGCTTGGCGGCGAAGCCCTCGGGCTGCTTCGGGGTTTCTGAGTGTCAGCCGGGCGCCAATGGACAGAGTTTTTTTGCTTCTTTTTGTACACAAAAAGAAGACTTCCTTGCCTCCCTGCCGCTTCACGTCCGTTCGGATTGTCGGGCGAATGAGGGAGGTGGTTAACGTGGCGGCTGGGGGCGTGTAGGTTGGCGCGCTTTCAACAATCGACGGGCTTTCGATCATGGCTTCAGGCGACACGACCGGTTTGGCCGAAAACCGCGATTTCATTCGCGATATTGTGGCGGAGGACCTAGCGCAAGGCCGCGTGTCTCAGGTGGTCACCCGGTTTCCGCCGGAGCCGAACGGGTATCTGCATCTTGGCCATGCCAAGTCGATCTGCCTGAATTTCGGGTTGGCGGAGGAATTCGGCGGGGTTTGCCATCTGCGGTTCGACGATACGAATCCGACGCGCGAGGAGCAGGAGTTCATCGATGCCATCCAGGCGGATGTGCGCTGGCTGGGTTTTGACTGGGGCGAGCATCTGTATTTTGCGTCGGATTACTTCGAACGGCTGTACGAGTGGGCGTGCCATCTGATCCGCAACGGGCTGGCCTATGTGGATGATCTCAGCCCGGACGACATGCGGGCGATGCGCGGCACGCTGACGGAGCCGGGGCGGAACAGCCCTTGGCGTGAGCGGACGATGGACGAAAATCTCGATCTGTTCGCGCGGATGCGGGCCGGCGAGTTCCCGAACGGGGCGCGGGTGCTGCGGGCGAAGATCGACATGGCGTCGGGCAACATCAATATGCGCGATCCCGTGCTGTACCGGATTCTGCATGCGCATCATCCGCGTACGGGCGACGCCTGGTGCATTTATCCGACGTATGACTTCGCGCATGGGCAGTCCGACGCGATCGAGGGGATCAGCCACTCGATCTGCACGCTGGAGTTCGAGGCGCATCGGCCGTTGTACGACTGGTGCCTCGACAACCTGCCGGTCAACGCGCGGCCGCGGCAGTATGAATTTGCCCGGCTGAACCTGGGCTACACCGTGCTGTCCAAGCGGGTGCTGACGACGCTGGTGCGCGATGGTGTCGTTGCCGGCTGGGATGATCCGCGCATGCCGACCATCGCCGGGCTGCGGCGGCGGGGGGTGCCGGCGGCGGCGCTGCGGGATTTCGTCAAGCGCGTCGGTGTGGCGCGGGCGAATTCCGTCGTCGATCTCGGGCTCTACGAATACTGCATCCGCGAGGCGCTGAACCCGACCGCGGCGCGGCGGATGGCAGTGCTGCGGCCGCTGCGCGTCGTCATCGAGAACTATCCCGAGGGGCAGACGGAGACGCTGGAGGCGGCGAACCATCCCGACCGGCCGCAGGACGGCAGCCGGCCCATCACCTTCGGGCGCGTGCTGTATGTGGAGCAGGACGACTTCATGGAGGATGCGCCGAAGAAGTTCTTCCGGCTCACCCCGGGCCGGGAAGTGCGGCTGCGCTACGGCTACTTCATCACCTGCGTGGGCGTGGTGAAGAACGCCGCCGGCGAGGTGGTGGAACTGCGCTGCACCTACGACCCCGCGACGCGCGGGGGCAACGCGCCGGACGACCGCAAGGTGAAGGCGACCATCCATTGGGTTGCCGAGGCCGACGCGGTTCCGGCCGAAATTCGGCTGTACAACACGCTGTTTGCGCGACCTGATCCGGGCGCGGACGGGGATGTGATGGCGGACATCAATCCGCAGTCGCTGGAGGTTTTGTCCGGGCTGGTGGAGCCGGCGCTGGCGGCGACGCCGGTGGGGGAGACGGTGCAGTTTGAGCGGACGGGGTATTTTGCGCCGGATCTGGACAGCCGGGCGGGGGCGCTGGTGTTCAACCGCACGGTGGGGTTGCGGGATAGTTATGCGAAGGCGAAGTGAAGGCGGGGTTTAGGGAAGGGTCTTCTTTTTTTGGAAAAAAAGAAGCAAAAAAACTTTGTTCGTTGGGTGGGGTTGCGGAGCCGCGTTGGTTCGTGAGGTGAGGGGATTTTATGGCTTCGCCGTTTTGTACGCCATTTATCCGGCTATCGGCGAAGCCATGAATACTCCGTTGGTGGTGGTCTGCGGAAAGTAAAAAGCGTGGGTCCTTCGCAAGGGCTCAGGATGACGGGGCGTGGTGGATAGAGCCAGCCCAAACGGATAAAGTTTTTTTGCTTCTTTTTGTTCACAAAAAGAAGAATCTTCCTGCCACTTGCCTTCCTACCCCGCCGCGAGACGGCACAGACGGTCCGTCAGGCGGTAGGCCGCCAGGAACGGCGGGATGGGCAGGGTTTCGAAGCGTGAGTGGAAGTTCAGCCCGCCGGTGAAGTAGTTGGGGGTGGGGACTCCGCGCATCGAGAGGGCTGAGCCGTCGGTGCCGCCGCGGACGGCGATGACGCGTTTTTCGATGCCCAGCGAGTCGAAGCCGCGTTCGAGGAGGTCGAGGCAGCGGCGGTCGTTGCCGAGGCTGTCGGCGATGTTGCGGTAGTTGTCTTCGATGGTGCAGGTGAGTTTGGCGCGAGGGTGGGCGGCCTGGGTGGCGGCGACGAGGGCTTGGACGGCTTCCTTGCGGGCGGCGAGGCCGGCGGGGTCGAAGTCGCGCAGGGAGGCTTTGACGGTGGCGGTGGCGGCGTTGCTGCTGATGTTGGTGACCCAGGTGTAGCCTTCGCGGCCTTCGGTGTGTTCGGGGGTGTCCAGCGGGTCGAAGCGGGACACGAGGTCGGTGGCGACGAGGACGGGGTTGACCATGACGCCTTTGGCGGAGATCGGGTGGGCGGTGACGCCTTCGATGACGATGTTCACCTGGGCGGCGTTGAAGGTTTCGAAGACGAATTCGCCGAGTTCGCAACTGTCGATGGTGTAGGCGAAATCGACGGGGAAGCGGGCGAGGTCCATGATTTTGGCGCCGCGCAGGCCGATTTCCTCGTCGGGGACGAAGGCGAGGACGATGTCGCCGTGCGGGGGTTTGTCGCGGGTGTATTCGCCCATGAGGTCCATCAGGATGGTGACGGCGGATTTGTTGTCGGCACCCAGGACCGAGGTGCCGTCGGTGACGATGATGTCCTGGCCGATGTAGGGGAGCATCTCGGGGTGCTCGGCGGTGCGCATCCAGATGTCGAGCTTGGGGTTCAGGCAGATGTCCGCACCGGTGAAGTGGACGCGCTTGGGGTGGATGTGGGGGGAGAGGCCGACGTCCACCGTGTCCATATGGGCGCAGAAGCCGATGCGCGGGGCGCCGGGGACGGTGGCGGGGAGGCGGGCGGTGAGCACGCAGTGCTCGTCGAGATGGATGTCCGCGAGGCCGAGGGCTTGCAGCTCGGCTTGCAGCAGGCGGGCCATGTCCCATTGCGTGGGGGTGCTGGGGACGGTGGTGGCGCTGGCGTCGCTCTGGCTGGTCACCGCGAGGTAGCGGAAGAAGCGGGTGACGAGGCGGTCGGCGAGGGCGGTGTCGTCGGGGGTCATGCGAAGCTCCTGGTCAGGCGGCGGACGCGGAAGAGCAGCATGGCGATCAGCGCCACGTTGACAAGGTTCCAGGCGATGCCGTTGAGGAAGGCGGCCTGGTAGCTGCCGGTGAGGTCGAAGATGGCGCCCGAGAGCCAGCCGCCGACGGCCATGCCGGCGATGGTGGACATCAGCACGATGCCGACGCGCGCGCCGGCCTCGGCGGCGGGGAAGAGGCTGCGGGCGACGATGGCGTAGCTGGGGATAATGCCGCCCTGGAACAGGCCGAACAGGGCGGAGACGATGTAGAGCGAGGTCAGACCGTCCGAGATCAGATAGAGGCAGAGGGCGACCATCTGCAGGAAGGAGCCGAGCAGCAGGGTTTGCAGGCCGCCGATGCGGTCGGCGATGAAGCCGGAGGCGAGGCGGGAGATGACGCCGCAGGCGAGCATGAGGGAGAGCATCTCCGCGCCGCGGGCGACGCCGTAGCCGAGGTCGGCGCAGTAGCTGACGATGTGGACCTGGGGCATCGACATGGCGATGCAGCAGGACAGGCCTGCGGTGACCAGCACAGTTTGCAGCATGCCGGGCGAGAGGCCGACGGCGGCACCGCGGGCGGCGACGGCGGCGGCGTCCGCCGCGGCGGCCTGGATCGGGGGGCGGCGGCGGAGCATGAGGGCCATCGGCACCATCGTCAGCACGCAGAAGACGCCGATGCCCATGTGGGTGGCGCGCCAGCCGTAGAGCTCGGTGAAGTGGGTGATGACCGGCGGCCAGATGGCGCCGGCGATGTAGTTGCCCGAGGCGCAGATGGCGACCGCGAGGCCGCGCCGCTTGAGGAACCACAGCGAGGTGTCGGCCATCAGCGGGCCGAAGGTGGCGGAACTGCCGAGGGCTGCGATCAGCAGGCCCTGGGCGAGGGCGAACTGCCAGATATTGTCCGACAGGCCGGCGGCGAGGTAGCCGAGGCCGAGTGCTGCGGTGCCGAACAGGATGGGCATGGCGACGCCGAAGCGGTCGGCCAGCCGGCCCATGGCGACGCCGCCGAGGGAGTAGCCGGCCATCGTCAGCGTGTAGGCGAAGGAGGCCTCGGCGCGGCTGACGCCGAATTCCGCCTGCACCGACGGCAGGGCGACGACGACGGACCACATGCCGACGCCGCCGATGGTGCAGACGATGAGGGCGACGATGAGGCGCAGCCAGGCCTGGCGGGAGTCGACCACGTCAGGCGATCAGGTTGCCCGGGGTGCGGCCCTCAAGGATTGCCTGGATGCCGTCCAGCGAGAGCATGCCCATGGCGGCGCGGGTTTCGGTGGTGGAGCTGCCCATGTGCGGCAGCAGCACGGCGTTTTGCAGGCTGAGATAGCCGGGGTTGATGTTCGGCTCGCCGTCATAGACGTCCAGCCCCGCGAAGCCGACCTGGCCGCTGTGCAGGGCGGCGATCAAAGCGGGGTCGTCCACCAGGGTGCCGCGGGCGGCGTTCACGAAGATGGCGCCGCGGGGGAGTTTGGCGAGGCGCTCGGCGTTGACCCATTTGCGGGTGCTCTCGCCGCCGGGGGCGGTGAGGACCAGGACATCGCAGGCGGCGAGGAAGCTGTCGTCGTTGTCGTGGTAGGTGGCGCCGAGTTCGAGGTCCGGCGTGAGGCGGGAGCGGTTGCGGTAGTGGATTTCCATGGAGAAGCCGCGCGCCATCTTCGCCAGCTCGCGGCCGATGCGGCCCATACCGAGGATGCCCATGCGCTTGCCGGAGATCTGGGTGCCGAGCAGGAGCATCGGCGCCCAGCCGGTCCATTTGCCGGAGCGGACGAGGCGTTCGCCCTCGCCGGCGCGGCGTGCGGCCATCATCACCAGCATCATCGCGGTTTCGGCGGTGGCGACCGAGAGGACCTCGGGGGTGTTGGTGACGGGCAGGCCGCGGGCGCGGCAGGCGGCCATGTCGATATGGTCGTAGCCGGCGGAGCAGGTGGCGAGCACCTTTACCGTGGGCGGCAGGGCGGCGATGGCGGCGGCGTCCAGCCGGTCGCAGGAGAAGCAGAGAACGGCGTCCGCGCCCTCGGCGAGGGCGGCGATCTCGGGGCCGGTCCAGCCGATGTCCGGCTGGTTGAGGCGGGCGTCGAACTCGGCGCGGGCGCGCTCCGAGACGGGCTCGGGCAGGCAGCGGGTTACCAGCAGAGTGGGTCGTGTCATCGTCGGGCTCCTCCCGCAGCTTTGGGGGGACAATGCCTGCGGTGGTGGGGTTGCGGAAGGGGGCCTTGTCATCGCGGGTCGCAGCCGGTTGACTGCGGGGGTCACGAAAACGGATGGCATAAGCTCTCATGGCCGCTGCGCGCCTGGCTGTCGATATCGGCGGCACATTTACCGATCTGGCCCTGGAACATGGCGGGGCGCGGGTGACCGCCAAGGTGCTGACCACGCCGGAGGCGCCGGAGCGCGGCGTGCTGGAGGGGGTGGCGGCCATTCTGGGCGCGGCCGGGCTGACGCCGGGCGACATCTCCATCCTCATCCACGGCACGACGCTGGCGACGAATGCGCTGATCGAGCGCAAGGGCGCGCCGACGGCGCTGATCACCACCGAGGGGTTCCGCGACGTTTTGGCGCTCGGCAATGAGAGCCGCTACGACCAGTACGACCTCAACATCACCCTGCCGACGCCGCTGGTGCCGCGGCATCTGCGGCTGCCGGTGCCGGAGCGGATGGACAATACCGGCAAGATCCTGCTGCCGCTGGATGAGGCGGCGGTGCGGGCGCTGGTGCCGGTTTTGCGGCGCGAGGGGGTGCGCAGCGTGGCGGTGGGGTTCATCCACGGCTTCGTCAATCCGGTGCATGAGCAGCGGGTGCGGGCGATCCTGGCGGAGGAATTGCCGGATGTGCCGGTGACGCTGGCCAGCGAGGTCTCGCCGGAGATGCGCGAGTGGGAGCGTTTTTCGACGGCCGCCGCCAATGCCTATGTGCAGCCGCTGATGGCCGGCTATCTCGCGCGGCTGGAGGCGGGGTTGCGGGAGATGGGGCTGGCGGCGCCGATCTTCCTGATGCTCTCCGGCGGCGGGTTGACGACGATTGCCACGGCGTGCCGGTTTCCGATCCGCCTGGTGGAGAGCGGGCCGGCGGGGGGGGCGATCTTCTCGGCCTTCGTGGCGCGGCAATGCGGGCTGCCTGCGGTGCTCAGCTTCGACATGGGCGGGACCACGGCGAAGATCTGCCTGATCGATGATTTCCGGCCGCAGACCTCGCGCAGCTTCGAGGTCGCGCGGGTGGGGCGGTTTCGCAAGGGTTCGGGGCTGCCGCTGCGGATTCCGGTGATCGAGATGGTGGAGATCGGTGCGGGCGGCGGCTCGATCGCGCATGTGGACGCGATGGGGCGGATCGGCGTGGGGCCGGAGAGTGCGGGGGCGATGCCGGGCCCGGCCTGCTATGGGCGCGGCGGGGCGAAGCCTGCGGTGACGGACGCGAATCTGCTGCTCGGGCGCTACGACCCCGCGCGGTTTGCCGGTGGGGCGATGACGCTGCACGCCGCACCCGCGCGCGAGGCGATGGCCGCCGAGGTGGGGGTGAAGCTGGGGTTGGCGCCGGAGATGGCGGCCCTCGGCGTGGTTGAGATGGTCGATGAGAACATGGCCAATGCGGCGCGCGTGCACGCCATCGAATCCGGCAAGGTCTATGAGGGCCGCACGATGATCGCCTTCGGCGGCGGCGGGCCGGTGCATGGCTGCCGGGTGGCGGAGAAGATCGGCATCGACCGGGTGCTGGTGCCCTCCGGCGCCGGGGTGGGCTCGGCCATCGGGTTTTTGCGCGCGCCGGTTGGCTATGAGGTTGTGCGCAGCCTGTATCAGCGGTTTTCGACCTTCGATGTGGCCGCGGTGAACGCGCTGCTGGCCGACATGACGCGCGAGGCGATGGAGGTCGTCGCCGCCGGCAGCTTCGGCGCGGCGACGACGCAGACGCGCATCGCCTTCATGCGCTACGTGGGGCAGGGGCACGAAATCCCGGTGCCGCTGCCGGCGCGCACGCTGGCGCAGGCGGATGTGGCGGAGATCCGCGCGGCCTATGACCGGGAATACAGCCGGTTCTACGACCGGCCGGTGCCGGGATCGGACGTGGAGATCATGAGCTATGCGGTGGTTGTCGCCACCGTGGTGGAGGCCCCGGCCGCGGCACCGGTGGAGGGGGCGGGCAGCGTGGCGGTGGCCGCGCGCAGCCAGCAGGTGCGCGATACCGTCACCGGGGAAGTGACCGCCTGGGCGATCCATGACCGTGCCGCGATGGCGCTGGGGGCGACCCTGGCTGGGCCTGCGATCATCGCCGAGGACGAGACCTCGACGCTGGTGGGGCCGGGCTGGACGGCGCGGATCAACAGCCTCGGCTACATCGAACTGCTGCGTGGAGTTGCCGCATGAACGCCGCACTTGAGGGCATCCAGCGTCAGATCATGTGGAACCGGCTGATCGCGGTGGTGGAGGAGCAAGCGCAGACGATGATCCGCACTGCGTTTTCCACCACGGTGCGCGAGGCGGGCGACCTCTCGGCGGGCATCTTCGACCTGCGGGGGCGGATGCTGGCGCAGGCGGTCACCGGCACGCCCGGCCATGTGAATTCGATGATGGAGTCCGTCGGGCATTTCCTGGCGAAGTTTCCGGCGGCGACGATGAAGCCGGGCGATCACTACATCACCAACGACCCCTGGCTCGGCACCGGGCATCTGCACGACCTCACCGTGGTGACGCCGGCGTTTCGCGGCGGCAGGATCGTCGGGCTGTTCGCCAATACCGCGCATGTCATCGATATCGGCGGGCTGGGGATGGGGCCGGAGGGGCGGTCGGTGTTCGAGGAGGGGATCTATATCCCGATCGTCAAATGCTTCGATCAGGGGGTGGCGAACGAGACCTTCTTCGACTTCATCCGCGCCGGCTCCCGCCTGCCGGTGGAGCTTGAGGGTGACGTGTATTCGCTATGCGCCTGCAACGATGCGGGGGCCAAGCGCCTCGTCCAGATGATGGACGAGTTCGCGATGGACAGCATCGATCCGCTGGCCGAGTTCATCTTCGAAGCCTCGCTGACTGCGACGCTGGCGCAAATCCGCAAGCTCACGAAGGGGACTTTCCGCAACAGCATCGTCTCCGATGGGTATGAGGAGCCGGTGACGCTGCATGCGGCGATGACCATCCTCGACGACGCGATCGAGGTGGATTTCGCCGGGACGTCCGGCTATTCGCAGCGCGGCATCAACGTGCCGGCTGCCTATTGCCGGGCCTATGCGTGCTTCGGCATCAAGGTGGTGGTGGCGCCTGAGATTCCGAACAACTGGGCCTCGCTGGCGCCGTTTCGCATGAGCATTCCGTCCGACTGCATTCTCAACGCGCCGCGGCCCTATCCCGTCGCCGTGCGGCATGTCACCGGGCAGTTGCTGCCGGACCTGATGATGGGCTGCCTGCACCAGGTGGTGCCGGACCGGGTGGCGGCCGAGGGGTCGTCGTGCCTGTGGAATCCACCGTTGCGCGGGGGGGCGGGGGTGAGCGGCCAGGCGCGGGGGAACAAGGCGGTGGTGGCAGACTTCGAAGCCATCACCTTCAACTCCGGCGGCACCGGCGCGCGGCGCACGCAGGACGGGCTGGACGGCACGGCCTTTCCCTCCGGCGTGCGGACCATGCCGGTGGAGGCCACCGAGAACATCGCGCCGCTGATCTTCTGGAAGAAGGAACTGCGCGCGGACAGCGCCGGCGCCGGGCACACCCGCGGCGGCTTCGGGCAGGTGATGGAGATCGGCACCAAGGGCGAGCTGGAATTCGCCGTCAACGCGATTTTCGACCGGGTCTCGAACCCGCCGAAAGGCCGCGACGGCGGCGGGCTGGGCGGACCGGGGGTGGTCACGCTGGCCCGCAGCGGCACGAAACTGCGCACCAAGGGCTTCCAGACCATCCCCGACGGCGAGCGGCTGCTGCTGCTGCTGCCGGGCGGCGGCGGCATGGGCGATCCGGCAACGCGCGATCCGGCGCTGGTCGGGCGGGATGTGCGGGATGGGCTGGTGAGCGTGGAGAACGCGCTTGCGCTGTATCGGGTGGTGGTGGATGGGCTGGGCGTCGTTGATTTGGAGAAGACGGACGAGATTAGGAAGTAAGAATCTTCTTTTTGTGAACAAAAAGAAGCAAAAAAACTTTATCCGTTTAGTTGGTACTTTGGCGTCGGGATTGGTTCTTGACGTGGGATTTTTTGGCTTCGCCTGCGTTTCAATCGCATATTCGCCTCGATGGCGAAGCCAGTGAGATAAGTTTTTTGCTTCTTTTTTTTCAAAAAAGAAGACCCTTCCTGCCACTTGCCTTGCCTCCCTTCGCTGAACAATCAAGGAACCCGCCATGAGCCTGCGCTGCGATCTGATCATCCGTGATGCCGTCATTTTCGATGGCACCGGGGCCGTGCGCACGCGCGGGGATGTGGCTGTCAGCGGGGAGCGGATTGCCGCGACGGGCGATCTTTCGGGCTGGTCGGGCGATCGGGAGATCATTGCCGGCGGCAAGGCGATCGCGCCGGGCTTCATCGATGCGCATACGCATGACGACCGCGCCGTGCTCTGCGGGCCGGAATGCATGCTGTGCAAGATGAGCCAGGGTGTGACGACCGTCGTGGTCGGCAATTGCGGGATCAGCCTTAGCCCGGTGCGGATGGCGCAGCGGCCGATTCCGCCGCTGGATCTGCTGGGCGATGAGAGCTGGTGGACGTTTGGCAGTTTTGGTGAGTATGCGGATCGGCTGGCGCGCGATCCGTCGCCGGTGAACACCTATGCGATGATCGGCCACATGTCGCTGCGGGTGGAGGCGATGGCGGGGGACGTCAATCGCCCGGCCAGCGACGCGGAGGCCGAGCATATGCGCCGGCGGCTGGCCGAATGCCTGGCCGAGGGGGCGTCCGGCTTCTCCACCGGGCTGTATTATCCGCCGAACATGATGGCGCCGACCGATGAGGTGATCGCGGTGGCGCAGGCGCTGCGCCAGTATGGCGGCATCTATGTGTCGCACATGCGCGATGAGGCGGATCATGTGCTGGACAGCATCAACGAGACGGTGGCGATCGGGCAGGGGGCGGATGTGCCGGTCGTCATCAGCCACCACAAATGCTCGATGCCGGAGAATTTCGGCCGTTCGGTGGAGACGCTGGCGCTGATCGAGCGGCTGGCGGAGACGCATCGCGTCGATTTCGACGTGTATCCGTATTATGCGGGCTCGACCGTGCTGATGCCGGCGCGGGTGCGCGAGGACATTCCGGTGAAGATCGCCTGGTCCGTGCCGCATCCGGAGATGGAGGGGCGGATGCTGGCCGATATCGCGCGCGGCTGGAATTGCAGTCAGCGCGAGGCGGCGGAACGGCTGCTGCCGGCGGGGGCGATCCTGTTTCAGATGGAGGAGGCGGATGTGCGGCGGATCATGCAGCATCCGCTGTCGATGATCGGGTCGGACGGGCTGCCGCATGACCGGTTTCCGCATCCGCGGCTGTGGGGGTGCTTTCCGCGCGTGCTCGGATATTACGCGCGCGAGCTGAATCTGTTCTCGATGGAGACGGCCGTCCACAAGATGACCGGGCGGGTGGCGCAGGTGTTCGGCATGGCTGATCGCGGGGTGATCCGCCCGGGTGCCTTCGCCGATCTGGTGCTGTTCGATCCGCTGACGGTGAAGGACTCGGCGGATTTCGACCACCCGACGCGCCCGGCGATCGGCATTCTGGAGACCTGGGTGGCCGGGCAGAGCGCCTATGTGCACGGCCAGGGCGCGACCGAGGCGCGGGCCGGGCGGTTGGTAACCCGCGCGCGGGCGTAAGCATTCCGTCATCGCCGGGAGAGCCGAGGCGTGTGATACAGGCGCGCGTCCCCGGGAGTGACCGCCATCGAATCGCTGACCGAACCCGTTCTGCAGTTCCTGCGCGACCACCAGGCCTGGGCGGCGCCTATCGTGTTCGCGCTGGCGTTCGGGGAGTCGCTTGCCTTCGTCTCGCTGCTGCTGCCGGCCACCGCGATCCTGTTCGCCATCGGCCCTTTGCTGGGGGCGAGCGGGATTCCGTTCTGGCCGGTCTGGGGGGCCGCGGTGATCGGCGCGTTTATGGGCGACTGGGTCTCCTACTGGTTCGGGCGGCATTACAAGGAAGGGGTGACGCAGATCTGGCCGCTCTCGTGCCAGCCGGAGCTGCTGCCACGGGGGCGGCGGTTTTTTGAGCGGTGGGGGTTCTGGGGGGTGTTCTTCGGCCGCTTCCTCGGGCCGTTGCGGGCGGCGGTGCCGCTGGTGGCGGGCGTTTGCGGCATGCCGCAGCGATGGTTTCAGCTGGCCAATATCGCCTCAGCCCTGGTGTGGGCGGCGGGTATCCTGGTGCCGGGGGCCTTCGCGGGGGCGTGGTTGCAATAGTGCGGGGCTGATCTGCGGTGGTGCGGATAGCGCGACAAGCGGCAGTTATGCTGTCCTAACCCATGGACGCGTGGTTGCTCTCCCTCATCG
>CAMCJI010000080.1 GCA_945874805.1 Asaia bogorensis | reverse complement strand
GCGCAGCGGCACGAAGATCATCTTCCTCGAAATGCTGCCGAACCTGCTGCCCTATCTGATGGCCGCCCTGGTGCTCGCCTGCTCGGCGGCGATCCTCTCCTCCGTCGGGCTGGATGCGCTGGGGCTGGGCCCGAAGGACGAGCCGACCTTGGGGATGACGGTCTATTGGATGCTCTACTACACCGCCTTCATGCGCGGCCTATGGTGGTGGATCCTGGCGCCGATCGTCATGCTGGTGGTGCTGTTCGTCTCGCTCTACCTGATCAGCCAGGGGCTGGACGCCTTCGCCAATCCCCGCCTGCGGCAGCGCACGTCATGAGCGAGGGGCTCGTCGTCGATCGCCTGACCGTCACCTATCCGCTTGCCACGGGCGCCATCCTGGGTGCGGACGAGGTTTCCTTTGCCGTACGCCCAGGCGAGCGGCTGGGGGTGGTGGGCGAGTCCGGGTCGGGCAAGTCCACCACCGCACTGGCGCTGCTGCGGCTTATCCGCCCGCCCGGGCAGGTCTCCGGCGGGCGGGTGATGCTGAACGGAACCGACCTGCGCGCGTTGGACGGCGAGGCGATGCGCGCGGCACGGCTGCGCGTCGTCAGCTACATCCCGCAGGGCGCGATGAACTCGCTCAACCCGGTCAAGACCGTCGCGGCGCAGATGCGTGACGCCATCATCGACCACGGCGGCACCGCCACGGCGGCGGCGGTCACGCGGGCGCTGGAAGGGGTGGACCTGCCGGCCCGCACCGCGGGGCTGTTTCCGCATCAGCTCAGCGGCGGCATGAAGCAGCGCGTCTGCATCGCTATCGGCATGCTGCTGCGCCCGCAACTCATCATCGCCGACGAGCCGACCTCGGCGCTGGACGTGGTGACCCAGCGCCAGGTGATGGCCACCCTCGGCCGCCTCCAGAAGGAAACCGGCGCCTGCCTGATTCTGATCGGGCACGACATGGGGCTGATGGTGCAGTTCGTCGATCGCCTCGCGGTGATGTATGCCGGCCGGCTGGTGGAGTTGGGCACCATCGCCGAGGTGTTCCGCACGCCGCGCCATCCCTACACCCGCATGCTGATCGATTCGGTGCCGACCTTCGAGAATCGCGGCCATTTCGTCGGCATTCCCGGCACCACCCCCTCGCTCGCCCGCCTGCCGCCGGGCTGCGCCTTCGCGCCGCGCTGCCGCATGGCAATGGACATCTGCTCTCGCGAGCGGCCGGAAAGCCGCGCCGTCGCCCCCGGCCGTACCGTCGCCTGCCATCTGGAGGGCGCCCCGCTTGAACCCGCTTCCTGAGCCATCGCCTCTGGTGGAACTGGCAGGCGCCGGCAAGACCTACGGTGCCGGCCTGTTCCGGCGCAACCCCGCGCCAGCTCTCCAGCCGATCGACCTGGCCCTGCGCGCCGACCGCCCCCCGGTGATCGCCGTGGTGGGCGAAAGCGGCAGCGGCAAGACCACCCTGGGCAACATCCTCCTCGGCCTGATCAAGCCGGATGTCGGCACGATCCGGTTCGACGGGCGCGACGTCTGGTCGCTGAACCGGACGGAGCGGCGGGAGTTCCGCCGCAATGTGCAAGCGATCACCCAGGACCCGTTCTCTGCCTACAACCCCTTCTACACGGTGGACCACGCGCTGACCGTGCCGCTGCACGAATTCGGCCTGGCCAGCCGCCGCGCCCAGGCGCTGGAGCTGGCGGCCGAGGCCTGCCACAGCGTCGGCCTCAATCCCGGCGACACGCTCGGCCGCTATCCGCACCAGCTCAGCGGCGGCCAGCGCCAACGGCTGATGGTGGCCCGCGCGCTGCTGCTGCGCCCGCGGCTGCTGGTGGCGGACGAGCCGGTCTCAATGGTCGATGCCTCCCTGCGGGCGACGATCCTGGCCAACATCGTCACGCTCAACAGCGCGCATGGCATCGCCATCATCTACATCACGCACGATATCACCACCGCCTACCACGTCGCCGACGAGGTGCTGGTGCTGCATCGCGGCCATGTGGTCGAACGCGGCAACGCCGTCAGCGTGATCGGCAACCCGCAGCACGACTACACGCGCCTGCTGGTCGCCTCCATCCCCTGGCCCGACCTCGACCGCCGCTGGGGCGACGGAGAGAGTGCCGCCGAACGCCGTGCCTCCACCGAAAAGCAAGGGAAAACGCCATGAAGATCACCGGTTTCAAGACGTTCCTGGTCGATGCGCACCGGGCCAACTACATCTTCGTCAAGCTGCAAACCGATTCCGGCATTGAGGGGCTCGGCGAGTCCACGGTGGAGTGGAACGAGAAGGCGGTGGTGGCGGCCTTGGAGGAGCTCGGCGAGTTCCTGATCGGCAAGGACCCCTTCGCCACCGACTATCTGATCCAGCTGATGCATCGCAACTCGTATTGGCGCACCGGCGTGATCCTGCGCAGCGCGCTCAGCGGCATGGAAGCGGCGCTGCTGGACATCAAGGGCAAGGCGCTGGGCGTGCCGGTCTATGAACTGCTCGGCGGCAAGCATCGCGAGAGCGTGCCCTGCTACGGCAATGGCTGGTTCCGGGGCGCCGTCACCGCAGCGGAATTCGCCCAGAAGGCGACGGAAGCTGTGGCGATGGGCTTCAAGGGCCTGAAATGGGACCCATTCGGCAACGCCTACCTGGAGATGGACAAGGCAGCCCGCAACCGCACCATCGAAAATGTCGAAGCCGTGCGCGCCGCCGTTGGCTGGGATATCGACCTGATGATCGAGGTGCATGGCCGGCTGAACGTGCCCACCGCCATCGCCATGGCCCGCGCCCTCGCGAAGTTCGAGCCGCGCTGGTTCGAGGAGCCGGTGCCGCCCGAAAGCATCGACGCCCTGGCCGATGTGCGCGCCGCCAGCCCTATCCCGATCGCCACCGGTGAGCGCTATTTCGAGCCGGAACGCTTCATGGAGCTGATCTACAAGCGCGCGGTGGACATCCTGCAGCCGGATGTCGGCCATGTCGGCGGCATGATGGAGGCGCAGAAGATCGCCGCCATGGGCCACGCCCGCTTCCTGCCGGTCGCCCCGCACAACCCCACCGGCCCGGTGATGAACGCGATGACTCTGCAGGTCGCCGCCACCATCCCGAATTTCTGCATCCTTGAGACGATCGCGGTGGACGTGCCCTGGCGCAAGGAGATCGTCCGCGAGTCGCTGGAATTCAGCAACAGCGAGATCAAGATCCCCAACCTGCCTGGCCTCGGGCTGGAACTCGATGAGGAAGCCTGCGCCCGCCACCCCTACATCCGCCACCCCATCCGCCAGTTCGACTCAGACCGCGGCGGCCGGGTGGAAGGGGCGGTACCGTTCGTCACCGCCACGAAGCCCTGACCGCATGCGGTCAGGGCTGGGCCGGCGGCGATGCGGCCACGGCCGCATCGCAGATCGCCGCGATGCGGTCGCTGCGGGCCTTCGCGGCATGGCCTGCGGTTGCGCGATGTGGTGACAAGCTCTTCGACTTCGAACTGCAACAGCGCCTGGCGCAGGCGCCTCGCAGAGATCGGTCGGGCGGTAGCTGTCCATCGCCGATTCCAGATTCGATCAAATATTGTCGTCAAAGCAATCACATGAGACAACCATCAGTAATTTCGCTCAATCTTCAAGTGTTCGATTGACATATGTAAGATATTTTGATCAAGTTTAGCGGCCAGATGACCACAAGAAAAACAACGGGGAACGTCATGAGCAAGACCGGCAGCCGCGCCACAGGCGCGATCACGCGGCGCAGAACCCTCCAGACCCTCGCCGCAGCCGCGGCCATCGGGTCAGCCGCGCGCGACGCGGCGGCACAGCCCGCCGCGGTCGCCCGGGCCGACACGCTGATCGCAACCGGCCAGCCCACCGGCGGCGCGCCGACCTTCGCTCAGTACAACGATTTCAACCCGTTCCATCCCGGGCTCGATCTTCGCTCCAGCGTCGCCTTCGTGCTGGAGCCGCTGTATTTCTACAGCGTGCTGCCCGACAAGATGGTGCCCTGGCTTGCGGAAGGCTACGAGTACAACGCCGACAACACGGCGATCACCGTCCGCCTGCGCAAGGGCGTCAACTGGAACGACGGCACCCCCTTCAGCGCCGACGACGTGATCTTCACGCTCGACATCCTCAAGCAGAACGGCCAGGGCAAGGGCGACCAGCTCTATTCCTCGGCGATGGCGCGCGACATTAAGCAACTCGTGCGGGTAGACGACCACACGGTGCGCATTGAGCTGACGCTACCCAATCCGCGCTGGTTCTTCACCTACATGACGGTGCGCTTCACCGAAGGCATGTTCATCCTGCCGAAGCACATCTACGCCGCCACCACGGCGGCCGACATGGCCAGCTTCACCGCGCTATCCCCTGGCCTGCCGAACGGCCCTGTCGGCACCGGCCCCTTCAAGATTGCCAGCCTGACGCCCGAGCGCATCATCCTCGACCGGCGTGACGACTGGTGGGGCGCCAAAACCGGCTTCCGCCCGCTGCCGGCGATGAAGCGGGTGATCTTCGTCCCCTTCACCACGCATGAGCAGGCTGCCCAGCTGATCTCCAGCGACGAGGTCGATACCATCCTCGAAGCCCATGTGCCGGTGATGAAAGCCCTGCTTGCCAGGTTCCCGAACAAGATCACCACCTTCTCCGGCAACAAATCACCCTACGGCAATATCGACTGGTGGCCGACCTCGCTGCTGTTCAACCACACCCAGAAGCAGTTCCAGGACGTACGCATCCGCCGGGCAGTCAGCCTCTACCTGAACCGCAAGCAGGCGGTGGACTACGCCTATCAGGGGGCCGCCGAAGTCTCCGGCATGCCCTTCCCGCACTACCCCCGCCTGGCCCCGTACTTCACCGAGATGGAAGCCAAGATCAAGGAGTTCCGCATCACCGACAACGACGCCAAGGCGGCCGACGCACTGATGACGCAGGCTGGCGCGGTGAAGGATTCCAGCGGCGTCTGGACCCTCGGCGGCGAACAGATGGGCGGCGATCTCTACTACCCGATCTCGCTGAACGCGATCGCGCCGGTGATCGCCGAACAGCTCCGCCGCGCCGGCTTCAAGGTCGCGGCCAACAACCGCCCGGGCTTCCGCAACGAGGTCTATTTCGGCAAGGCGGCCTGGTGGCTCTGGGGCCACGGCGCCTCGGTGAACGATCCGTTCCAGACGCTGGCCCTGTATCACAAGCGGGTGTTCCGCCCGGTCGGCGAAAACGCGTTCTGGCCGGCCCGTTGGCAGAATGACGAATACAGCGCGCTGATCGACCAGATCGAGGCGCTGCGCCCCGAAGATCCCGCCGTGCGCCCGCTGGTCGTCCAGGCGCTGACGATCTGGTTGCGCGAGCAGGTGGCAGCGCCAGTCTCGCAATTCTACCACCGCATCCCGTTCAACACGACCTACTGGAAGGGCTGGCCGAACGACGCAAACCCCTACATCAACCCGACATTCTGGCACAACACCGGCAACCTGATGCTGCTCGGCCTGCAAAAAGCCTAGGCCGGCAGCAGAATCCCGCCCCCATGGCACAGTTTCGCGCCATCGCCCGCCGGCTGGTGATGTTCGTCTTCGTCATCTGGCTGGCGAGTGCGCTGAACTTCTTCGTGCCAAGGCTCACCCCGCGCAACCCGATCGAGGAGAAGCTGCTGTCGCTGACCGAATTCGGCGGCAGCACGGTGGACATCCAATCGCTGGTGAAAGCCTACAACACCAAGTTCGGCCTCGACCGGCCGCTGGTGCAGCAGTACCTCGCCTACCTCAACGACATCGTGCATTTCGACCTCGGCTTCTCGATCGCCGACTACCCAACCCGGGTGGCGGCGATCCTGGTGCGCGCACTGCCATGGACGATCGGCCTGCTGTTGACCACCACGCTGCTGGCCTTCGTGCTGGGCACGCTGCTGGGTGCGCTCACCGTCTGGCGGCAGGCGCCGCGGCTGTTCCGCTATCTCGTGCCGTTCATGATGATCTTCTCGGCCATCCCGTTCTATCTGATCGGCCTGACGCTCATCTACATCTTCGCCGTCGTGCTGCAGTGGCTGCCGCTCGGCGGGGGCATGGGCATCAGCACGGTCTCGGGCATGAGCTTTTCGCTCGTATTGGAGATCCTCACCCATTCGATCCTGCCGGCCTGCTCGATCCTGGTGGCCTCCATCGGCGTCTGGGCGCTGTCGATGCGCGGCATGATGGTGACGGTGCAGGGGGAGGACTACATGGTCTTCGCCGAAGCCCTCGGCCTGTCCAACAGGCGGCGGTTCCTGCAATTCGGCCTGCGCAACGCCATCCTGCCGCAGGTGACGCTGCTCGCCCTCTCTCTCGGCCACGTGCTCTCCGGCTCCATCCTGGTGGAGATCGTGTTCGGCTATCCCGGGGTCGGCCAGCAGCTGTTCCGCGCCATCCAGACGCTGGATTACTTCGTCATCTACGGCATCGTGCTGGTGCTGATCTGCGCCATCGCCCTGGCGATGCTGGTGGTTGACCTGATCTACCCGCTGCTCGACCCCCGCATCCGCCGCCCTGGAGTGCCGTCGTGAACTATCTGCGCCGCAACCCGAGCCTGCTGCTGGGCGGGCTGATGATCGGCGGCCTGCTTGCCTTCGCCCTGATCGGCCGGCTCTTCATCCCCTACGACTCCGCCTTTCCGCTGACCGGCCCGCCCTCGATGCCGCCGAACGCCGACTTCCCCTTCGGCACCGATGCGGACGGGCGGGACATGCTGGCCGTGCTGGTCTATGGCACGCTGCTGACGCTGAAGATCGGCGTCATCGCCGGCGTGCTGGGCGTCACGATCGGCACCACCATCGCTTTCCTGGCGACCTACCGCGGCGGCTGGGTGGATGCGGTGGTGCGGGTGCTGGTGGACGTGCTGATCACCATTCCGACGCTGCTCGTGCTCGTCGTCGTCGCCTCGGCCATCCGCACCAGCATGAGCACCACCATCATGGCCATCACCATCGCCCTGCTGGCCTGGCGCGAGCCGGCGCGGCAGATCCGCGCGCAGGTGCTGGTGATGCGCGAGGCGCCCTATGTGAAGGTTGCCCTGCTGAACGGCGCCGGCGGGCTGCGGGTGATCTTCCGCGAGATGATGCCGAACCTGCTGCCCTTCCTCGCCGCCAACCTCGTCATGGCCGTCGCCCAGGCGGTGCTCGCCTCCATCGGCCTCGAAGCCCTGGGCCTCGGCACCCCGTCAGAGCCGACTCTGGGCATGACGATCTTCTGGCTGATGAACAAATCGGCCTTCCTGCTGGGCCTGTGGTGGTGGATCCTCGCACCCATCACCGTGCTGGTGATCTTGTTCGTCGGCCTGTTCCTGATCAGCGCCGGCCTCGATGAGCTTGCCAACCCGCGCCTGCGCGGGCTCAAAACATGAGCGCCGGCCTGCAGGTTCGCGGTCTGGTGGTGAACTACCACACCGATGCCGGCATCGTCCGCGCGGTGGATCACGCCAGTTTCGACGTCGCACCCGGCGAGCGGCTCGGCGTGGTCGGCGAATCCGGCTCCGGCAAGACCACCACGGTGCTGGCGCTGATGCAGATGCTCCGCCCGCCCGGCCGTTGCGAGGGCGGCACCGCCATCGTCGATGGGATCGACCTGCTGGCCTTGCCGCCGACCGCCATGCGCGAGCATCGGCTGCGCACCATCAGCTACATCCCGCAAGGCGCGATGAACTCGCTGAACCCGGTGCAGCGCATCGGCCGGCAGATGGAAAACGCGATGATCGACCACGGCGTTGCCAGCGATGCGGCGATCTGCGCCGCCGCCCTGGCAGGCGTCAGCCTCGATGCCTCCGTGCTGCAACGCTACCCGCACGAACTCTCCGGCGGCATGAAGCAGCGCGTCTGCATCGCCATGGCCATCCTGCTCGGCCCGAAGGTCATCATCGCCGACGAACCCACCAGCGCGCTGGACGTGGTGACCCAGCGGCAGGTGATGCAAACCCTCGGCCAGCAGCAGGACCGCACGGGCGCCGCGCTGATCCTGATCGGCCACGACATCGGCCTGATGGCGCAGTTCGTCCATCGCCTCGCGGTGATGTATGCCGGCGTCATCGTCGAGATCGGCACGATCCGCGAGGTGCTGACCCGGCCGCGCCACCCCTACACGCGCGCCCTCATCGGCAGCATCCCGAAACTGGCGCAGCGTGGCGTGCTCGGCGGTATACCGGGGGTGACGCCCTCGCTCGCCCGCCTGCCGGCCGGCTGCGCCTTTCACCCGCGCTGCTCCCTGGCCACCGACCGCTGCCGGGCGGAACGGCCGGCCCTCGACGGCGGCGATCACAGTGCCGCCTGCCATCTGGCCGAGGTGGCAGCATGACCGCCCCACTGCTCGAACTCGACGCCGCCGGCAAGCAATACGGCAGCACCACCGCCCTGCACCCCTTCAGCCTGCGCATCGAGGAAGGCCGCGCACCCATCGTCGCGGTCGCCGGCGAGAGCGGCAGCGGCAAGACCACCCTGGCTTCGCTGCTCCTCGGCTTCACCCCCGCGAGCAGCGGCACCATCCGCTATCGCGGCACCGACATCGCGCGGCTGCGCGGCGCGGCGCAGAAATCCTACCGGCGGGAGATCCAGGCCGTCTTCCAGGACCCCTTCGCGGTCTACAACCCCTTCTACCGCGTCGACCACGCGCTGACCGAGCCGCTGCGCCTGTTCGGTCTGGCCGGTTCGCGAGCCGAGGCGCGGGCAATGATGGAGGCCGCCTGCACCCGCGTCGGCCTCAACCCCGCGGACACGCTGGGCCGCTTCCCGCACCAGCTCAGCGGCGGCCAGCGCCAGCGCCTGATGGTCGCCCGCGCCCTGCTGCTGCGGCCGAAGCTGCTGATCGCCGATGAACCGGTCTCGATGATCGACGCCTCGCTCCGCGCTTTGGTGCTCGGCAGCCTGCGGGCGCTGAACACCGAGCTTTCGATCCCGATCATCTACATCACGCACGACCTCACCACCGCCTACCACGTGGCCGACACCATCGTCGTGCTCTACCGCGGCGCGGTGGTGGAGGCGGGGGACGCTGCAACCGTGATCCAGGCACCGCTGCACCCCTACACGCGGCTGCTGGTCGATTCGATTCCCTGGCCCGATCTCGAAACCACCTGGGGCAGCATCGCCGCTGCCCCCGCCGAGCAGGGCGCACAGGCAGGCACCGGCTGTGCCTTCGCCGCACGCTGCCCGCATGTGATGCCGCGCTGCCAGGCGGCGATGCCCCCGCTGTTCGCCCCCGGCCGGGAGCAGATCGTCCGCTGCCTGCTGCACGAGGACGCAGCGATCTGCGACCCCGCCGAACTCGGCGCCCGCCTGCACACCGTCGCGACCACACAGCACGGGGTACCCGCATGAAGACCGTGCTGATCACCGGCGCCACCGGCAATATCGGCCGCAAGCTGCGCGCCCATCTGGCCCCCACCGGCAAATACGCGCTGCGCCTGCTGTGCCTGAATCCCGGCGCCGATCCTGAAGTCCAGACGGCCGATCTGACCGCCTATGACGAGACCTGGGCCGGCCAGTTCGCCGGCGTCGACACGGTGCTGCACGTCGCCGCCGACCCCAGCCCGCGCGCTGGCTGGCGGCGCATCCAAGAGCGCAATATCGACCTGCTGCTGAACGTGCTTGCCGCGGCCCAGCAGCACGGCGTCCGCCGCGTCGTTTTCGCCAGTTCCAACTTCGTCGTCGCCGGCCACCGCTTCGCCGATAACAGGCTCACGACGGCGATGGACCCCGCACCCATCAACCCCTACGGCGCCTCGAAGCTGTTCGGCGAGCGCATCGGCAAGATGTTCGCCGAACGCTACGGCCTGTCCTTCATCGCCTTCCGCATAGGCGTCTGCCAGCGCGCGAACGACAACCGGCACGGCCCCTGGATTCCCTTCGGCCACTGGGGCCAACAGATGTGGGTGAGTGACCGCGATCTGTGCCGCGCCTTCGAGCACGCGATCGATGACGCGCGGATCAGATTCGGCGTCTACAACCTCGTCTCCAACAATCCCGGCATGCGCTGGGATATCGACGCGCTCCGGGATGAGCTGGGCTTCGTGCCGCAGGACGGCAAACCGATGCGCGCCTCCCTGGCCCATCGCATCAAGGCAGGCATGGCTTGGCTGCGCGACGTGGCCCTGCCGAAGATCGCTGACCGACTGGCCGGCGCGAGGTGGTAACCCGCCGCACGCCCGGCGCAGCGCATGAGTCTGCGCTCCCCGAGCGCTGAAGGAAGTCCAGCCATTGGCCAGAACAATGATTTGGGGAAGGTGACTGGAGCAGCAGTCGCTGCCGGGGACGAACATGCTCTGGGGTCCGGGAACGTGGGGCGGGACCGTGGCGGGGCTACTCTCGAAAGCCCGAGGATAGAGAACGATCGGGGTTCCGACTTCCGAGGTTATGCCGACGGCCAACCGATGCCTGCGACCAGCGCGTTGACAAGGCGCTCGCCGCCGGGTTCGAGTGGGCGAGTCGCGCGATCGTCCCAGTGCAAGATGAAGTCGCGGCAGGTCACACTGGTCAGCAATCGACGGCAACGATACGGTCGCTCGAAATCAGGGAGCGAATAATGCCGAGGGATCACATCGACAGCAGCGCCGCCCTCCGTATTTCGGCGCGTGCAGTATGACGCGGTTGTCCCGCGACACGATGCGTGGCTGGGCGCAGGGCGTCCTGGGACTGGTCGATCCGGCGACACTCGGCCCGACGCTAATGCATGAACACCTGTTGTGGGACATCCGCACGCCAGTGATGCGGGCCGACCCGGATCAGGGACCGGAGATCACGCTGTGTAACTGTTTCGCCATCAACTACGCGCGGAAGCGCAAGGTGCCCTCCAACTACCGGCTGACCTGCGAGGCGACGGCGACGAGCGAGCTGAAGCTCCTCGCCGCTGCCGGAGGCCGGACGGTGGTGGAACTGTCGTCCGGTGGGCTTGATCCACGGCCGAACGGTCTGGCCGCGCTGGCGCGGGACGCCGGTGTGAACGTGATCATGGGGTGCGGGCACTACGTCGACGAGTACCAGCCGGTGGCGAACCGGGCGCGGTCGGTGGAGAGCTTCGCCAGCGAGATGGTTGAGCAGATCCAGATCGGAGCTTGGAACACCGATGTGCGCGCCGGGATCATCGGCGAGATCGGCTGCCAGGCGCCGTGGACTGCGACCGAAAAGCGGGTGATGGCCGGGGCCGTTCTCGCCATGCAGGAAACCGGGGCGGCGCTCAACGTGCATCCGGGCCGGGACCCCGACCAACCGCAGGAGGTGGCGGCCTTCGTGCGAGCGCATGGTGCCGATCCGGGCCGAGTCATCATCAGCCATATCGACCGCACCATCTTCAACGAGGAACGCCTGCTGCGACTGGCCGACAGCGGGGTGGTTATCGAGTTCGATCTTTTCGGGCAGGAGCAGTCTTACTATTCGCTCGGCGATATCGACATGCCGAACGATGCGACCAGGCTGCGGATGATCCGGGCGTTGATCGCGCGCGGGCATCTGGAGCGTGTCGTGATCAGCCACGACATCTGCTACCGGACGCGGCTCACGGCGTTCGGCGGCCATGGCTATGGGCACATTTTTGCCAACGTGGTGCCAATGATGGCAGCGCGCGGGTTTTCCGAGGCGGAAATCACCGCCATCACCGTCGGCAATCCGCGCCGGCTGCTCACCTTCATATGAGGCTGTCATGACAAACACTGTCCCCGCGACCGGCAGTGGAGCCGAGCGGATCGCGATGCTTATCTACCCCGGCTTCACCGCGCTCGACCTGTTCGGGCCGCACCATATGCTGGCCGGGCTGCGCCCGGCGCGGCTCGACCTAGTGGCGTCCACCTGCGCGCCGCTCAAGACCGACACGGGGGTGACGATCGTGCCGGCGGTGGGTTTCGACGAGGTTGAGGAGGGGCTCGACATCCTGCTCGTGCCCGGCGGTACCGAGGGAACGCTAGCGGCGATGCAGGATGCGCCGACGCGCGCGTTCATCGCCCGCCACACGGCGAGCGCGAAGCTCGTCGCGTCGGTGTGCACCGGCTCGCTGATCCTCGCCGCCGCCGGCGTGCTGCGCGGCCGGCGCGCGACCAGCCATTGGCTGACGCTCGACATCCTCCCCTTGTTCGGCGCGACGCCGGTGGCGGAGCGGGTGGTGGAGGACGGCAAGTTCATCACCGGCGCGGGCGTGTCGGCGGGGCTCGACCTTGGGCTGACGATCGTGCAGCGCCTGCGCGGTACCGCGTATGCCCAGGCCGTGCAGCTGGTGGCGGAGTACGACCCCCAACCGCCGCTGGCCGCTGGCACTCCCGGAACAGCGCCGGCCGGCGTGGTGGATTTCGCCCGCGGCCGCTTTGCCGATTTCAACACCAGGCTGATGGAGGCGGCGCAGCGTCTTGCCGGCGCCTGACCCTTGCGCACGCGTGAGAGGGTGATCCGGGGCAGGCGGCACAGCTGGCAACCCAACCTGTTTGCTGTTGTCATGTCGCGGCCCGGCGTTCTAGTTTCCCCCGAGATGAAAGACCGCGTCCTTCTCCGCCGCGAGATTGCCCGCACGCTGCTGCCCTTCGTGTGGCTGGTGGTGATGGTGCAGATGTTGCTGCCTGTCGGCACGGTCCAGGCCATGTCTCGCCTGGCGCAGGACCCGTTCGCGCTGCCTGGCATCTGCACGATGTCCGACAGCGCGGCGGACCAATCGACGCCGAAACAGACGCATGGCCACGAAGCCTGCCCGGTCTGCCAGATCGGCGGGGGCGGCGAGCTTTCGCCGCACATCTCCCCGGGTTGTGTGCCGCTCAGGACCGATACGGCCGTGCTGGTAGCGCTTGATCCCGCGCAATCCGCAGGTCCTCGCGGGCCGCCGCCCTATCGCCCCGGTGCGCGCGCTCCACCAACCCTCTCCTGACTGACATCTGAACCCGCACGGCCTTTGCCGTGCTCTCGCGTTCTGTCGGATCACCGGAGAGACATCGTGACATCCAAGCTTCTGCGCGCCCTGTGCGTCGCTGTTCTGCCTGCCGTGGCGATGGCCGCCCCCGCCTTCGCCCATGTGACACTGGAGGTCGGCACGGCGCCGGCCGGCAGCACCTACAAGGCCACCTTGCGCATCCCGCACGGCTGCGCTGGGGCGGCGACCATCGTGGTCAAGGTGCAGATCCCCGAGGGGGTCATCGCCGTGAAGCCCATGCCCAAGCCCGGCTGGACACTGACGACCACCACCGGCGCCTACAAGCAAGCACAGGACTATTACGGAATCAATCTGACCGAGGGCGTGCGCGAGATCTCCTGGGCCGGCGGTAACCTGCCGGACGCCTGGTATGACGAGTTCACCTTCCGCGGCTACCTCGCCAAGTCCCTGCATGCCGACACGACCATCTACGTGCCGGTGGTTCAGGAATGCGAAGGCGGCAAGACCGAGCGCTGGATCGAGATCCCGGCGGCCGGCAAGAGCAGCGACGACTACCGCTTTCCGGCCCCGGCCCTGAAGATCGGCAAGCCGGCCACCGGCGGTCACGGGCACTGACGGTGCGGCGGGGGATGCCCCGCCGCCTCGCCCTCGTCCTGCTGCTGGTCTGCGCCTGCCTCGCTCCGCGCCCCGTCTGGGCGCATGCGGGGCTGGTGCAGACCATGCCAGTGGACGGCGCGGTACTGGCGGCCTCGCCGGAGCGGCTGCTGCTGCGGTTCAACGAGTCGGTCACTGTGCTTGTGGTCGGTCTGATCGGGCCGGGCGGCGTAGCGGTGGACCTGCGCGACGTGCGCAGCGAGGACACCAGCGTGACCATGGCCCCGTCGGCCCCGCTCGGCACCGGCACGCATGTGCTGAGCTGGCGGGTGATCTCGGCCGACGGGCATCCCGTCGCCGGCGCGCTGGTGTTTGCCGTCGGGCGGCACGATGCGGCGCGGGCGGAGACGGTGCTGTTCGATCCGGCGGTCCGGGCGTCGATCTGGGCGGGGCGCGTGGCGCTCTACCTCGGCCTGCTCGGCGGCGTCGGCGGAGCCGTGTTCGCGGCATGGATCGGACCTTTCGGGCGCTCGCGCGCCCTGCTGCTGCTCGGGATCGCCGCGGCGATCGGGCTCATCGGGCTACAGGGGCTGGATGCGCTGGGCCTGGGTCTGGAAGGGCTGGCGCAAACCGGCGCCTGGGCCGCTGGCGCCTCGACAAGCCTCGGCCTGTCCGCGGCCCTCGCCGTTGCGGCCTGTACAACGGCGATCTGGCCGGGACGACTGGCAGCGAGCCTTGCGCTGCTGCTGACCGGCGCGGCGCTGGCGGCCAGCGGCCATGCCGCCAATGCGGCGCCGCAGTGGCTGATGCGCCCGGCCGTACTCCTGCATATCACCGGTCTGGCGGTATGGCTGGGTGCGATGCTGCCGTTGTGGCGGGCGCTGCGCGCCGATCCGGCCAGCGCCTCACTGGAGCGTTTCTCAGCGATCATCCCCTTTGTGTTGGCTGTGCTGATGCTCGCAGGCGCAGTGCTGGCGGTGGTGCAGGCCGAGCGGGTCGACGCGCTGTGGCGCACCGGCTACGGGTTGCTCCTGCTCGCCAAGCTTGCGCTCGTCTGCGTGATCCTGGCGATCGCGCTGCGCAACCGCCTGGTGCTGACGCCGATGCTGATGCGCGAACCCGCAGCCGGGGCGCGGCGGCTTCGGCGGGCGATCGCGGTCGAGACCGGTCTGATGCTGCTGGTGCTCGGGATCGCCGCCGGCTGGCGCTTCACTCCCCCGCCCCGCGCGCTGCCGGTCCCCGTTGCCCCCGCCTATGCGCACCTCCACGATCCCCTTGGCATGGCCGATGTCACCCTCACCCCCGGCCGCGCCGGCATGAACAGCATCGCCATTGCCCTGCAAACCGGCGACTTCCGCCCGCTGGCCGCGCGCGAGGTCAGCGTCACCTTCGCCAACCCCGAAGCCGGCATCCAGGCGATCGAACGCCAGGCGGTCCTGCGCGAGGGCGTCTGGCGGATCGACGCGCTGCCGGTGCCGGTTGGCGGCACCTGGGCGGTCGTCGTGTCGGTACTGATCAGCGATTTCGAGAAGCTGGACCTCGAGGATGTCATCGAGGTCCGACCATGACCCCACAAACGGAGCTCCGAGCCATGAAAACCCTCCCCTTGGCAGGGCTAGCCGCCCTGCTCTGCACTGGTGCCGCAATGGCTGACGTGGTGCGCGAAGTCCGCTTCGTGGCCGAGATCGCAGGGCAGCCCTTCGCCTGCGGCCAGAGCTACCAGCTCGGCACACCCAAGCGGGCCGTGATGCCGAGCGATTTCCGCTTCTACGTCACCGATGTCGCACTGCTTCGCGCCGATGGAACGGCCGTGCCGTTCAGGCTGCCGGACGACGGCCGCTGGCAGGGGCAGGGCGTGGCGCTGCTGGATTTCGAGAACGGCAGCGGCCCCTGCGCCGCCGGCGGTTCGGCCGGCACCAACACCAGCCTGCGCGGCACGGTGCCGGAGGGTGCGTATACCGGCCTGCGCTTCACCATGGGCCTGCCGCCCGCGCTGAACCACCAGGATGCGACCTTGGCAGCGGCGCCGTTCAACTTCACCGCGATGTTCTGGAACTGGCAGAACGGCTACAAGTTCCTCAAGGCGGATTTCATGACCGTTGGTGAAATTCCCAAGCCGATGCATGGCGCCCCCCCGGCGGGCCATGCGGCGGCTGCGCAAGGGCATGGCGACAGCGGCGGCTTCGCGCTGCATATCGGCAGCACGCAGTGCGCGGCCACCGGGCCGACCAGCCCCGGGCAGGACTGCCAAAATCCGAACCGGCTGACCGTCAGCCTGACCGGCTTCGATCCGCTCAAAACCAGCGTCATCGCCGACCCCGCGCCCCTCCTCACGCGCAGCGACCTCGCAAAGAACGCGGCCGGCACGCCGCCAGGCTGCATGTCCTTCCCCGGCGACGCCGATTGCGGGCCGGTCTTCCCCGCCCTCGGCCTGCCCTACGGCACCGCCCCGGCTGGCCAGCAGCAGCTGTTCCGGGCGCGATGAAGCGCCTGCTGCTCCTGCTGCTGCTCCTCGCTCACCCTGCCCTCGCCCAGGGCTGGGACTGGCAGCGCGACGCCGGGCTGCCCGCGTGGATGCCGCCGCCGGTGGTCCCGGCTGACAACCCGATGAGCCACGCCAAGGTCGAGCTGGGCCGGCATCTTTTCTATGATCGCCGCCTGTCCGCCGATGGCCGCATGTCCTGCGCGAGCTGCCATCGACAGGACACGGCCTTCACTGATCCCCGCCGCGTCGCCACTGGGGTGGATGGCAGGCCGGGCCGGCTCAACCCGCCCGCGCTCGCCAATGCGGCCTATCTGCCGGTGCTCACCTGGGCCAATCCAGCCCAGACGCGGCTGGAGACGCAGATGCTCACCCCGCTGTTCGGCCATTTTCCCGTCGAACTCGGGATGGCCGGGCGGGAGGAGGCGCTGTTCGCCGCACTCGCCGCCGAGCCGCGCTATCCGCCCTTGTTCCGCGCCGCTTTCCCCGACCGCGACGGGGCGATGACCCTGGAGACGCTGAGCAAGGCGCTGGCAGCATTCGAACGTGCCATCACCTCCTTCCGCAGCCCCTACGACGCCTATCGCTGGGGCGGCCAGCCCGGCGCGATCGGGCCTGCCGCCAAGCGCGGCGAGGCGCTGTTCTTCGGCGAGCGGCTCGAATGCTACCACTGCCACGGTGGCCCGACCTTCACCGACACGGTGATGCACAGCCGACTGGCCGAGCCGGAAATTGGCTTCCACGACACTGGCGTACGCCGCCGGGGCGGCATCGGCGAGCTGACCGGCGAGCCCATGCGCGACGGCACCTTCCGCACCCCCAGCCTGCGCAACGTCGGCCTGAC
>CAMCJI010000079.1 GCA_945874805.1 Asaia bogorensis | reverse complement strand
CCGCGCAATGTCGGCGCGATCATCCGCTCCGCCGCCGCCTTCGGTGCCTGTGCCGTCATCACCCAGGACCGCAACGCCCCGGAAGAAAACGGCGCCATGGCCAAGGCCGCCTGCGGCGCGATGGAGCGCCTGCCGCTGATCCGCGCCGTCAATATCGCCCGCACCCTGATCGCGCTCCGCGCCGCCGGGCTGTGGATCGTCGGCATGGATGCCGGCGGCGCGCCCCTCAAGGGCCCCGCCTTCGCCAGCCACCGCGTCGCCCTCGTCATGGGCAATGAGGGCGAGGGCCTGCGCCGCCTCGTCCGCGAGACCTGCGACGAGATCTGCTCCATCGCCATGCCCGGCGGCACCGCAGCTCTCGACAGCCTGAACGTCTCCGCCGCCGCCACGGTGGCCCTCTACGAACTTGTGAGAGGCACATGAGCTTCGACCCCACCCAAGCCGCCACCGCCCTGCGCGACGCCCGCACGGCCCGCCGCCCCGCCGGCCCGCTCCCCCCCGCCATTGTCCCGGCGGACGAAGCACAGGGTGCCGCCGTCCAGCTTGCTTTGGCACGCCTGCTCCAATCCGATCCCCCAGGCGGCTTCAAGATCGGCGCCACCTCGCCGCGGATGCGCGAGTATCTCGGCCTCACCGCCCCCCTCGGCGGCTTCATGCAGGCACGTGATATTCACCCAACCGGCGCCCGCCTGCCCTTCGCCGCCTATCGTGGCCCCGGCGTGGAATGCGAGATCGGCGTCCGCCTCGCCGCCGACCTCCCCCCCGGCCCCTGCACCCAGGAGCAGGCCGGCGCCGCCGTCGGCGAGATGTTCGCCGCCATCGAGCTGGTGGAAAACCGCTACGGCCCGCCCCCCGCCGGCGACCTCGCCGCCCTCGGCGTGCCCACCCTGCTTGCCGACCAGATATTCCATGCCGCCGCCATCCTGGCGCCCCCGGCTGCTGCCTGGCGCAGCCTCAGCCTCGCCTCGATCCAGGGCCGCATCAGCATCGACGGGACCGAGCGCGCCGCCGGCCTGGGCAGCGAGCTGCTCGGCCACCCGCTGGCAGCTCTGGCCTGGCTCGCCGGCTCCATCACCGCCACAGCGTTCGGCGGCCTGCGCGCCGGCCAGGTCATCATGCTCGGCAGCGTCACCCCGCCGATCTGGCTCGACGGTCCCTGCACCGTCGAAGTCGCCTTCCCCGGCCTTGGCACCGCCACCGTCATCCTCGAATAGCCGCAACCACTCGTTAAGCATCCTCCCGCATACTCCCCCCCGAGCAAGCGGGCTGAGCCCGTCGGTCTGGACGCCAAAATGGCAAGCTGAGGATGCCGTAATGGCCCGCGACTGGTCTGTCTTGTCGAGCGATGCGCAGCTTATGCTGGCGCAGGAGGCCCTTCTGCGCGCTGGCGAACTGCTCGCCAGCCAAGCCGAATGCCTCGCCGCGGAAATGGAGGGCGGCGCCCTGCACGACCGCGGCGGCGCCGACGCACTGCGACTGTTTGCCGCCCTCATCCGCACCCACGGCACGCCCAGTGTGGCGGGCACGGCCTGACCCGTTCAGGCCAGCCGCGCCATCCAACGCCGGTGCAGCCAGTAGCAGGGTAACGCCAGCAGCGACATCGCCGCCGCCGCCGCGAACGCCCCGGAGGCATCGCCCACCGCGTCCGCCGCCGCGCCGCACAGCGCCGGCAGCCATGTCCCGCCCAGGTAATACAGCGTGAAGAATATGCCCATTCCCACCGCCCGGTTCTCTGGTCGGCAGGACAGGGTGCCGATCTGCACGATCAGCCCGCCATGCATCGCCCCCACCGTGCCAAACAGCAGCCCCCACAGCAGCGGCCAGTCCAGCACGATCGGCCCCGCAACCGACAACGCGCAAGCCAGCGTCCCCGCCACGAACACCCGCGTCGGCCCGAACCGCACCGCCAGCGCCGCCCCCAGCAGCATCAGCGGCAGGTTGCCCCAGGTCGCCATCGCAATCACCGCATCCGCCATCCACACCGGATGCCCACGCCCGGCCAGGAAGCTCGGCATGTACGCCAGATAGTTCAGATACGCAGCATTGAACGCCGTCCAGATCAACCCGGCGATGGCCACCAGCAGCATCTCGTGCCGGCTGGGCCAAGCCATAGGCCGCGGCCCGCTGTCCGGCACCCGCCGCCACGTCAGCCCGAACAGCAGCACCCCCAGCAGCGCCACCCCCGCCCCCGCCAGAAAGGCAGACGGCCACCCGAACGCCTCCGCCAGCCGCGCCTGGGTCACCTGGGCGATGCCGATGCCGATTGGAAACGCCCCCACCAGCACCGCCATCGCCGCCGAAAACGCACTCCCGCTGAACCGGTCGGAGATGATCTTGCCCTGCAGCACCGTCATCGCCACCGCCCCGGCGCCAGAGACCACCCGCCCCGCCGCGATCATACCCGGCCCCTCGGCAAAGCCGGCCACCAGCCCGCCTGCCACCATCAGCATCAGGCCGATCTGCGCCACCGCGAAGTCCCCGAACCGACGTGCCAGGAACCCGCAGGGCAGCGCCACCAGGATCCCCGGCGCCATGTAGGCCCCGTACAGCGACCCCAGGGCCGCGAAATCCAGCCCGAACGCGGCGACAAGATCCGGCCCCACGCTGGCCACGGTCTGCAACTGCACACCGAAAGCAATGCGCGCCAGCGTCAACCCGGCAAGGGCGCCCCAGGCGCCGGGAACGGTCCGGGATGTCATCCGCTCTTATCGAGCCATTTCTCCATCTCGACATAGGTAGGCACAGCATAGCCGGGATGCGCCCGCTGCACGGTCGCCACGAACCCGCAAGCCGCAAACAACCGCCGATTCGCCCCCATCGCCAACCGCGTGGACAGATGCACCCGCCCTAGCCCGAGCCGCCGCGCCTGCGCCTCCACCGCCGCCACCAGCCGCCGCGCAACGCCCTGCCCCCGCGCACCCGCTGCCACCGCCAAGCGCCCGAGATACAACCCGCCGCCTTCCTCCCGCCACAACACGCACCCCACGAGCCGCCCGTCCGCCTCAATCCCCGCGCCACCCCCCTCAGCCAACGCCGCCCCAATCGTCTCCGCCGTCTCCCGCAAAGCCGACGGCGCCGGGTCCACAGGCTGCGGCAAATCCGCAAACGCCGCCCTGATGAGGGCGGCCACCTCGACGGCATCGTCCGTCGTCAGTTCTCGCAACATGGCGGGATTTCCTCGGCAGGAAGGCCAGCGTCTTCTTTTTTGAAAAAAAGAAGCAAAAAACTTTTGTCCATTTGGTTGGGGCTTCGGGCGCGCAGTTGGGTTCAGTCGTCTTCGGCATTCTTGGCTTCGCCGTGCAGCAAATTGCCGACCCGACTATCGGCGAAGCCAAAAAACCCACCCGCCCCAGCACACCGTTCCGTGCGTAGGCCCCCACCCAACGGGAAAAGTTTTTTTGCTTCTTTTTGTTCACAAAAAGAAGACCCTTCCCTTCACCTCTTCTTCCCCCTCCCCAGCCCTGAGGTAGCCGAGCCGCCCCGCCCTCCCTATGTTACGCCGATGAGCGATACTCCTGCCTTTCTCGATGCCGGCCGTCCCGGCGTGCCCGCCCTTGTTGTCCCGCGTGGCGTTGTGCCCTTCTTTCTGCCCGACCGCCCCGTGCGCGGCCGGCTGGTGCGGCTTGGCCCTTTGGCCGATGCGCTGCTGACCAGGCATGACCAGCCCCCCGGCATTGCCCGCATTGTCGGCCAGGCGATGGCCCTGGTGGCCGCCTTGGCCGCCGCCTTGAAGTTCAAGGGCAGTTTCAGCCTGCAGGCCAAGGGCGACGGCGCCATCAGCATGCTGCTCGCCGACTGCACGGACGACGGCGCCGTGCGCGGCTACGCCCTCACCCGTCCCGAGAGGATCGAGGCCCTGCTGGCCATCACCCGCACCCCCTCCCCCGGCATGCTCCTCGGCCGCGGCTATCTCGCCTTCACCGTCGATCAGGGGGCGGACACCGAGCGCCATCAGGGCATCGTTGCCATCACCGGCGACACGCTGACCGACATGGCGCTGCATTATTTCGAAACCAGCGAGCAGATCCGCTGCTCCATCCGCCTCGCCTGCGAGGAGACACCGAACGGCTGGCGCGCCTCGGCACTCATTCTCGAAAGAATCGCCGGAGTCGGCGGCATCGCCCCGGACCTGAACGAGGCCGCCCAGGAGGAGGCCTGGAACACCGCCACCATCCTCGCCAGCACCCTCAAGGACGAGGAGCTGCTGGACGACGACCTCGCCCCCGAGGACCTGCTCTACCGCCTGTTCCATACCGAGGGCGTCGCGGTGGACCTGCCGCGCGCCCTGGCCTATGGCTGCCGCTGCTCGCGCCAGCGCCTGTCCGGCATCCTCGAAGGCTTCGCCCCCGACGATCTTGACCACATGGCGGTCGACGGCGAGATCGTGATGAAATGCGAATTCTGCAACTACGATTTCCGCTTCCCGCGCGCCACCGTGCATGGCGCCGATCCCGTATCGGAATAACCCCCATGCCCCTCTCCCGCCGCCTCCTGCTGCTCTCCCCCTTCGCCCTCGTGGCTTGCGGCGAAGAGCCGCAAGCCCCCAGCTACCCGCCGCTGACCTACGACTACCTCGAACCCCTCAAACTGAACGTCGGCCAGATCGACATCGACGACAGCTGGGCCCCGCGCGGCGCCAGCCGCCAGGTCGAATTCCTCTCCCCCACCCGCCCTCGTGACGCTCTGCTGCGCATGGCCCGCGACCGCCTGGTCACCGGCGGCAGCGCCGGCCGCGCCAGCTTCGTCATCGAGGACGCCTCGATCATCCGCGGCCTCAACACCTACCAGGGCAGCCTCGCCGTCCGGCTGGACATCGTGGACGATGCCGGCACCCGCCTCGGCCAGGCAATCGCCCGCGTCACCCAGGTGCGCCCCGCCCGCGAGGAGAGCGACGCCGCCACCCGCGGCACCCTCTACGCCTTCACCCGCGACATGATGCGCGACATGAACGTCGAGTTCGAATTCCAGGTGAAAAAAACCCTGCGCGAACTCCTGCAATCCACCGAAAGCACCGCTCCGGCCCCCGCCAAGGTGGAAACCGAAGACCTCGCAACGCCGAAGAAGCCGTAGGAACGCCTGCTACTCGCCTGGATGCCCGCCGTAGCTGGGCCGGAAGATCGCCTCCAGGGGCGGATGCTTCCATGTCCGCTCCGGATACTTCGCCACCAGCCCATCGAACTGCGCCTGCGCCCGCAAATGCCCGGCGGCAAGATCGAAGCCGATCACCACACCGTCCGCCACCCGGCGGATGCCGTCGGTGAACACGTCGCGCACATCCCGCCCGCTGCCGCCGATCAGCAGCGTCTGGATCGGGTCGATCACCTGGCCGATCAGCGGGCTCGACAGGTCGATCACCACCACATCCGCCCGCGCCCCCGGCATCAACCGGCCGAGATCGGGCCGCCCCAGCGCATCCGCCCCACCGATCGTCGCCGCGTCGTAGTAATCCGCCGCCCGCACGCTCTGCGCCGCCCCCTCGGCGACGCGGCACAGCAGCACCCCCACCTGCATGTTGGGAATCAGATCGGGCGGCCAAGTGTCGGTCCCGAGCCCGATGTTCAACCCCATCGCCCGATACTTCGCAAAACTGTCCAGCGCCCGCCCGCCGCGCGCGGTCACGATCGGGCAATGCGCGATGCTGACCCCATGTTCGCGCAGAATCTCCAGGTCCCGGCCGGGCCGGTCCAGCCCCCGCGAGCCCGAGACCCACGTCGCATGCGGAATGATCGTGCGCGCGGACAGGAACCCCAGGCTCTCCAGCCATTCCGGCGGCGACAGGCCGTGCTGCTGCACCACCAGCTCATATTCCAGCTTGCTCTGGCAGGTATGCAGCCGCACCGGCACCCCCATCTCCCGCCCCACGGCGGCCGTGCGGCGGAGCAGGTCTGGCGTACAGGTCTCCACCCGGTCCGGCGAGAGCATCGTCCGCACCAGCCCGCCTTGGGTGTTCTCGTGCGCGCGACAGAATTGGATGGCGGCCTCCAGCTCCGCCAGCCCGCGCGCCTCGTCGTAGTGGCAGTCGATCCGTCCATCCTCATGGATGAAGGTGTTGCCGGTGCGATAGGCCGGCCCGAGATAGGCCCGCAGCCCCAGCGCGCCGGCGGACTCGGCGGCGGATTCGAACTCCTCCACCGTCTCCCCCCAGGGCCGGTAGAACAGCGAGGCGATCGGCAACGCCGTGGTGATCCCATGCCGCAGCAGCATGGCGAAGGCATAGCGCTTCTGAAACGCCAGCTCCTCGGGCGAATACATCTCGTACGGCCCGCGATCCATATACGTCTTCGGCCAGATCCGCCCCTTCTCCCAGGCCGGCTGGTTGTCGTAGCCCAGGATGGTCGTATCGAGGTCGGACAACGCATCCAGGTCGATGAACCCCGGCCCGATCAGCGCCGCTCCGTAGTCGTGCCGCAGATCCACCGCGCCGGGGAAATCATGCCCGACATAGATGACGCGGCCGCCCTCCATCACCACCTGCCCGTCGCGCAACAGGGTATGGTGCCCGTCGGCATGGCCTATCACATGCCTGGCCGTCAGCAGCGTGCGCATCGCTCAGGCCACGAACAAGGCCGCGCCGTCGCGCGCGACCATCACCCCTCGCTTGAACACGATGCGGTCGAGCGGGCGGGACACCACCGCCTCGGTCAGCGAGGCCCCCGGCAGTAGCACCAGATCGGCCGGCCTGCCCACCGACAACCCGTAATCCGCCACCTGCATCATCGCCGCCCCGCCATGGGTGCAGACATCCAGCGCCACCTCCACCTCATCGTCACGCCGCAGGTTGTTGCGCATGCCCAGGAACATCGCCCGCTCCAGCAGGTCGCCATTCCCATACGGCCCCCAGGTATCGCGAATGCCGTCGGACCCGGTGCCCACCACCACCCCGGCGGCCCGCGCCCGCAGCAGCGGCGGCACCGGGCGCGACGGCGTGCCCGTCGTCATGATCGAAACCCCGGCCGCCGCCAGCATCCCCAGCAACCGGTCCACCACCGCCAGATCCGGCACGCCGAGGCAGAAGGCATGGCTGATCACCACGCTGCCGCCCCGCATGCCCAGCGCCACCGCCCGCTCGATGATCAGCTCCATCGAGAAATGACCCATCTCGCCGGCCTCATGCAGATGGATGTCGACCCCCTTGCCGTGCTTCTGGGCAAGACCGAAAATCGCATCCAGATGCCCCTTCGGATCGCGGTCGATCCCGCAGGGGTCCAGCCCGCCCACCACATCCGCCCCCATCGCCATCGCCTCATCCAGCAGTGCCAGGGTGCCCGGCCGCACCAGCAGGCCGGACTGCGGGAAGGCGACGATCTGCATGTCGACATGATCCGCGTGCGCCGCCCGCGTTGCCATCACCCCTTCGATGCTGCTCACCCCGCATTCGGTATCGACATCCACATGGGTGCGGATATGCGTCGAACCGTGGCCCACCGTCAGCGCCACCTGCCGCGCCGACTGCCGGGCAGCGTCGATGCCCAGGCTCTTCTTCGCGGCCCGCTCATTGTCGATCTTGTCGCGCAGGCTCGGCCCCACCTCGTTGCGGTACCACGCCATCCCCCACAGCGTCTTGTCGAGATGCGCATGCGCCTCCACCAGGCCGGGGATCGCCAGCCGCCCGCCGCCATCGAACACCGCAACCCCCGCCGGCGCCGGCCCGCCAATCGCCGCGATCCGCCCGTCGCGCACGAGGATATCCGTGGCGGCGGCCCCGCCAGGGCGAACATTCGTCAACAACAGATCGGTCATTCCGGTCACTCCATTCGGCTGCGCGCCAATCCTACGGCGGATCGGTGGTGTTTGGCAGCAGGCTGGCCGCCCCTCCCGAGTCACACAAACATAACCATACCGGGGCTAGACAGCCGCGCCGATACTCCCGACATCACGCCCAAGCGCACCTGCCATCCGGAGAATCCCATGCCGCTACCCTTCGACCCACTCGACCCCCGCATCCCCGACGGCGATCGCCACAAGCTCGATGCCGGCGAGCATATCGGCACCAACACCTCCACCGAGCCCTCGATCGGCGAGCTGATCGAACGCCGGTTCTCCCGCCGCGACACCATGCGCGGCCTGCTCGGCGCGCTCGCCGTCGGCGCCGTCGGCACTGGTGCCGCGCGTGATGCCGAGGCCGCCGGCCCCTCCAGCTTCACCTTCACCGAAATCCCCCGCTCGCTGGACACCACGCACCACGCGCCCCCGGGTTATGACGTGCAGATCCTGCTGCGTTGGGGCGACGCGGTCGTCGCCGGCGCGCCCGCCTTCGACGTGAACAACATCACCCCCGCCGCGCAGGACAAGCTGTTCGGCTACAACTGCGACTATATCGACTACAAGCCGCTGCCGATGGGCTCGAACAGCTCCGACCACGGCCTGCTGATCGTCAATCACGAATACACCAACACCAACCTGATGTTCGCCGGCATCGGCAGCGGCCGCACCGCCGCCCTGAAGTCGAACAAGACGCAGGTCGATGTCGAAATGGCCGCGCACGGCCTCTCGGTCGTCGAAATCCGCCGCACCGGCAGCACCTGGGCCGCGGTGGCCGACAGCAAGATCAGCCGCCGCCTCACCGCCACCACCCCGATGACCGTCTCCGGCCCCGCCGCCGGCCACGACCTGCTGAAAACCAAGGCCGACCCCACCGGCCGCGCCGTGCTCGGCACCATCAACAACTGCGCCGGCGGCAACACGCCCTGGGGCACGGTGCTGACCGCCGAGGAGAACTTCAACGGCTACTTCTCGGGCGATGCCTCGAAGCTGCCGCATGCCGACCAGTACAAGCGCTACGGCATCGGGCCAGAGAGCTTCTACGCCTGGTCGAACTTCCACGAGCGTTTCGACCTCACCAAGGAGCCGAACGAGCCCTACCGCTTCGGATGGATCGTCGAGTTCGACCCGTACGACCCCACCTCGGTTCCCGTAAAGCGCACGGCACTCGGCCGCTTCAAGCATGAGGGCTGCCACCACGCCATCGCCAAGGACGGCCGCGTGGTCATCTACATGGGCGACGATGAGCGCTTCGACTATGTCTACAAGTTCATCACCGCCCGCGCCTGGAGCCCGACGGACCGCGCCGCCAACCGCAACCTGCTCGACGAAGGCACGCTCTACGTCGCCAAGCTGACGGACGACGGCAAGCTGGTGTGGATGCCGATGATCCAAGGCCAGGGCCCGCTGACCGCCGAAAACGGCTTCAACAGCCAGGCCGACGTGACCATCTTCACCCGCAAGGCCGCCGACCTCCTGAAGGCGACCCCGATGGACCGGCCGGAAGATGTCGAGGCGAACCCCGCCAACGGGCGCGTCTATGTGCTGCTGACCAACAACACCAGCCGCACCGCCCAGCAGGTGGACCGCGCCAACCCGCGCGCACGCAATGCCCACGGCCACATCGTCGAGATCACCAACCCGGCGAACGACCACGGCGCACTCGAAGGCACCTGGACGATCTTCCTCGCCGCCGGCAAGCCCGGCATCGATGCGGGCGCCATGTACCACCGCGCCACCTCCGCCGATGGCTGGCTCTCCTGCCCCGACAACGTCGCCTTCGACAGCAAGGGCCGGATGTACATCGCGACCGACGGCGCGCCGACCGCCGCCGGCGTCGCCGATGCCATCTACACCGCCGACATCTCCGGCCACGGCCGCGCGCTGACCAAGCTATTCTTCCAGGCCCCCACCGGTGCGGAAGTCTGCGGCCCGCTGCTCACGCCAGACGACACCACGATGTTCCTCGCCATCCAGCATCCCGGCGAAGACGTCGGCTCGACTTTCGAAAACCCCTCCACCCGCTGGCCCGACTTCCAGGCCGGCATGCCCTGCCGCCCCTCGGTGATCGCCATCACCAAGCGTGGCGGCGGCGTGATCGGCTCCTGATCACACGCCTCTGATACCGCGCCCGGGCAGCCAGCGGCTGCCCGGGTACCGGCCCGATGACGCGCTGCGCCACGGCTGCTAGGCTACCGGCCACGAGCCGGAGCCCCGCATGAACGACGCCCACCGCCCCGACGAAGCGCCCGAGACGCTGGCCGCCGACTGGCTCGCACAACTCGAAGCCGCCTTCCGCCAGCACGACGCCGCCGCCGCAGCAGCCCTGTTCCTGGCCGACGGGCATTGGCGCGACCTGCTCGCCTTCGACCTGCAACTCGCCACCACCTCCGGCACGCCGGCGATCACCGCCCGCCTCGCGACCACCCTGGCCCGCACCCGCCCCCGCGCCCTGCACCTGCCCCCCGCCCGCACCCGCCCGCACTGGGTCACCCGCGCTGGCACCGACACGCTGGAGGTGATCTTCGCCTTCGAAACCGCGGCCGGCCCCGCCAACGGCGTCGCCCGTCTGGTCGCCACCCCCGAGGGCCTGCGCGCCTGGATCCTGCTGACCGCATTGGACGGCCTGCACGGCCACCCGGAACTCGGCCCGCAATCCGGCGGCGCCGAAACCTCCCGCCAGTTCGGCGGCGAAAACTGGCTCGACCGCCGCACCAGCCGCACTGCCTACGCCGACCGCGACCCTGCGGTCATCGTCGTCGGCGCCGGGCAGGCCGGGCTGTCCGTCGCCGCCCGCCTCGGCCAGCTCGGTGTGGACACGCTGATCATCGACCGCGAAGCCCGTGTCGGCGACAACTGGCGCCACCGCTACCACTCGCTGACGCTGCACAACGAGGTGCATGTCAACCATCTGCCCTACATGCCCTTCCCCCCCACCTGGCCGGTCTTCATCCCCAAGGACAAGCTCGCCGGCTGGTTCGAGGCCTATGCCGAGGCGATGGAACTGAACGTCTGGACCGGCACGGCGCTCACCGCCGGCAGCCACGACGCCGCTTCCGGCCGCTGGGCGGTCACGCTGCAACGCATGGACGGCAGCACTCGCACCATGCACCCGCGCCACCTGATTTTTGCCACCGGCGTCAGCAGCATCCCCATCCAGCCCGACATCCCCGGTCTGGCCGACTTCGCCGGCACCGTGCAGCACTCCGGCCACTACACCAGCGGCGCCGCCTGGCGCGGCCGGCCCGCCGTGGTGCTGGGCACCGGCAATTCGGGGCATGACGTCGCCCAAGACCTGCACGCCAGCGGCGCAGCTGTCACAATCGTGCAGCGCAGCCCCACCCACATCGTCAGCCTGGCCGAGGCGCAGCGCGTCTACGCCCTCTACGCCGAGGGCATGCCCACTGACGATTGCGACCTGCTCGCCACCGCCATGCCCTTCCCGGCGCTGAAACGCGCCTACCAGCTCGCCACCGCCCACTCCGCCGCAGCCGACAAACCCCTGCTGGACCGGCTGGCCGCCCGCGGCTTCCGCCTCGATCCCGGCATCGATGGCACCGGCTTCCAGATGCTCTACCTCCAGCGCGGCGGCGGCTACTACTTCAACGTCGGCTGCTCCGACCTCATCGCCGACGGCGCGATCGGCCTGATCCAGGCCGCCGACCTCGACCGCGTGGTCCCCGAAGGACTGCGCCTGCGCGACGGGCGTGTGATTCCGGCCGAGCTGCTGGTGCTGGCCACCGGCTATCGCAACCAGCAGGACGTGGTGCGCGCCTATCTCGGCGATGCCATCGCCGAGCGCATCGGCCCGGTCTGGGGCTTCGATGCCGGCGGCGAACTGCGCAACATGTGGCGGCCTACCCCCCAACCCGGCCTGTGGTTCACCGCCGGCAGCCTCGCCCAATGCCGCATCTACTCGAAGTATCTCGCCCTGCAGATCAAGGCACAGGAGCTCGCGCTGGGCTGATTCACCCCGTCTTAAGCCGTCCCTGCCATGCTCCCCCGGCTGTTCAGGGAGAGCCGTGCCGATGTCCGACCCCGCCGAGCTCGGCCCGAAGATCGACGATCTCCGCCGCTTCATCGACCGCCGCTTCGCCGAGCTGAGCATGGAAATCCACGCCACCGTGCAACTGGTGGACTACAGCGAAGCCAACCTGACCGGCCAACTCAGCGCGATGAAAGAACAGCTGGGCGCGATGCTGGCCCCCCCGGCGATTGACACCCGCAACTCCGGTCTGGAACTGGAGGCGGTGGTACAAACCACGGAGGCCGCCGCCAACCGCATCATGGAAGCCGCCGAAGCCATCGGCGACTGGATGCTGGAAATCAGCACCGACCCCGTCGCCCGCGCCCGCATCAACGAAAAGGTGAGTGCGATCTTTGAGGCCTGTTCCTTCCAGGACCTCACCAGCCAGCGCATCCGCCGCGCCATCGACCATCTGCGCCAGGTGGAGGTGATGCTCGGCACCATCCCCGACAGGCCCGCGGGCGAAAGCCCCGCGCCGATGGAAGCATTCACCCCCGACCTCGCCCAGGCGGAGATCGACCGCATGCTGGCCGGCTGACACGAAAAAGCGCGCCACGTTGCCGTGGCGCGCTGTTCGATCGGTCGGCGAGGCTGACTAGCCAGCCATGCCCTGAGACTTGAGCAGGCTCCACAGCCCGGTTGCGTCGTTGCTGGTGATGTTGGTGACATTCCCGCAGCTGCCGCAATAGGAGCTGTTGTTGCCCCACGCGGTAAGCTGGCCATCGCCGGAAACCACGAGACCGTTGCCGTCGGAGTTGAAGGACTCCAGGGCGTTCTTCAGATCCAGGCCGCTCACCTTGATGTCGCCCACACCGATGCTGACGCGGGTGCTCCACGCGGCGCTGGTGGTCGAAACGGCGCTGCTGGTGAACTTCGCGGTCCAGGTGTTGTAGTCGATCGAGCCGCTGCTGCCGGAGTCCAGCACGCCGCTGGCACCAGTCTTGTCGACATTGCCGGACGACCCGCCGCTGTAGCCGACGAACGGGCCGATACCGCGCACCCACTTCACCGCTTCGGAGATCAGGTCGGTGCCGGCCACCGCCGTGCCAGCCTTCCAGCCTGCGGCGTCGGCGCCGTTATAGACATTCAGCTGCGCACCGATCAGCTGGCGCATCAGGATCAGCCGGGCATCAGAGCCGGTGGCGACCGAAGGGTTGATCAGCTGCTGCGCGGCATTGAGCGACACGAACAGCGTTGTCTCGCCCGTATCCACGCGGCCGTTGCCGTTGATGTCGCCCAGCAGAATGCCGAGCCTGCCGTTCGGCCCCATGTAGCCGTGGTTGGAGAGGCGGTAGAGGATATCCGTGCCGTTGCAATCGTTGCCGGCGGCGTCCCACCTCGACTGGTGCTGCTTCCAGTAGCCGATGGAGAGCCCGTCATTGCCGCAAACCCAGCTCTGCTTCCACATGCCGGCGTCGATCGACGTCAGCGACTGGCCGGCGCTGAGCGTAAAGTTCGCGGTCTTGCCGGTGGTCGTGTTGGCATCCGAGTCGATTGCACCGTTGGTGCCCACATCCGCCGCGGTGAAGTTGTAGCCGCTCTTCAGCATGAACTGCACCGAGTAGGTACCGGCGCCCAGCCCGCTAAACAGGTAGCTGCCGCCACTGTTCGTCGTTGTCGTGCTGATCACCGTCCCGCTGCTGTTCAGCAGCTTCACGGTCACGCCGGAAAGGCCCGTCTCGCCGACGTCCTGCCTGCCGTCCTTGTCCTTGTCTTCAAACACGAAGTTGCCGACCGAGGCGGTGCACTGCGGCAGCATGCCGGCATCCACCGAGGTGTCGCACTGCCCGGAGGTCAGCGTGTAGTGGCCGGTGATGCCGGTGCTGGCATTGGCGTCCGAGTCGGCGGCGTCATTGCTGCCCTGATTGGCGGTGCTGAACGCATAGCCGTTCGGGGTGAAGAACTTCACCGCGTAAACACCGGGGTTCAGCCCGCCGAAGTTGTAGTAGCCGTTCCAATCGGTGGTGGTGGTCGCGAGCACTGCGCCGGAAGTGGAGAGCAGCTGCACCGTCACGCAGCTGATCCCGCACTCACCGCTGTCCTGGATGCCGTTGGCGTTGCCATCGTGGAACACCCGGTTGCCGATGCACGCCTTCTGGAACATGCCGGCATCAAGCGTCAGGTCGGTCTGGCCGGCAGCCAGCGTGACCTGCCGGGTGATACCGGTGGCGGTGCTGGCATCCGAATCCTTACCATCATCCCCGCCGAGATCCTGGCCGGAGAGGGTGTAGCCCGACGGGGTGACAAACTTCACCGAATACACGCCGGCATTGAGGTTGCCGAAGGAGTAGCGCCCGCCCGCATCCGTCACCGTGGTGGCCAGCACCGTCCCGCTGGAGGAGAGCAGCTGCACCGTCACGCAGGAGATGCCGCCCTCGCCAGTGTCCTGAACCCCGTTGCCGTTCCTGTCGAGGAACACGAAGTCCCCGATCGAGCCCGTCGCCGGGATCACCTTCACGCCAGCGTCGATGGTGCTGTCGTTCTGGCCGGAGGAAAGGGTGATCTGCGAGGTCTTGCCGGTGGTAACGTCCGCGTCCGAGTCGGCACCGTCGTTGCCACCGACATTCGACAGGGTGAACTGATAGGTCGTGGGGGCCACGAACTGCACCGTGTAGGTGCCGGCATTCAGGTTGGTGAAGGCATATGCCCCGCCCAAACCCGTCGTCGTCGTCGCCAGCGTGGTCGTGCCGGTGCTGTCGAGCAGGCGGACGGTGACGCCGGACAGGCCAGCCTCGCCAACATCCTGAATGCCGTTGGAATTGGCATCGACGAACACCGTGTCGCCCAGGCTCGCCTTCTGCCACAGCCCGGCATCCAGCGTCCGGTTGTCATCGCCGGAGGCCAGCGTGACGGTGCCGGTTGTGCCGGTGGAGGTGTTGGCGTCCGAGTCGGTCGTGGTCGTGCCCTGGCCCGTCGGGCTGAAGATCTGCCCGCTGGCGTTCACGAACTGCACAGCATAGCTGCCCGGCGTCAGGTTGGTGAACAGGTAGTTGCCATTGGCATCCGTCGTCGTCGTCGAGATGACGGCGTTCGTGAGGGGGTTCAGCAGGTTCACCGTAATGCCGGACAAGCCGTTGTCGCCGCCTTCCTGCACGCCGTTGGCGTTCATGTCGCCAAAAGCGCGGCCACCGAGCGTTGCCGGCGCCCAGAACCCGGCATCGATGTTCTCTTCGTTGCCGCCGGAGAGCAGCACAACCGTCGGCGTCCCACCGGTGCCGGTGTCAGCGTCGGAATTGGTCGTGGCGGTGCCCTGCCCGGTCGGGCTGAGGGGCCGGCCCTGAGCATCGACGAACTGCACGCTGTAGCTGCCGGGCGGCAGGCCGGTGAAGCTGTAGGTGCCGTCAGCTGCCGTCGTCACCGTGCTCACAACCGTGGTGCCGAAGGGCCCGATATTGGCCAGCAGGTTGACGGTGATGCCGGACAGGCCGACGTCGCTTTCCTGCACGCCGTTGGCGTTCGCATCGATGAACGCGCGGCCGGACAGGCTGGCCGGCACATACAGGCCGGCAACCACGGTGGCACCCGGCTGGCCGCCGATCAGGTTCAGCTGGGTCGAAGCGCCGGTGTTCGGGTTGACGTAGTTGGTGCTGCCCGGGCCACCGTCACCGTTGTTGTTCGGCCCGCCCGTCTGGGTGCTGATCGTCGTCCCGCCGGGCGGCACGATGCTGACCTGATAGGCACCGCCGGGAACGGCGGTGAAGGTGTAGGTGCCGTTCGCATCGGTGGTGGTCGTCGCGATCACCTGGCCGCTGCCGTTGAGCAACTGCACGGTGATGCCGGAAGCGCCCACGTCGCCCGGCTCCTGCACGCCGTTGCCGTTCTGGTCGTAGAACACCACGGCGGTGATCGTCGTCGGCAGCACGAAGGTCAGGCCGGCATCGATCGTCCCGTCCGTCTGGCCGGCGACGAGGGTGATCTCACCGGTAACCCCGGTGAGGCTGTTGGCATCCGAGTCGGCCGCGTCATTCCCGCCGGCGTCGGCGGTGGTAAAGGCCGCCGTGCTGGGCTTGACGAATTCGGCGCGATAAACGCCGGCATTGAGATTGGTGAAGGCGTAGCTGCCGCTGGCATCGGTGGTTGTCGTGGCGCCAAGGAAGTTCCCGTCGGCATCCAGCAGCTTCACCGTCACCCCGGCCACGCCGGTCTCGCCGCTGTCCTGCACGCCGTTGGCATTCGCGTCATCGAACACCTTGTCGCCGAAGCCCGCGAGCTGCGCCTGATCGATCTGCGCGAAGCCCACTTCCACCGCGCTGTAAAGCAGCGCCGCGTCAACGGAGGAGAATTCGGACTGCTTGGCCGTCAGCGTGTAGACGACTGACAGCGAGGTGAAGCCGCCATACATGGCAAAATCACCGCTGCCGACATAAGCCGGCAGCGACGGGTTCAGCGGGTTGTCCTGATTGATGGAAATCTGCCCCACCAGCAGCCCGCCGCTATACATCTGCGCGACGCCGGTGAAGGAAACACCGGTGCCCTCGAGGTAGTCCAGAGTGAAGCCGGCCTGGGCGCCGTTGATCATCGTGCCGGGCGTGGTCGCCGCGACGTCGAAGGTGAAGGTAATGGCTTCCATCGAGGATGGCCCGTAGACACCAGCCAGCAACCCGCCCCAAGTCAGCCCGATATAGCCGGACAAGTCATTCGGCACGTAACCCGCAACCGGCTCTCCAATGTTCCCCACAAAGGGCAACACGGCACCAATGTCCGTCTCGTTACCGACGATGCTGGTGAAATCAAGACCACCGAAAGACTTGTTCGAAAATACCTGTGTTACCATCACCCACCCACCGTCCGCTTCTGCGGAAAATTGTTTAATCCCACGAAGGCGCCCATCGTCGTCACGTCATCACCCAGGGGCGGCCAAGCGCCCCTCGGCCAGATCAGCCTTGCCGGCGCTTCCGGCGCCCAGCCATCAGGGCGATGCCCGCCGTCGCCAGAATAGACTTGTTGCGAAAGTCTGCGGCCTATTTCGACCACCAGTTCGTGGCACCGGGCCAATCTGTCGGGCTTTTCAGAATGGCATGAACCCCGCTTCGATGTTCACCAGCCCCGCGATGATCGACGTTTTGGTGTGATGGGTGTCGC
>CAMCJI010000078.1 GCA_945874805.1 Asaia bogorensis | reverse complement strand
CATGATGCGCAGGCAGGCAAGGTGCTCAACGTAGATTCAAACTTCCGGGATGGGTTCTAAGCGAATTGCCTGCGGTCGTAGCCATTCGCTCAGCAAGCATCAGGACGGTGAGATTGACGTTCGCCCGTGGCACGCTGGGCATGATCGAGGCGTCGACGACGCGCAGCCCACCCACGCCGTGCACCCTCCCATCGGCCGGTGCCACCACCGCGCCCGGATCGTCCTCGGCCCCCATGCGACAGGTGCCGCAGGCGTGCCATTGGCCGAAGGCGCTCTCGCGGACATACCCATCCAGCGCCATGTCGTCGCCGAGCAGATCGGCCAGGCGCGCCCCGCCGGCGGCGAACCGGCGCAGCAGCGGCTCGCGTAGCGCCGGAATGCGGTCGAGCAGCACGGCGACCGGCGCGGTCAGCAGCCAGTTGCGCAGGCCGGGCGCGCCCAGTGCTGCGGCAAGTCCGCTGTAGCGGGACGGGCAGGGAGCCTCGAGATGCGGGGCCAGTTCGGCCGAGATGGCCAGCGCCGCCATCCGGCGCATTGCATCCTTCAGCCGCACCCGGTCCCGCGCATCGCCGGTGAGATCGAACGCCGCCACCGGCCCCGCCGCCGGATCGCCCGCTCGCAGGGTGACATGGCCGCGGCCGGCCGGCTTGTTGACCCACGCCAGCAGCGTGCCCAGCCGCTCGCCGAGCGGATGCCATGCGGATTTCGCGGCAAACATCATGAACATGTCCGATGCATCGGCCTGACCCGACGAATAGCGCAGCCCCAGATGGATGTGCCGCCGCGTCGTCCCGCGCAACCGTGCATCCGGCGGCAGGAAGCCCGACATCGAGACGCCCGGATGCTCTTGCAGGTTCGCCCCGACCCCCCGCAGATCCACCCGAACATCGATGCCCAGCCCGCGCAAATCGGCCGCCGGCCCGATCCCTGCGCGCAGCAGCAGCGCCGGACTGTGGATCGCGCCCGCAGACAGGATGACCTCGCGCCCACCGATCTCGAAACTCTGTCCGCCTCGCCGCGCGGTCACGCCGACCACCCGCCTTCCCTCGAAGTGCAACCCGAGCACCTCGGTTTCGGCCAGGATCGTGAGGTTCGCCCGCGCGCGCGTCGGCGCATCGAGATAGGCCATCGCCGCCGAGACTCGCTGTGTCCCGTCATTGGCCAGCGGGATGGCGAAGTACCCGTCTGCGTGACAGCCGTTCTGGTCGACGATATCGGCATGCCCCGCCGCCGCCAAGCTGCGGGCCACCGCATGCGAGAACTCCGGCCATGCCGCTCGCGGAATGCGATGGATCGGGATCGGCCCATCCGCGCCATGCAGAGTCCCGGTGAAATCCAGGTCGCGCTCCAGCTTGCGGAAATACGGCAGCACGCCCTGCCAGTCCCACCCCGCGGCACCCAGCCGGGCCCATTCGTCGTAATCGTCAGGCAGGCCGCGATTGGCCACCTGGCCGTTGATGCTGGAGCCGCCGCCCATGATCCGCGGCTGGCGATAGATTCGCTCCGGCTCCGCGGCGGCGCTGTTGCGCCCGGCCGGCGCGCTCTCCAAGCGTATATGGTGCCAATGATTGGCCGGGTCGAACGCCGCGAGGCCGGGATAGGTGTCCAGGATTGCCGCCGGTTCGCGCCCCGGCAGCAGGTCGCGCCCCGCCTCCAGCAGCATCACCCGGCAGGCGGGATCCGCAGACAGCCGATTGGCCAGCACGCAACCAGCGCTACCACCACCGACGATGATAACATCGGCCTGCATCTCAGCCCTTCACCGACCCCTTGGTCAGCCCCGAGACGATGAACCGGCCCAGGAAGGCGAACGCCAGCAGGATCGGCAGGATCGCCAGCGTCGCCGCCGCCGTCAGCGGACCCCATTCGCGCCCGAAGAAGCCGATGAAGCTGTAGATCACTGGCTGCACCGGCTTCAGCCAGGCCGCATCGACCATCACCGATCCGGCGACGAACTCGTTCCATGCGCCCACGAAGGCCAGAGTCCCCGCCGCCCCCAGCGCCGGCCCCGACAGCGGCAGGACGACGTGCCACAGCACGCCGAAATGCCCCGCCCCATCCAGCGTCGCGGCCTCGTCAAGCTCGCGCGGGATACCCTCGATCGTGCCCTTGGCAATCCAGATCGCCATCGGCAGCTGGTGCGCCGCATAGATCAGCGGCAGCGCGAACGGCGTGTTGGTGAGGCCGATGCGCACGAAATACACGTAGTTCGGGATCAACAGCGCCGCCGCCCCCAGTGACAGCGGAATGCTCGCCACCACCAGCAAGAACAGCACCTGGCGCGCCGGAAACGAGAACCGATCGAACGCGTACGCGGCCGGCAGCGCCAGCACCAGCGTCATCGCCACCGAGAACACCGCATAGAACAGGCTGATCCGCAGGCTCTGCAGGAAGCCGCTGGCGAACACCCGCTCATAGTGCTCGGCCGAGGGCGTGAACCCGAACAGTCTCGGCGGCATCGCCAGGATCACCGCTTCGGGCTTGATCGAGGTCAGCATTCCCCACACCAGCGGCAGCAGGTTGAGCAGCACCAGCGCGCCGAGTGCCAGGGCCAGCAGCACCCCGGCCGCCCGCCCTGTCCACTGCCCGGTACGGCTCACGCCCGCCATTTCGTCAGCCGGACATAGGTGATCACCAGCACGATGTTCGCCGCGAATATCAGCAGCGCCAGCGCCGTCGCCCCGCCCAGGTCGAACTGGGTGAAAGCGCGCTCATAGACATCGATCGCCAGCACCCGCGTGGCATCGGCAGGCCCGCCGCCGGTCACCACCAGCGGCGTCTCCACCGTGTTGATGTTGGCCAGCGTCAGCACGATCGTCACCAGCAGCAACGGAGTCTTCAGCAGCGGCAGCGTGATCCACAGGAAGCTCTGCCAGGCCGACGCGCCATCGATGCGGGCGGCTTCGGTCAGTTCCTCGCCAATGCCCTTCAACCCCGCCAGCAGCACGATCACCACGTAACCCACCCGCTTCCACACCGAGACGATCACCAGCAGCGCCATCGCCCCCGGCCCGCTGTTCAGCGGCTGCCACGCGCCGATGCCGAGCCGTTCCAGCAGATACGCCGCCGGGCCGATATCGCTGACGAACACCCAGCGGAACAGCAGCGCCGCCACGACGGTCGAGATGATCCACGGAACAATCACTACGATCTGCACGAAGAAGCCGAGCCGCCGCCCCAGCCCGTCGATCCACACCGCAATCGCCAGCGACGTCACCAGCGAGATCGCCACCGCGAGGCCGGTGTGCACCAGCGTGCGCAGAACCGTCCAGCCCAGCTCGGGATCGTCGAACAGCCGCGCGTAGTTGCGCAGCCCGCCGAACCCGGTCGGCGCGCCATAGCGGATGTCCTGCAAGCTGAACCACCCGCCATAGACGACCGGCGCGAACAGCACGAGCCCGAGCAGCGCGAACGCCGGCGCGATGTAGCCGAAGCCAGTGGTGCGGGCGCGCGCGGGCATCCGGCGTCAGCGGTTGTTGCGCCGGTTGAACTCGCGCTCTGCCCGCTCCAGTGCCACCTGCGGCGTCATCGCGTTGGTCACCACCTCCTGCGCCGCCTTGTTCAGCACCTGCCGATAACCGCCGACCCCGTAGGCGATCGGCGCCAGCCAGCCCGAGGTCGCCGACCCGCGGCTGGCGACTTCGAGATAGGCGTTAGCTGGATCGGCCATGAACCCGCCGAGCGATTTCGGCGTCGAGGCCAGCGTCGGCGTCTGTCCGCCGATGGTGACCCAGACGCGGTCCGCCTCCGGCCCGCTCATGTAGTCGACGAAGCGGCCCGCCGCCTCGAGGCGCTTGCTGCCTGACCACACGCCGACCGCCCAGCCGGCCATCACCGCCGGCGAGTGCGGCTTGCCGTCGACGCCGGGGACCAGCATGAAGCCGACCTTGTCGGCCCCCATCCGCGCCTGCAGGGTCGAAACGCGCACGCTGGCACCGGTGGAGATCGCGACCCGCCCGGCGGTGAACTGCTCGTTCAGGTCATCCACCGTCCAGCCAGCCGCTTGCCGCGGGGTGATGCCGAGCTTGGTCATCATGTCGGTCTGCAGCGTCAGCCCCTCGATGCCGGCCGGGGTGGCGAAGCGGGCCTTGCCCTTGTCGTCGAACAGCGTGCCCTGCTTGGCGAGCAGATAGGTCACGGTCAGCTGCGGGTCCGCCTGGTTCTCGCTCCACGCCTGGCCGAAGCCCCAGCGCGTGACAGTGCCGCTGGCATCTTTCTGCGTCAGCTTCTGCGCGGCTGCGACGAACGCGGACCACGTCGTCAGGCTCTCCGGTGCGATGCCAGCTTCGGCGAACAGGTCCTTGCGGTAGAACATGCCGATGTAGTTGCGCGACTGGAACAGGCAGTATTGCTTGGCGCCCGCCGCGCACTGGTTCCAGTACGCCCCGGCATTGTCGCTCACCTGCGCGGGCGACCAGTTCTTGATGAACAGCGCGCCGAGATCGGCGAGCGAGCCCGAGTTGATGGCATCGCCGAGCAGGTCGGTGATCACCCAGCAGATGTCCGGCGCCGCACCCTGCTGCGCGGCGGCGAGGAATTTCGGCGTCATCTGGTCGAACACCTGTGGCTCGACCTCAATCTTGATGCCGGGGTTGGCCGCCTCGAACGTGGCGATGATCTGCGCCAGCGCCCTCTCGCGCGGCGTCTTGCCGCTCGGGTTGAGGAAGGTCCACATGCGCACCGTCTGCGGTGCGCCCTGGGCGAGGCCGCGCCGCGCCAGGGCGGCAGAGCCGGCCAGCGCGGCGAGCGAGGCGGTCAGTGTGCGGCGTGTCGTTTTCATCTGAAGTCCTCCCGTGTGCGGTGGGCCCGGTTCAGTTCCGGGCGTCTGGTCCGTCGGTTTGCGGTGTCACCGCGATGTCGCGCAGCGCATCGTCGAGCGAGCGCTGCAAATGCTGGCGCAGCCGCGCGGCCAGCAACGCGCCGTCGCGCGCGGCGAACGCCGCGATGATCGTGTGGTGCTCGCGGCTTTCGCTGGCCAGCCGCAGCCGCCAGGCCTCGCTGCCGCGCTGCACCCAGGCGCCGAGCAGCTGCATCTGGATGCCGTGATACACACCCGTCAGCAGCCGGTTGCCGGAGGCTGCGACCAGACTCTGGTGGAACAGCGCGTTAAGTTCCACATGCCGGCGATGGCTCAGCCCCCCGGCGCCGTCGAGTTCGGCCTGGATCGCGCGCAGTTGGGCCAGCGCCGGCGCATGCCCGGGTGCTGCCACGGCCAGTTCGGCCGCGGTCAGTTCCAGCCCCAGCCGGACCTGCCACAACTCGCAGACATGCCGCGGCGAAGGCACCCGCACCCGATAGCCGCGCCGTGGGATCGCCTCGATGAACCCGTCCGCCGCCAGCGCCTGCAACGCTTCACGCACCGGGGTCAGACTGGTTTGGAACCGCTGGGCCAGGTCATGCAGCAGCAGCCGCCCGCTGCCGGCGAGATCGCCGAACAGGATCGCCTCCACCAGCGCCTTGTAGACCCCATCGGCCACCGTCTCGCCCGGCTTGTCGGCGCCGGGCGGGCTCAGCCGCTCAAACTCCAGCATGCAGGCGCGCCCCCCCCATCGCATAGCGGCGCAGCAACTCCGGCCGCGGCACCGCGCCATGCCCCGGCGTGTCAGCCGCGATGAAATTCCCGTCGGCGAACGCCACGCCATCGATGGCGAGGTCGTCGCGCAGCGGATTGAGCAGCCGGTTCGCCTCATAGCTGCGGAAATGTGCCGCCGCCCGGCAGGCATGCAGCGCCGCCGCCACCCCGACCGCTGAGCCCACCCCATGCGGCGCCATGCTCAGCCCGTGCCGGCCGCACAGCGCGTCGATCGCCAGCAGGCCGGATACCCCGCCCGCGCGGGTGATGTTTGGCTGCAGGACATCGACCGCGCCCGCCTCGGCCAGCCGACGGAACTGATCGAAGACGAATTCGTTCTCCCCTGCCGCGATTGGCACGGGCGCGGCCGCACGGACCTTCGCCAGTGCCGCCGCATCATCCGGCGGCACCGGCTCCTCGAACCAGGCGATGGCGAACGGCGCCACCGCGTGCGCCACCTCGATCGCGGTTGGGACGTCGTACGCGGCGTTGGCGTCGAGCATGAGTTCGCGCCCCGGCCCGATCGCCGCCCGCACCGCCGCGCTATGGGCGGCGTCGACCGCCGGCCCCCGGCCGATCTTCAGCTTGATCCCGGTGAAACCGTCCGCAGCGAATTCGCGCGCCCGCGCGCCCGACTCCGCCGGCGTTGCGAAGAATGGCACCGAGCCGACATAGGCCCGCACCGCCCCTGGGCTCGCGCCGAGCAGCCGCGCTAGCGCCACCCCGGCGCGCCGCGCCTTTAGGTCCCATAAGGCGATATCGATGGCGCTCAGCGCCTCCTGCCCCGCTCCGCGGGTGAGCCCGAGGGCGGCGAAATACGCCCGGAGGTCCATCGTCGCAGCGAACGGATCATCGACCGTCGCGCCCACCAGCGCCGGTGCTACCACGTGCTCAAGCAGCGTTGCGGCCATCATCGGATGCGGCAGCCCGAACGCTTCGCCCCAGCCCGTGGCGCCGTCGGCCGAGGTGATTTCCACCAGCGTCGAATACTGTCCGGCGCGCTCGATGCGCTGAAAATGCGCCGCCGGCCGGCGCAGGCTCATCGGCACGTTCGCCGTTCCGCCATAGATGTCGGCGAAGGCAGCGTGCAGCACATGGACGCGGATCGAAGCCAGTTTCACGGCAGGTAGAGCCCTCGAGGATAGTTAAATAATTTATAAAAAATAAAATAAAGACAGTCAACCCCGCTGCCCGTTGGCGTCGAACCCGGCAGCCGATCCATCGTCAGCTGGATCCGTGCTGCACGGCCGTGCCGCTAGCCGCGTCGAAAAAATGCTGCCGTGCGGGGTCGAAGGTCAGGCTGACAAGCGCGCCGGTGGCCGACCTTGCAAGATAAGGGTCGGCCCTGGCGACGAATTCCGTGCCATCCGTGGTTCTGACGGTCAGATAGAGGTCGGGGCCCGCCAACTCGGTCAGGACGATTTCGGCGGTCACCCCGCTGGCATCCGCGACGGGGCCGACCGCGATTGCTTCGGGCCGCGCGCCGAGGATGACGTTCTTGTACTCCGCCGGGCCGCCGATCGGGCCGGCGATGGCAATGCGGCCGAAGGCGGTCTGAAAGACGAATCCGCCGTCAGCCTCGATCACCCGGCCGGCGCAGAAGTTCATCTCGCGTTCGCCGACGAAATTGGCGACGAACATGTTGGCCGGGCGGCCATAGATCTCGGCCGGCGGGGCGAACTGCTGCAACCTGCCCGCGTTGAACACGGCGATGCGGCTCGACAGCGTCATCGCCTCCGCCTGGTCATGGGTGACATAGACCATGGTGCAGCCGAGCGTCCGGTGCAGCGCCTTGAGGTCGCGCCGCATGCGGATGCGTAGACGGGCGTCGAGGTTGGAGAGCGGCTCGTCCAGCAGAAACACCTTGGGGTCGCGTACCATCGCCCGCCCTAGCGCCACCCGCTGCTGCTGACCGCCGGAAATCTCGCGCGGCATGCGGGCCAGCAGATCGGCGATGCCGAGCATACCCGCCACCCGTTCCACCCGCGCGCGGATCTCGGCAGCCGGCGGCACCGGGCGGCGCGCCTGCAACGGAAAGGCGATGTTCTCGAACAGGGTGAGATGCGGATACAGCGCGTAGTTCTGGAACACCATGGCGATATCGCGCGCCTCCGGCGGCAGGTTGCCCACCGGTCTGTCGCCGATCAATATCTCGCCCGCATCGGCATCCATGAGGCCCGCAAGCAGGTTCAACGTGGTGCTCTTGCCCGATCCCGATGGCCCCAGCAGCGAGACGAACTCGCCATCCTCCACATGAAGATCCAGTTCCGCCAAGGCGGTGACGCTGCCATAGCGCTTGCTCACATTGCGGAAGGTGACGGACGCCATCGCTACCCCTTCACTCCGCCGCCCGTCAGGCCCGACACGAAATGCCGTTGCAACCATACGAACACGGCGATGATCGGCACGATCGAGACCATCGAGGCGGCCAGCAGCGGCCCCCATTCGCGGCCATAGACGCCGAGATAGAAGTAGATCGCCACCGGGAAGGTCCGCACCTCCTGCGAGGAGGTCACCGTCACCGCCACGACGAAATCGTTCCAGGCGAAGACCAGCACGAACAGCCCGGCCGCCACCAGTCCGGGGCGGGAGAGCGGCAGCACCACCCGCAGCAGCGTGCGCAGCGGCGAACAGCCATCCACGCGGGCGGCATTCTCGATCTCGACAGGCAACGTGCTGAAATAGCCGTACAGCATCCACATCGCCGCCGGCACCTGATAGGCGGCGTAGAGCAGCACCAGCCCCAGCCGCGTATCGGTCAGCCCGACAGCGCTGAGCAGCGTGAAGGTGGGCACCAGCAGGGAGGCGATCGGCACGCTCATGATCGCCACGGTGGCCATCATCACCAGGCCGCGGCCGCGGAAGTCGTGGCGGGCCAGGGCATAGCCGCCCAACGCCGCGATCGACAGGGTCAACAGCACGCTGGCGGCGGAGACGATCAGGCTGTTGCCGATGTAATGCGCCGCATTGTCGTCGAGCAGCCGGGCGTAGTGCTCCAGCGTCGGGCTGTCCGGCAGCAGCCGGGGCGGCGATTCCAGGATGCGGTCGGACGGTTTCAGCGAGGAGGACAGGCCCCACAGGATCGGGAACAGCGCGAAGGCGGCAATGCCGAGATTGACGGCACCACGCAGCAGCCGGGCGCGGGCGAGGGCGGGGCGGTAACTCACCTCACACCCGCCCGCTGCGGCGGAACAGCGCCAGCAGCAGCCCGACCAGCAGCATGTTGGCGGCGAACACCATCAGCGCCATGGCGTTCGCCTGGCCCAGCAGATGATCCTGGAAGCCCAGGCGGAAGATCTTCAGCACCACCACCTCCGTCGCGTTGCCCGGCCCACCGCCGGTGAGGATCAGCGGGAAGGTCAGGATATTGACGAAATGCACCAGCAGCCGCACCAAAGTGATCATCATCGGCACCCGCAGCAGCGGCAGCGTGATCCGCCGAAAGCGCATCCAGGCGCCGGCGCCGTCCACCCTGGCCGCCAGATGCAGCGCGGGCGGGATCGCCTTGAGGCCCGCCAGCAGCATGATCATCGCGAAGGCCGAATCCCGCCACATCGCGTTGAACACCAGCACCGCCATGGCCGTGCGCGGTTCCGCCAGCAGCGAGGCATCGCCCAGGCCGAGCGGGGCGAGCAGCAGCGGCATCACCCCGCCCTCCAGCGAAAACAGCCATTTCAGCAGCATCGAGCCGACCAGCATGGCAATCATGTAGGGCACCAGCACCACCGCCCGCATCACCGTCGCCCAGCGCCCATCGCGTTCCAGCCAGATTGCCAGCGCGAAGCCGAGGACGAAGGTCATCACCAGGGAGGACAGGGCAAAGATCGCAGTGGCGGCGACGCTGTTGGCCACCTCCGGCGAGGCCAGCATCCGCGCAAAATTGCCCCAGCCGACAAAGCCGCGCAGCTGGAAGAAGCGGACGTTGTGGAGACTGTACCAGCCGGCGATCAGCAGCGGCCCGAGCACCAAGGCTGCCTCCAGCCCGATCACTGGCAGCAGGAGCCTGAAGGGAACCCAGCGTTCGGACCGGCGCACGCGCTATTGCCGGTCCTTCGTCGCCAGCTCCGCCTGCTTCAGGGCGTCGGCGAGGCTGCGCTGGCCCAGCACGACCTGCTGGGTGGCGAGGTTCAGGTCCGCCAGGGTGCGCGCCCAGGCGCACTGGCTCGGCATGGTGAAACCGGCAGTGCCGAAATAGCCGGCCACCTGGCGCAGCGGCAGGTTGGCCGGCAACGCCATCTCCGGGCGTTCCGTCAGGGAGCGCAGCATCGGCACCTGCCCGCCCGGCAGGTTCCACAGTGCCAGCGCCTCCGGGCTGGTCATGTGGGCGATGAAGGCGCGCGCATGGGCCAGCCGGGGCGACTTGCGCCACGCCACCGCGTTCCAGCCGGTGATCAGGGTCGGGCCGGGCTTGTCAGCAGTCCAGCCCGGCGTCGGCGCCATCGCCAGGTCGTCGCGGTTCCAGCCGGCGGCGTTGCGCTGGATCTGCTCGAACCGCGCGTTCGAGATCAGCTCCATCGCGTAGCGCCCGGCGGCAAACTGGTCGATCGCGTCGTCCGACGTCATCGCCAGCGCCTCGCGCGGGGTGACGCGGTGCCTGGTGATCAGCTCGGCCTGCCAGCTGACCGCACGGCCGACCGCCGGCGTGGCGATGCGCGGCGCACACCCATCACCGAACAGGCCATTCTGCCCGCCGATCGCGGCCAGAACCGCGGGGGTGACGGAGTAGCGCTCCGTCGCCAGCCCCAGCCCGATGCCCCAGATGTCCGGCTGCGCATCCGGCGTGGCGCGACGGGTCATCGCAGTTGCGGCCTGCACCACCCCGTCCCAGGTTTTCAGCACCTCCGGCCCCAGACCGGCCTTGGCGAGCAGGTCGCGGCGATACATCAGCACCCAGGTGGAGGCCATCAGCGGCATGGCCAGTAACTGGTTCTTCACCGTCACCGCCGTCAGCGCCGAGGGCAGCAGATAGTCGGCCCGCATCGCCGGCGACCAGGCATCGACCAGCGGTTTCAGGTCGGCCGCGGCATCGCTGCCGAGGATCAGCCCCATGTTCTCGCCGTTCACCCAGCAGATGTCCGGCGCGTTGCCGGCGTTGTGGCCGAGCACGAACTTCTCGGCGAGCGTCGTCCACACCTGCGGTTCAACCCGCACCTTCAGCGTCGGGTTGGCGCGCTCGAAGCTCTCGATCATCTGCTTCAGCGCCGTCTCCCGCCCGCCCGGACGGGTAGGGTCGACGAAGGTCCACATGGTGATCGTCGTCGGCGCCTGGGCGCGGGCGATTGCCGGCAAGGCCAGCGCCGCGAGTGCTGCGCGGCGGGTGAGGCGGAATGTCATGGCGTTGTCGCTCCCCAATCTGCCGGCCCTGGCGGCCGATCTTCTTCACGGATCAAAGTAGTGGCGCCCCACCCGGTCGAAATGGGTCTCCATCTCCGCCCGCGCCGCCGCCCGGTCGCCGGCGCGCAGCGCCGCGATCAGCCGTGTGCGGAACACCAGCCCGGCGCGGAAACTCTCCGGCGTCTCGATGCGCCGGCGCAGCGTGTTCCACATCTCCCCCTGCCGCACCCGCCACAGATCTCGCACCGCCCGGGCGATGATGCCGTTGTGCGAGGCATCGGCCAGCCCGGTATGGAAGCTGCGGTGCTCCACCCCCGGATTGCCGCCGGACTGAACCAGCGCCGTCATCCGCGCGAGGCATTCCGCCAACGCGTCGATCTCGTCGGTGCCGGCCCGTTGCGCCGCCAGCTCGGCGGCCGCGCATTCCAGCGCGCGGCGCGCCTCGAACTGCTCCAGCGCCCCCGGGCCGAGGTCTTGATTGGCGGAGAGCGGAAACACCGGCCCGGCCGGAATATCCCCCCGCACATAGGTGCCGTCGCCGACCCGCGTCTCGATCAGCCCCGCCGTTTCCAGCGCGATCAGCGCCTCGCGCAGCGACGGGCGGCTCACCCCCACGCGCTCCGCCAGTTCCCGCTCCGCCGGCAGCCGCGCGCCTGGGGCGAAGTCGCCAACGCGGATCAGCGTCTCGATCTGTTCGGCCAGCTGCTCGTACATCCGCTTCTGCCGGACGAGCCGGATCTGCGGGACGGCGATCTGCGGGCTGGCTTTCATGCTGGCGCGACCGTAATGCGCCGCAGACAGCATGGTCAAGCGGTCTGACCAATTTCTTGACGCGCCGCCACACCTACCTCATGCTTCGCGCACAGCGGGGAAGGAACCGGCCATGCTCGACCATGCCACACGCGCCATTCACGTTCGGCCGACCGGCGGTGCCCTGGGGGCGGATGTGGAAGGCGTCGATCTGCGCCACCTCACCGATGGCGATTTCGCCATCATCCGCCGGGCCTGGCTCGACCACATGGTCCTGCGTTTCCGCGACTGCCCGATCGACGACCAGGCCCACGTCGCCCTCGGGCGTCGCTTCGGCACGCTCGACTTCAATCCCGGCACTCGGCTGACCGGCAAGATCTATGTCGAGGGCATTCCCGAGATCGTCAAAATCTCCAACATCATCGAGAACGGCAAACCGGTCGGCGAACTCGGCGCCGGCGAAGCGGACTGGCACACCGACATGTGCTTCGTCGAGGAACCACCCTCGGCCAGCCTGCTGCGCGCCATCGAAATCCCGCCCGCCGGCGGCGACACCAGCTACATGAACCTCACCGAAGCCTGCCGCACCCTGCCGGCCGCGCTGAAGGCCGCCATCGCCGGCCGCGCGATCAAGCATGACGGCGTCTATGCCTCCGCTGGCAAGCAGCGCCCCGGCACCACCGCGCCGACCAGCGGCGACATCCGCGACATCGCCGGCGCGGTCCATCCGATCATCCGCACCCACCCGGAAACCGGGCAGCATTCGCTCTATCTCGGCAAGCGCTTCAACGCCTACATCATGGGCCTGCCGGTGGATGAGAGCGAAGCCCTGCTCGACGCACTTTGGGCCCATGTGCTGCAGCCAAAATTCATCTGGACCCAGCAATGGCGCCTCGGCGATATGCTGATCTGGGACAATCGCTGCACCATGCACCAGCGCGGCGCCTTCAACCCCGCCGACCGGCGCCTGTTGCACCGCGTGGTCGTCAAGGGATCGCGGCCGGTCTGAGGGCCCGTCTGTTGAACGGCTTGGTGTCCCGACGCCGATCGGCAAGCCAAGAAATTGATATCTCTGGCAATGCGAGGGTCCCGCGTTGACGCTTATCCACACCCGTCCCGGTCGCCGGCAGATGGCACGCTTGTCGCAGTCCGGCATCAGGGGACCCCACCGACATTGCCCATAGGAGCGGACATTTCCCATACGCGCGACCATGCGAGCACATCGAGCGCCAACAGAACCTCGTTTCATGAGGTCGCCAAGATTGCCGCCTGCACGTTCGAATTCGGGGTGACAACCTTGAGGATGTAAAAGTGCTGCTTCAGCCCGCTATAGCGACCACATCGCGCATGGCTAATGCTTAACCCCGGCCAATGTCGACGATCGTGCCGAGGTCGCCAAGCTGGCGGACGCCGTTCAAAACGCGACCGGCCAGACGGGCGAACTGATCTATGTCGATCAGGGATACACCGGAGACAAACCTGCCAACGCCGCCAGCCGGCACGGCATCGAGTTGTGGGTGGTCAAGCTGGCCTAGGCCAAGAAGGGATTTGTCCTGCTGCCCAAGCGCTGGGTCGTCGCGCGGTCTTTCGCCTGGATGACCCGATGCCGCCGGCTTGTCAAAGACTACGAGCGCTGCGCTACAACTCTCTGGCCTGCTGCTGGTTCAGTGGACACCTGGTTAAGCTAACTGCACCTGTTTCTCGAAGTCGAGCGGGCTGAGATAGCCCAGGGTCGAGTGCCGACGGATCGGGTTGTGGAAGCACTCGATGTAGTCGGACACGTCAGCGCGTGCCTCGTCGCGCGAGCGTTAGGTTTTCCTGGCGGTTCGCTCGGTTTTCAGCGACGAGAAGAAGCTCTCCATAGCTGCATTGTCCCAAACATTTCCGGAGCGGCTCATCGAGCAGGTGACGCCGTTGTCGGCCATCAGCCGCTGGAATTGCTCACTGGTATATTGCTTGGGTTCAACCGGTCGTCGCAACAGTCATTTGAACTAATCGTATGTGTTCGTCAAATACCTCTGCAGGTGTTCTCCAGCCGGGGGTTTTGCGGGGCCTCGTGTTGAGTGCCAGCGCCACCGCCTCAAGAGCATCTGTGTGGTGGGCGCTCAGGTCGGTGCCCTTCGGGAAATACTGATGCAGCAGCCCATTGGTATTCTCGTTTGTGCCGCGCTGCCACGGGCTGTGCGGGTCGCAGAAAAGACTTTCAGGCCCGTGTCGATCTTCAGCCGCGCATGCTGCGACATTTCTGCTCCCTGATCCCAGGTCAGCGACCGCCGGAGTTATTCTGGCAAGCGGGTGATCGTGCAGGCAATGCTGTCGCGCACTGCCTCAGCGCCGTGCCCAGCCAGCGCAGGCCCGTTCTTCACGCGAGCGTCTACACCGTGCTCCGCCATCCTCGGCAAGTGCAGCAGCATCGTGAACCGCGTCGTGCGCTCCACCAGCGTGCCGATTGCGGAACTGTCCAATCCAAGGATGAGATCGCCTTCCCAGTGACCCGGCACTGCCCGGTCAGCGACGTCCGCTGGGCGTTCGCTGATCATGATCTCGGGAACGATGAAAGACTTGCCCCGACCGCGCGCCCGCGCCCGTGGCACCCGCAACGCACGGCCTGTGCGCAGACAGGCCGTTAGCTCGCGCCGCAGAGCTCCACGGCCTTGCACGTAAAGCGACTGGTAGATGGCTTCGGGGCTGATGCGCATTTTCTCATCGTGCGGGAAGTCGAGCCGCAAGCGATGGGCAATCTGCTCCGGGCGCCGCCACCACCGCCAGCACCACCACCGAGGTTGGCTGCACCGCCCGGCGCCAACGGCGAACGCGCGGGGTCAGCTGTCTCGATCATCCGGCGCCGGGTCTTCACCACATCCCATTGTCCGTCCGGTTCCCACTCGATCCGACCCTTGGCCGCTGCCTTGCGCAGGGCGGTCTCGGTCACGCCGATGCGCCGGGCGACCTCGCGGGTGGAGGGGGTTAGCTCGGCCATGGCGGCGACCTCCCGCCGCATAAGCAAGCATCAAGAATGATGCAATTCCAATGAAGTATCAGCTTGGCTCCGCTCCGGCACAGCGCGAAGTGTCCATCATGCGCAGGGGAACACGCCCCGCCAGGCAGGAGACCAGACGATGAGCAGCACCCGCACCCAGAAGAGCCAGCAACCCAGCCTGGCCGAGTTCATGAAGCAGATGGAGGTCTTCCGGGGCCACGTCGCTGAGCTTCAGGCGATGGCGGACAACCACATCGGCGCCGATCCCGACAGCATGCTCTGGGGCGCCGCCGGCACCCTGCAGCACTGGAACGCCATCCTGGCCCGCGTCACTGACGCTTACCATCACCGCGGAGAATTCGCCCCCGAATAGACGGGGCCTTTCCCCTGCGCCCCGTCAGGGTTCAGCCCGATGGGGCTCGGGGTGGTAGCAGGCGCCCGATGGACGGGGGCCGCGACCTGGAGCACGCAGATGACCCTTTCCCCCGCCGCCATGATCGTCCTGACCCGCGCCGCCGAGCGCCCGGACCACCGCCTCGAGTTCCACCGCAAGCTGCCCACCGGCGGCCGCAACAAGATGATCGACGCCCTGCTGCGCGAGGGCCTGATCGTGGAGACCAAGGGCGACTACCGCCTGGGCGACGCCTCGACCCTGATCGAGGACAGCGCCACCGGCCTGATGCTGACCACACTGGCCCTGACCGACGCCGGCTTCCGCGCCATCGGCCGCGAGCCACCCAGCACCGCCGACGCCGCGCCCACGGCGCCGCCCGCGGCTTCTGTCGAGACCGTCGCGCAGGAAGCCGCCGCGGTGGCCGATGCCCTCGACGCCGCGCCCCTGGCGCCCACACTGCGCACTACCCTGCGCGACGCCGCCGCCTTGGTTCTCGCCGCTTGGGACGATGAGGAAAACCGCGAGACAGACGTCATCGCCGCCCTGGAAGGTCCGATGGAGGCGCTCCGCGCCCTGCTCGCCGATCGCACCCCGCGCAGCACGAACGCCAACGCGCCGCGCAAGCCGCGGGAGGGGACCAAGCAGGAGGCGGTGCTCACCATGCTCCGCCGCACCGAGGGAGCGACGGTGGCGCAGATCGCCGAAGCCACCGGATGGGCAAGCCACACCGTGCGCGGCTTTCTGGCGGGGTTGAAGAAGAAGGGCTTCACCATCGCGACCCTGGAGCGGGTCCGCATGGTCGGGCCGGGGAAGGACGGCGCGAAGGGGTCCTTCACCATTTACCAATTAGCGGCGTGACGTCGCCGGCCAGGTTTCGCGGCACTGAACGGGGTGGGGCGAAGGCCTCACCCCGCATCTATTCGGCCTTTGGCGGATCGAATCGATCGGCCACCTCGGTCAGCAGTTCGTTGATGTGCTGCTGCAGGATGGTCTGCACGAGGTATGGATCGGCATTCCAGGCTGCGGCGATTTGGCCCGACACGCGTGCCGGCCAGGTCAGCAGCGCATCGCGCATGCCGCCGGCAATCTCGTCGATGGCGCTGTTTGCGATATGTGCGTCAATCAAACGACCCTTCTCCTCATCCAAATCCAGCCGCTGCGCCTCGACCTTGAGCGCCAGTTGCGCGAGTTTGAGCCGGGCAAACGGCGTCCCATCAGGAGACACCGGCGAGCGGTCCGGTTCGGCCGTCGCCGCCATCCGCTGACGCGTCTTCTCGACGTCCCATTGCCCGGACGCCTCCCGCATGACCCGCCCGGCGCGTTCAGCCTTCTGCAGGGCTGTGTGAGAGACGCCGATGCGGCGGGCGACCTCTCGCATCGAGGGGGTGATTTCCTTCATCGTGGCAACCCCGGTTCGCAGGCACGCATGCTGCAATGGTTCGCAGCAAAAGTCCGGTTGCCAGCATGCAAGAATGGCGGTTATCTGAGGTTTTCAGCGAGGGAAGATGAGGGCTGGCAATCCCTGGCAACCCATTTTCAAACCTGACAGTAGCGACTTATCGCGCCATTGCCCCCCGCATACAGTATTGGCGGGAAGGAACCAAGCAATGAACGATCTATAATTGAAGCTATACTTGTTCTTTTACTTGCGCTGTGCTTTCGCGGTTCAAGCCGGGCCGCCTCGCCGCCCAACTCTTCGACGATGGAGGGATCATACTTCCGGCGGTTCCAGTGCCGCAATACGGTTTTCGAGGCGGCCACCTATCTTGGGGTTTGCAGAAAGACGATCTATCGGCATCTGAAAAGCGGTTCACTCGGCTTCGCTCGGGTAGGCTCCAAACTGATCCGGATCCGGGAA
>CAMCJI010000077.1 GCA_945874805.1 Asaia bogorensis | reverse complement strand
CTTGATCGATACGGCCGGCGCCCCTTTCTCACGACCTGATCTTATGGATGTCGGTCCAGGGGCACTGCCCCTGGTGGGGGTCGAGGGGGCAACGCCCCCCGCCTGACTTACTCGCCTCCTGCCCGCTCAGATCATCGCCATGCCGCCGTTGATGTGCAGGGTGGCGCCGGTGACCCAGGCGGCTTCGTCGCTGGCCAGGTAGAGCACGGCGGCGGCGATGTCGGCGGGGGTTCCCATGCGGCCGAGGGGGATTGATTCCAGCAGTTTGCTGCGTTGTGTGTCGGTCAGGGCGTCGGTCATGGGGGTGGCGATGAAGCCGGGGGCGACGACGTTGACGGTGATGCCGCGGCTGGCGACTTCCTGGGCCAGCGCCTTGCTCATGCCCACCATGGCGGCTTTGGCGGCGGCGTAGTTGGCCTGGCCGGCGTTGCCGGTGGCCCCCACGATGGAGCCGATGGAGATGATGCGGCCGGCGCGGCGGCGCAGCATCAGCCGCAGGGCGGCGCGGGCGAGGCGGAAGGGGGCGGTGAGGTCCACGTCCAGCACGGCCTGCCAGTCTTCGTCCTTCATGCGCATAGCCAGCATGTCGCGGGTGAAGCCGGCGTTGTTGACGAGGATGTGCAGCGGGCCGATGGCTTCCACCGTGGCGATCAGGGCGTCCGGGGCTGCGGGGTCGAGCAGGTTTGCGGGGCAGACATGCGCGCGCTCGCCCAATTCGGCGGCCAGCGCTTCGAGGGCGGCGGCGCGGGTGCCGGAGAGGGCGACGGTGGCGCCCTGGGCGTGCAGGCGGCGTGCGATTTCGGCGCCGATGCCGCCGGAAGCGCCGGTCACCAGTGCGGTTTTGCCATCCAGTCGAAACATGGGACGCCCCTTAAGTGGTAAAAGTTTTTTGGTTCTTTTTTCCAAAAAAGAACAAGGCCTTGCCTAACCTCAGAGGCTCTTAAGCAGCGCCTCGATCTCGGCCGGCGTGCCCGCCGCCGCAGCCGTGGCCTCCGGGGCGATGCGCTTCATCAGCCCGGTCAGGACCTTGCCGGCGCCGAGTTCAACAAAGTTGGTGACGCCGATGGCGCCCATGGCGTGGATGCATTCGCGCCAGCGCACGGTCGCCGTCACCTGGCGGACCAGCAGGTCGATGATTTCCGCCGGATCGGTGGCTTTCGCGGCCGAGACATTGGCGATCACCGGCACCAGCGGCGCCAAAGGCGGGCTGGCGGCGAGGGCCTCGGCCATCGCCTCGGCCGCCGGGGCCATCAGCGCGCAGTGGAACGGGGCGGAGACCGGCAGCAGCATCGCCCGGCGCACGCCCTTCTCCTTCGATATCTCGATGGCGCGCTCCACGGCTTCCTTGTGGCCGGAGATCACCACCTGGCCGCCGCCGTTGTCGTTGGCGCATTGGATGACCTGGCGTGCCCCGTCCGGCGCCAGCACGGCGGCGGCGCAGATTTCCTCGGCGAGCGGCATCTCGGCGCCGAGCAGGGCGGCCATGGCGCCGGTGCCGGCGGGGACTGCCTTTTGCATCGCTTGGCCGCGCAGGCGCAGCAGGCGGGCGGCCTGGGCGGGGGTGAAGGCGCCGGCGGCGGCCAGGGCGGAGTATTCGCCGAGCGAGTGGCCGGCGACCAGCACGGCGCGGTCGGCCAGTTTGAAGCCGCCCTCGCGCTCCAGCACCCGCAGCACGGCCAGCGAGTGGGCCATCAGCGCGGGCTGGGCGTTTTCCGTCAGGGTGAGTTCGTCGGCCGGGCCTTCGAACATCAGCCGGGAGAGCTTCTGGCCGAGGGTCTCGTCCACTTCCTCGAACACTTCGCGCGCGGCGGCGAAGGCGGCGGCGAGGTCGCGGCCCATGCCCGGGGCCTGGCTGCCCTGGCCGGGGAAGATGAAGGCGTGCACTGGCATGGGATATCCCCGGTTGGAACGGCGCGCGGTATCGCGTGGGGGCGCGGCTGTCAATCAGGCCGGTGTCGTCACGGATTCGGTAAGGTTTGCCGTGCAGGCTGTGCCAGGATGAGCGAAAACCGCCTGGGGAGTGCGCGCGCATGTGCCGGTTTCTGGCCTATCGGGGGGATGCGATCCTGCTGGAAACGCTGGTCGCCGCCCCCGACCACTCGCTGATCCACCAGTCCCGCCATGCGCGGGAGGCGCGGACGACGACGAACGGCGACGGCTTCGGCCTCGGCTGGTACGGCGAGCGGGTGGAGCCCGGCCTGTATCGGGAGGTGCATCCCGCGTGGTCGGACGAGAACCTGCGCTCGATCTGCGCCCAGGTGCGCTCGCGGCTGTTCTTCGCGCATGTCCGCGCCTCCACCGGTACCGCGACGAGCCGGGCGAACTGCCATCCGTTCACCGCCGGGCGGTTCATGTTCATGCATAACGGGCAGATCGGCGGCTGGCATGCGGTGCGCCGGCAGGTGGAGGCGCTGATCCCCGATGCGCTCTATGCCGGCCGCCAGGGTACCACGGATTCGGAGGCGATCCTGCTCGCCGCCATGGCCGACAGCCTCAAGGACGATCCGGCCGGCGCCATCGCCCGCACGCTGGCGCGGGTGCATGCGATGATGCGCGCCGCCAGCGTGGCCGAGCCGCTGCGCTTCACCGCGGCGCTGACCGACGGGGCGCGGCTCTGGGCGTTCCGCTGGGCCTCCGACGATGAGCCGGCAACGCTGTACTGGCGTGAGGAGGGGGCCAACCTCGTCATCGTCTCCGAACCGATCGACGACGCCCGGTCCGGCTGGCATGCGGTGCCCGCCGGCGCGATGCTCACTGCCGTGCCGGGCGAGGCGGTGGAGGTCACCGCGCTGGCGGCCTAGCCCGGCCGGTAGAACACGCCATCGACCTGAAGCTGGCGGTTGAGCGTGCGGGAGAAGGTCGTCTCCAGCATCAGATGCGGCTCCAGGCCCTGATCGAGCACGCGCTGGGTCAGTTCCATGAACAGCGCCTCGCCGCGGTACAGCGGGAAGAGCGACATCTCCATCTGCAGGCCGGCGATGCGCGGCCAGATGCCGGCGCAGCCGTCCAGCACCTGCTGCTCGTAGCCCTGGGTGTCGATCTTGACGAAGATGCGGGCGGCGGGCGGGCAGTGGGTGGCGATGATCTCGGCCACCGTACGGACCGGCGTCGGCCAGGTAGCAACGATGCTGGTGCGCGGCAGGGCGGTCAGCAGCGCCGCTTCGGCCGGGCGCACGCTGCTCATGTCCGACGCCGCGGATTCCTGCACCACCACCTCCCCGGCGGCGGCGCCCACGGCGCAGCGGGGAGCGACCTCCCACAGCTTGTCCTTCGCTGCCGCGCGGGTGAGGGCGGCGTGGGCGGAGGGCACCGGCTCGAAGGAGAGGATGCGGCCCTTGTAGCCGTGTGCGCGCAGCTCCTGCCCGGTCTGGCCGATATTGGCGCCGATATCGATCACTGTATCGATCGCATGCGCCGTCAGGGTCAGCACGATGCGGCCGGTGCGGGTCTTGTGGGGTTTGGGCCGGCGAAACAGCATCCGTCACCTGTGCGAAATCGGCGTCCACCCTACGCGATTCCCGCCGGGGCGCCAGCCGGGCCTTGCGGGGGCGCTGCGCCCTGCGGTATTTCCTGGACGTCCGCCACATCCGGCCACAGGAGGGATGCTTGACCGCCTACTCACCGCATCACCGCCGTGGACCCTGGCAGGCCCCGCAGCATCGCGTTGCGGGGCGGGCCGACCGGCGGACCTGACCATTATATAGCAGTCACGGCACCCCTTCCGGCTGAGGCCCTGCCCGAATTTTCGGCATGACATCCCCGCGCCCTTGCGCCGGGACCGGACAGAGAGACCCGACATGAGCCTCCTCACCCTGCGCGCCCTGGCCGTCGCCTCGCCGCGCCCGCTGTTCTCCCATCTCGACCTCGCCATCCACCCCGGCGACCGTATCGGCCTCGTCGCCGGCAACGGGGCGGGCAAGACCACCCTGCTGCGCATCATCGCCGGCCTCGCCGAGGCGACGGCGGGGCAGATCACCCGCAAGCGCGGCCTGCGCCTGGCCTATGTGGAGCAGGACATGCCGCCGACCCTGGCGGACCTGCCGCTGGCCGAGGCCATCCGCCGCGCTTTGCCGCCGGCCGAGCGGGAGGCGAACGCCTGGCGCGTCGGCGTGGTGCTCGACATGTTCGACACGCCCGAGGACATGCGCGAGCGCAAGCTCTCAGCGCTGTCCGGCGGCTGGCAGCGCCTGGCGCTGATCGCGCGGGCCTGGATCGGCGAGCCCGACCTGCTGCTGCTCGACGAACCCACCAACCATCTGGACCTGCAACGCCTCGCGGCGCTGGAGGACTGGATCAACCACGCCACCGACGGGGTGGCGATGCTGATCGCCAGCCACGACCGGCAGTTCCTCGACAATTGCACCACACGCACCCTGTTCCTCCGCCCCGAGGGGTCGCGCGGCTACGCCCACCCGTTCACCCGCGCGCGGGCGCTGTTGGCCGAGGATGACGCGGCACAGGAGACGGTGGCGGCGCGCGAGGCGAAGGAGGCGGACCGCCTGCGCCGCAATGCCGGGCATCTGAAGAACATCGGCATCAACAGCGGCAGCGACCTGCTGCTCAAGAAGTCCAAGCAGCTCAACGCCCGGGCGGAGGCGATCGAGGAGGCGCTGCGGCCGGTGGCGGCGGTGCGGGCGGGCGAGATCCGGCTGGCCAGCCGGGGGACGCATGCCAAGGTGCTGATCTCGCTGGACAACGCTCCGGTGGCCACACCGGATGGGCGGGTGCTGTTCCACACCGGCAAGCTCAAGATCTTCCAGCACGACCGCATCGTGCTGCTGGGCGAAAACGGCGTCGGCAAGTCGCGGCTGGTGCATCTGCTGCGCCGGGCGATTGGGGGCGAGGCGGTGCCCGGCCTCACCGCCAGCCCGTCGCTGGTGCTGGGCTATCTCGACCAGATGATGTCCCACCTTCCCGCCGCCGACACCCCGCACGGCTTCATCGCCGGCGCCTTCCGCCTCGGCGACCAGCGCAGCCTGAGCCTGCTGGCCGGCGCCGGCTTCGACCTCGACAGCCAGCGGCGGGCCATCGCGAAGCTGTCGCCAGGGCAGAAGGCAAGGCTGGGTCTGCTGGCGCTGCGGCTGGCGGAGCCGAACTTTTACCTGTTGGACGAGCCGACGAACCACGTGGACATCGGCGGGCAGGAACGGTTGGAGGCCGAGATATTGGCCCAGGAGGCGACCTGCGTGCTGGTCTCGCACGACCGCTTCTTCGTCCGCGCCATCGGCACGCGCTTCTGGCGGATCGCCGGGGGGAAGGTAATGGAGGTGGAGGGGTGAATGGTGTAATACCTATGGCGTGATCGGTATTACATGGGTGCGGCGATGAGCATGGTGACCAGCAAGGGCCAGGTGACGATCCCCAAGCCGGTGCGCGACCATCTGGGCATCGGCCCGGGCAGCGAGGTGACGTTCGAACTGGCGGCGGACGGGCGGGTCGTGCTGGTGACGCAAGGCGCTCGCCCGCCAAGCCGGTTCGCGGCGCTGCGCGGTCACGCCGGGCCTGGACTCAGCACCGACGAGATCATGGCCCTTCTCCGCGACGACGAATGAGCAGCACGCTTGTCGACACGAACGTATTGCTGGACGTGTTGACCGATGATCCCGTCTGGTTCTCCTGGTCGGAGCGGCAGCTGGAACTGGCGGCGATGCAAGGTGCCGTGCAGATCAATGACGTGATCTATGCCGAATTGTCTGTGCGTTACGCGACGGTGGAGAGGTTGGATGCCGCGTTGGCCCGCGCCGGCGTGACCCTGGTTGCCACACCCAGAGCAGCGTTGTTCCTCGCCGGCAAGGCCTTCCTGCGCTACCGCGCCGCCGGCGGGCACAAGACCGGCGTGTTGTCAGATTTCTTCATCGGCGCCCACGCCGCAGTTGCCGTTACCCCGCTGCTGACGCGGGACGCACGGAGATACCGGACCTATTTTCCGACTGTGGAACTGGTCACACCGTAGCCAACCTTGCATCCCCGCCCGCCCCGTGTATAAGCCGCCGCTTCCCTGCTGGGGCGGTCGGCCCGCCTCGGCTATGCCCACGCGCCATCCCGGCGCGCGATCCGACCGGATCGGGGGCTGATACAGCCAGAGGGGGTCACATGCCGTTGTATGAAACCGTGCTGATTGCGCGGAATGACGTCACGCAGCAACAGGTCGAGGCGATTGCCGACACCATTGCCGCCCAGTTCGAACCGACCGGCGACACCATCCAGAAGCGCGAATACTGGGGCCTGCGCAGCCTGGCCTATCGCATCAAGAAGAACCGCAAGGGGCACTACATGCTCCTCGGCCTCGATGCGAAGCCCGCCGCCGTCACCGAGATGGAGCGCCAGCTCTCCCTCAACGAAGACGTGCTGCGCTTCATGACCATCCGTATCGACGCGATCGACGAGGCTCCCAGCGCCATCCTGTCGCGCAAGTCCGATGACCGCGAGCGTTCGTTCCGTGGGCCGAAGCCCGCCGGGCGCTTCGATTCCGGCCGCAAGCGCGGCTATGACGACCGCGAGGAGTTCCGCGCCCGTGATGAGGGCCCGCGCGACGAATTCCGCGTCGGCCGTGGCGAGGAGGAATAACCAATGTCCGATGATGTGAACCCCGCCGCCCGCCGCTCGGCCGTCGGCGCCCGCCGGCCCTTCTACCGCCGCCGCAAGTCCTGCCCCTTCTCCGGCCCGAACGCGCCGAAGATCGACTACAAGGACGTGCGCCTGCTGTCCCGCTTCCTGAGCGAGCGCGGCAAGATCGTGCCGAGCCGCATCACCGCGGTTTCTGCCAAGAAGCAGCGCGAGTTGGCCAAGGCCATCAAGCGCGCCCGCTTCCTGGCGCTGCTGCCGTACATTCTGGCCTGAGGAGAGCATCATGGCCGCCGTAGAACTGATCCTGCTCCAGCGCGTCGATAAGCTGGGCCAGATGGGCGACAAGGTCCGCGTGAAGCCGGGCTATGCCCGCAACTTCCTGCTGCCGCAGAAGAAGGCGATCCGCGCCAACAAGGAAAACCTGGCGCGCTTCGAGACCCAGCGCGCCCAGCTTGAGGCGCAGAACATCAAGCGCCGCGAGGAAGCCGAGCGTATCGCCGAGCGTGTGGGCGGCCTGTCGGTCGTCATCATCCGCCAGGCCGGCGAGGCGGGCGGGCTGTATGGCTCCGTCTCCCCGCGTGACATCGCCGAGGGTGCGACCGCCGCCGGCCTGTCCGTCGGTCGCCAGCAGGTGATCCTGGGCGCACCGATCAAGACGCTGGGCCTGACGAAGGTCAGCATCGTGCTGCACCCCGAGGTGCTGCTCTCGGTGACCGTCAATGTCGCGCGTTCGACCGAGGAGGCCGAGCGCCAGGCACGCGGCGAGGCCGTCGGCCGCGCTGCCGCCGAAGAGGACGACGACCCCTACGTGCTGGACCCCGGCGACGCCGACCAGCCCGACGTCTGATCCCGCCGCAAGGCAGGACGTGCATGGACCCGCCTGGCGCAAGCCCGGCGGGTCTTTTGTTTTCCTCCCCCTGATTCACGTTATCCACAGGGCTGCCAGGGGTGCCGCGCCCGGCCTGCCAGGATAAGATGACCGACCATGACAATCGATACCGCCCTCTCCCTCGCCCCGCGCCTGCCGCCCTCCAACCTGCAGGCGGAGCAGGCGCTGCTCGGCGCCCTGCTGGCCAACAACAAGGCCTATGAGCGGGTCAGTGACTTCCTCACCCACGAGCATTTCGTCGACCCCATCCACGCCCGCATCTTCGAAGCCGTCGCCCGGCGGGTGAACGCCGGCCAGCTTGCGGACGCGGTGACGCTGAAGGCCGAATTCGAGCATTCCGGCGTGCTCGACGAAGTCGGCGGCACCGCCTACCTCGCGCAGCTGCTCTCGGCGATGGTCGGCATCATCAACGCCGGCGAATACGGCCGGGCGATCCACGACGCCTGGCTGCGGCGCCAGCTGATCGACGTGGGCGAGACGCTGGTCAACAACGCCTTCGGCGCCGACCCGCTGCTGGACGGCAAAGGCCAGATGGAGAACGCCGAACAGGCGCTGTTCAACCTCGCCGCCAACGGCGACACCCAGGGCGGCCTCGTCAGCCTGGAAGTGGCGATGACCGAGGCGGTGCACCGCGCGGCGTTGGCCTTCGAACGGCCGGGCGGCGTCTCCGGCCTGTCCACCGGGCTGCGCGACCTCGACCGCAAGCTGGGCGGGCTGCATCCGTCGGACCTCATCATCCTCGCCGGCCGGCCGGGCATGGGCAAATCGGCGCTGGCCACCAAGATCGCCTTCGGCGCGGCGCGCGCTTTGCTGGCCGAGGCGCGGGCGGACGATCCGAACGCGATGGCCAAGGCCGGCGTTGCCATCTTCTCGCTGGAAATGAGCGCCGAGCAGCTCGCCACCCGTCTGCTCAGCGAGGAATCCCGCGTCTCCGGCGACCGCATCCGCCGCGGCGTGATCGAGCAGAAGGATTTCGACAAGTTCGTCTCCGTCAGCCGCGAGCTGCAGGCCATGCCGCTGTTCATCGACGACACGCCGGCCATCACCATGTCTGCCATGCGCACGCGCTGCCGGCGGCTGGCGCGCACCAAGGGGCTCGGGCTGGTGGTGGTGGACTATCTGCAATTGATGCGCCCGGCCGCCGGCATGCGGGCGGAGAACCGCGTGCAGGAAGTCAGCCAGATCACCCAGGGGCTGAAGGCGCTGGCCAAGGACCTGAAGATCCCAGTCATCGCCCTCTCCCAGCTCTCCCGCCAAGTGGAAAGCCGCGAGGACAAGCGCCCGCAGCTCGCCGACCTGCGCGAATCCGGCTCGATCGAGCAGGACGCGGACGTGGTGATGTTCATCTACCGCGACGAATACTACATCCAGCAGCGCGTCCCGAAACAGATCGGCTTCGACAACGACGAGAAGTTCCACACCGCCGTCGAGAAATGGCAGCGCGACATGGAAGCCGTGCACAACCGCGCCGAAGTGCTGATCGAAAAACAACGCCACGGCCCCACCGGCAAAGTGGACCTGATGTTCGAAGGCGAATTCACCCGCTTCGCCGACATCGACCTGCACGACTCGCCGCATGACGGGGATTGAGCGGGCAACGCAGGTTGCAGGAAGGCAAGCAGCTTCTTTTTTGAAAAAAAGAAACAAAAAACTTTTGTCCGTGGTTCGCCGTCTAGCCGGGCCAATGGGTGCCAATCCGGCGAAGCCCAAAAACCCGCTTCGGCCAGCACCCACCGCCGCGCCGCAAGTCCCCACCCAACGAGAAACGTTTTTTTGCTTCTTTTTATTCACAAAAAGAAGACCTTACCTCCCCTTCCCTTCCCCCCTTCGATGACTCCCACCCGGCTCGAGATCAATCTCGCCGCCATTGCCGACAACTGGCGGCTGCTCGGCGCGCGGCATGCGTCCGGGCCTGTCGCCGGCGTGCTGAAGGCGGATGCTTACGGGTTGGGCGCGGCAAGGGTGGCGGCGCATCTGCATGCCGCCGGCTGCCGGCATTTCTTCACCGCGCATCTGGAGGAGGCCCTGGCGATCCGCGCGCTGGTGCCGGGCGCGATGCTTGCTGCCCTCCACACGCCGCTGCCGGGCAGCGAGGAGGATTATCTGGCGCATGGCGTGCTGCCGGTGCTCGGCTCGCTCGACGATATCGCCCGCTTCGCCGCCATCGCGCGCGGGCGTGACGTGCCGGTGGAGGCGCTGCTGCATGTCGATACCGGGATGAACCGGCTTGGGCTGGACGCGGCGGAGTTGGCCCTGCTGCACGACAGCCCGGCCCTGCTGGACGGCATCGCTTTGCGGTACGTGATGACCCATCTGATCGCCTCGGAGGAGCCGGAAGACCCGGCGAACGCGGCGCAGCACCGGCGGTTCGCCGCCGCCTGCGCCGGGCTGCCGGCCGCGCCGCGCAGCTTCGCCAATTCGTCGGGCATCTTCCTCGGCGATGCGTTTGCAACGGATCTGGCCCGGCCTGGGGCGGCGCTGTACGGTATCAATCCCACCCCCGGGCAGCCCAACCCGATGCGCCCGGCGGTGCGGCTGTCGGCCCGGGTGCTGCAAGTACGCAGCGTCCCGGCGGGGGCGAGTGTGGGCTACAACGCCACGTGGCAAGCCTCCCGGCCGAGCCGGATCGCCACGGTTGCGGCGGGTTATGCCGATGGCTGGCCGCGCAGCCTGGGCAGCCGGGGTCACGCAGTCTTTGACGGCGCCCCCATCCCGCTGGTAGGGCGTGTCTCCATGGACCTCACCACCTATGACGTGACCGATCATCCGCGGATCGGCCCGGGTTCCTGGCTCGATCTCATCGGGCCAGGCCGCAGCGTGGACGACGTGGCGGCGGATGCCGGCACCAACGGCTATGAGGTGCTCACCCGCCTCGGCAGCCGCTACCATCGGGTATGGCGCGCATGAGCGGCGTGCTGGACAGCGTCGCCCTCGTCGGGCGCAGCGTGATCGGCGCCGCCGAGGCCACCGGCCGGCTGACGCTGTTCGCCGTCGAGGGTCTGTCGCACATCTTCCGGCCGCCGTTCTACTGGCGGGCCTTCCTGCGCGCGATGTTGGAGATCGGCTATCTCAGCCTGCCGGTGGTGGCGCTGACGGCTTTGTTCACCGGCATGGTGCTCGCACTGCAATCCTCCACCGGCCTGTCGCGGTTCTCGGCCGAGAGCGCGATCGCCAATCTGGTCGTGCTGTCGGTCACGCGCGAGCTCGGCCCGGTGCTGGGCGGGCTGATGGTCGCCGGCCGGGTGGGGGCGGCGATGGCGGCCGAGATCGGCACCATGCGGGTGACCGACCAGATCGACGCGCTGACGACCCTGTCGACCAACCCGATGAAGTATCTGGTCGCCCCCCGCCTGCTGGCGGGCTTGCTCGCTTTGCCGCTGCTGGTGGTGGTGGCGGACATTTTGGGGGTGCTCGGCGGCTTCATCATCGCCACCGCCAAGCTCGGCTTCAATCCCGGCATCTACCTGAACAACACGCTGAACTTCCTGCAGGCGGAGGACGTGCTCTCCGGTCTGGCCAAGGCCGCGGTGTTCGGCTTTCTCGTCTCGCTGATGGGCTGCTACCACGGATACAACAGCCGCGGCGGCGCGCAGGGCGTGGGGGCGGCGACAACCTCGGCGGTGGTGGCCGCCAGCGTGCTGATCCTGGCCTTCGACTATGTGCTGACCGAATTGTTCTTCGCACGATGACAACCCCGAAGATCAGCCTGCGCGGCGTCTCAAAGTCCTTCGGCGACAAGAAGGTGCTGGACGGGATCGACCTGGACGTGATGCCCGGCACCTCGATGGTGGTGATCGGCGGGTCCGGCTCCGGCAAGTCGGTGCTGATCAAGTGCATCCTCGGCCTGCATGAGCCGGACGAGGGCACGATCGAGATCGACGGGGTGAACATCCTCGCCCTCGACCGCCGCGGGCGGGAGGCGGCGCGGCAGAACATCGGCATGCTGTTCCAGCAGGGCGCGCTGTTCGACAGCCTGCCGGTCTGGGAGAACGTCGCCTTCGGCCTGCTCGCCCGCAAGCTCGCCACCCACGCCGACGCCCGCACGCGGGCCGATGCGGTCCTGGCCCAGGTCGGGCTGGCGGCGAGCGTGGGCGATCTTCAGCCCTCCGAACTCTCCGGCGGCATGCAGAAGCGCGTGGCCCTCGCCCGCGCCATCGCCGCCCGGCCGGATATCCTGTTCTTCGACGAGCCGACAACGGGGCTGGACCCGATCATGGGTGCCGTGATCGACGGGCTGATCATCGACTGCGTGAAGACGCTCGGCAGCACGGCGATTGCGATCACCCACGACATGATCAGCGCCCGGCGCATCGGCGACCGCGCGGCGATGCTGTTCAAGGGCCGCATCGTCTGGCAGGGCGCCGCCGCCGACCTGATGAACAGCGGCAACGACATGGTCGACCAGTTCACGCATGGGCGGCGCGAAGGGCCGATCCAGATGGAACTGCGGAAGTGATGCCTGGGGGGGCTGACTGATGGCCAAGGCCCCGCCCCGCTTCGTCTGCAACGAATGCGCCGCCGTCACCACCAAGTGGGCCGGCAAGTGCGAGACCTGCGGCGCCTGGAACTCTATCGCGCAGGAGGAGCCGCAGGCGGCGTCCGTGCTCGCCAAGGGGGCGGCCGGGCGGCGCATCCAGTTCGTCGGGCTCGGCGGCATGGCAGACCCGCCGCCGCGGATCGCCAGCGGCATCGCGGAGCTGGACCGGGTGCTCGGCGGCGGTTTCGTGCCGGGCTCGGCGGTGCTGCTGGCCGGCGACCCCGGCATCGGCAAGTCCACCCTGCTGCTGCAGGCGGCGACCGCGCTCAGCCGGTCCGGCCGGCGGGTGGTGTATGTGTCGGGCGAAGAGAGCGTCGATCAGATCCGCCTGCGCGGGCGGCGGCTGGATGTGGCCCACGCTAAGCTCGATCTCGCCGCGACCATCAACCTGCGCGACATTCTGGCAACGCTTCAGGCCGAGACGGATGTCGGCCTGGTGGTGATCGACTCGATCCAGACCATGTGGCTCGACAACATCGAATCCGCCCCCGGCAGCGTCACCCAGGTGCGCGCGGCGGCCTTCGAGCTGATCCGCCTGGCGAAGGACAAGAACTTCGCCGTGGTCCTGGTCGGCCATGTCACCAAGGAGGGGGCGATCGCCGGGCCGCGGGTGCTGGAGCACATGGTCGATGCGGTGCTGTATTTCGAGGGCGATCGCGGCCACCAGTTCCGCATCCTGCGCGGGGTGAAGAACCGCTTCGGCGCCACCGACGAGATCGGCGTGTTCGAAATGACCGAGACGGGGCTGGCCGAGGTCGCCAACCCCTCTGCTTTGTTTCTCGCCGAGCGCCGCGGCAACGTCGCCGGCAATGCGGTGTTCGCCGGGCTCGAGGGCACGCGGCCGGTGCTGGTGGAGGTGCAGTGCCTGCTCGCCCCCAACGCCGCCGGCACGCCGCGGCGCAGCGTGGTCGGCTGGGATTCCGGGCGGCTGGGCATGCTGCTCGCCGTGCTCGACACCCGCTGCGGGCTGCGGCTGGGCGGGTCGGATGTGTATCTCAACGTCGCCGGGGGCTTGCGGATCGGCGAGCCGGCGGCGGACCTGGCTGTCGCCGCCGCCCTGGCCTCAGCGGCCACCGAGACGCCGGCGCAGGCGGACATGGTGTTCTTCGGCGAGGTCGGCCTCTCCGGCGAGGTGCGCCAGGTTGCCCAGGCCGAGGCGCGGCTGAAGGAGGCGCAGAAGCTCGGCTTCGCGGCGGCCTGCATGCCGCGCCGGGTGGCACGGGGGAACCGCAAGCTGGCAGCGCCCGAGGGCATCCAGCTGGTCGAGATCGGCCATCTCGGCGACCTCGTGGCCCGCTTCTCGGGCAAGCCTGCCAACCGCCCGGCGGAAGGGGTTGGTACTGGCGGCCGGACAGGCGATATACGGCCTTCCTCATGACGCGTGGACGACAGTGAAGTGACCCTCTGATGAACTGGGTTGATCTCGCCATCATCGCAGTCGCGGCGATCTCCGGCATCCTCGGCCTGATGCGCGGATTTGTGCGCGAATCACTGGGGCTGGGCGCCTGGGCCGGGGCCGGCTACCTCGCGGTGATCGCCGCCCCGCTGGTGCGGCCGCAGTTCATCGAATGGCTGGGCAGCCCCGATCTCGCCGACCCCGCTGCCTATGCGGTGCTGTTCATCCTCGGGTTGATCGTGCTGTCGATGATTGCCGGCTGGATCGGCTCGGCCGTGCATGCTGCCGGCCTCGGCGGGGTGGACCGAAGCCTGGGCATGCTGTTCGGCGTGCTGCGCGGGGCGGCTTTGGTTGTTGCCGCCTATATCATCGGCGGGCTGGTCACGCCGGCCGACCGCTGGCCTGAGCCGGTGCGCCAAGCCCGGCTGCTGCCGCTGGTCGGCGAGGCGGCGATCTGGGTCAGTGGGCGTCTGCCCGCCGCCTATCGCCCGACCCTGCCCGGCGCCACCGGGCGCGACCCGAAGGCGGGGGAGCTGTTGCAGGCCCCGCCGCTTGGCAGACTGCGCCCATGATCCCCCCCCCAGGAGCACGCCGCATGACCGACTCAATCGGAGATGACGACAAGTTCCATGAGGAATGCGGCGTCATCGGCATCTGGAACCATCCGGATGCCGCCGCACTGACCGCGCTGGGGCTGCATGCCTTGCAGCATCGCGGGCAGGAGGCAGCCGGTATCGTCAGCTTCGACGGCAAGCACTTCCACAGTCATCGCGGCATGGGGCTGGTGGGCGAGAACTTCTCCGACGCGCGCACGATGGCGCGGCTGCCGGGGTCGCGGGCGATGGGGCATAACCGCTATGCCACCACCGGCGACACGGTGCTTCGCAACGTCCAGCCGCTGTATGGCGACTTCGTGTTTGGCGGGTTTGCCGTCGCCCATAACGGCAACCTGACCAACGCCGCCGGGCTGCGCCGGCAGCTGGTGCGGCGCGGCTGCCTGTTCCAGTCCACCACCGACAGCGAGGTGTTCATCCACCTCATTGCCATTAGCCTGTACTCCACCGTCGAGGAGCGGCTGATCGATGCGCTCAAGCAGGTTGTCGGCGCCTATTCGCTGATCGCGATGTCTGAGCGGGCGCTGATCGGCGTGCGCGACCCGTTGGGGGTGCGGCCGTTGATCCTGGGCAAGCTGGCGAATGCGGAGGGCGGGGTGTCCTGGGTGCTGGCGAGCGAGACCTGCGCGCTGGATATCGTCGGCGCTGATTTCGTGCGCGATGTGGAGCCGGGCGAGATCGTGGTGATCGACGAGACCGGGCTGCGCAGCATCAAGCCGTTTGCCCGCACGCTGTCGCGCTTCTGTGTGTTCGAGTACATCTATTTCGCCCGGCCGGATTCCACCGTCGAGGGCGTGCCGGTTTATGACGCGCGCAAGCTGATCGGGGCGACGCTGGCACGCGAGAGCCATGTGGAAGCCGATGTGGTGGTGCCGGTGCCCGACAGCGGGGTGCCGGCGGCGATGGGGTATGCGGTGGAGAGCCGCATTCCGTTCGAACTGGGCATCATCCGCAACCACTATGTCGGGCGGACCTTCATCGAGCCGACGGACAGCATCCGCCACCTGGGCGTGAAGCTGAAGCATTCGGCCAACCGGGCGGCGATCGAGGGCAAGCGGGTGATCCTGGTGGACGATTCGATCGTGCGCGGGACGACCAGCCGCAAGATCGTCGAGATGGTGCGGGCCGCTGGCGCGGTGGAGGTGCATATGCGCATCGCCGGGCCGCCGACGACGCATTCGTGCTTCTACGGCATCGACACGCCGGAGCGCGGCAAGCTGCTGGCGGCGCGGCATGATGTGGAGGCGATGGCGGCGTTGATCGGGGTGGATAGCCTGGCGTTCATCTCCATCGACGGGCTGTATCAGGCGCTGGGGCATGCCGGGCGCGATCCGGCGCGGCCGTTCTATTGCGATGCCTGCTTTACCGGTGAGTATCCGATCCCGCTGCCCGACTTCACCGACAATGAGAGCGCGCAGCTCAGCCTGCTGACCGAGGCGGGGGCCTGATGTCGCTCGCGGGGCAGATCGCGCTGGTCACCGGGGCGAGCCGGGGCATCGGGGCGGCAACCGCGGTGGAACTGGCCTGCCGCGGCGCGCATGTGGTGATCACCGCGCGCAGCCAGGGCGGGCTGGAGGAGACCGACGACCGCATCCGCGCGGTGGGCGGGACGGCGACGCTGCTGCCGCTCGACCTGCAGGATGTGGCCAGCGTGGATGCGCTGGGGCCGAGCATCTTCGAGCGGTTCCGGCGGCTGGATATCCTGGTCTCCAACGCAGGGGAGGTCGGCACGCTGACGCCGGTGCCGGATATCCGGATCGATGACTGGGATGAGGCGATGGCGGTCAATGTCGGGGCGACGCTGCGGCTGATCCGTACCACGGCGCGGCTGCTGCTGGCCGCACCGGCGGGGCGGGCGGCGTTTGTTTCCAGCCGGATCGTTGTGCGGGCGCCAGCCTATTTCGCCATGTACGGGGCGACGAAGGCGGCGGCGCATTACCTGGTGCAGAGCTGGGCGGAGGAGACGCGGAACACCAACTTGCGCGTCAATCTGATCGATCCCGGCCCGGTGGCGACGCGGCTGCGGCGGCAGGCGTTTCCGGGGGAGGACCAGACGAACGTGCCCGCGCCCGAGGCGGTGGCCGGGGGGATCGCCGATGTATGCGGGCCGGCGGAGACGCGGCATGGAGACTTCATCCGGGTGAGCCCGATTCCGCTTTAGTTTTGATATTGTAATAAATTAGGCTGCGGTTTTCCTCTCAGCCGGCGGCGATCTTTTTTCGGATTTTTCTGAGGCCGGGAATCGCCAGCGGGAAATGCGGCGGCAGGGGGCCGAGATAGGCCGAGAGTTCCGGGCCGGTCATTTTGGCGAGCATCCGGCCGATCGCGCGGCGGGACATCGGCCTCGGCTCGGCCTTCGGGCGGGGCGCGCGCGGTTTGCGCGGGCGCGGGGGCAGCTTGAGATAGTCCGGCAGGTCGAGGCCGAGCATTTTGGCCAAGGGGCGCAGGGTGCGGCCGGCGGCGGGGTGGGCGGCGACGAGGGCGCGGGTGTCCGGGTCTTCCATCAGGGCGGTGAGGTAGCCGCCGACCATGCAGCTGGCGGGGACGAGCTTGTTCAGCCAGTAGTTGCCGGTGGGCAGACGCAGCTCGGGCTTCGGACGCGCGGTGCGCGCGCGGGCCGGGCGGGGTGCTTGTTTGGCCGGTAGGCGGTCGCGCTCCCACAGCAGAACCAGCCGCTCGAAGCGGTTGCGCAGGCGGGTGATGCGCGTCCAGGCCAGGAGAATCAGCGGGGCCAGCGCCCGGTATGGCGCGACAATCTGGATGAGAAAATGCGTCAATCAGGATGAGAAACTGTGACCGCAACAGAAACGATGTTGTTCGATCTGATTGTCGCTGGCAAGCCCTAATTTTTGGTTTGATTGTCGTGCAGCGACACGGCTTCGAGATTT
>CAMCJI010000076.1 GCA_945874805.1 Asaia bogorensis | reverse complement strand
GCGGAGCCCGTCACGCATATGCTGCGCACGGGTGGTTGCGGTCCACATGGGTCTGGTCATCCAACTCGGTCTCGACAACCCGTTGGAATCACATCCTGCCGTGACCACCCAACCCCATTCCGCTAGCGTTCAGAGACAGCCTCTTAGGCGGGAGGACTGGTTCTTGATGTCGGCGGGTTTCTTGGCTTCGCCGGCTTTTCACCCATCTCTCTGGTTGGTCGGCGAAGCCACGAATGAAAGCTTTTTGCTTCTTTTTTCCAAAAAAGAAGACCCTTGCCTTCCCTTCCTTCCCTTCCTGAGAGGCACCACCCCTGATGATTTCGACGACGATTCCCCGGGCCGCCCTGGTCACCGGCGGGGCGAGGCGGCTTGGGCGGGCGATTGCGTTGGCGCTGGCGGGGCAGGGCTTTGCGGTGGCGGTGCATGCCAATACCAGTCTGGCCGAGGCCGAGGCGACCGCGGCGGAGATCCGGGCGTTGGGGGTTGCTGCCTGCGTGCTGGGGGCCGATCTGGGGCGGGAGGCGGAGGTGGCGACGCTGATCCCGCGTGCGGTGGCGGCGCTGGGGCCGATCGGGGTGCTGGTCAACAACGCCTCGACGTTTGAGCGCGACGAGTGGCAGGACGCCAGCCGCGAGAGCTGGGATGCGCATATCGAGCCGAATCTGCGGGCGCCGTTCCGGCTGACGCAGGATTTCGCGCTGGCCTTGCCGGCCGATGCCGAGGGGGTGGTGCTGAACCTGATCGACCAGCGGGTGTTCTCGCTGACGCCGCATTTCATGTCGTACACCATCTCCAAGGCCGGGCTGTGGGCGATGACGCAGACGATGGCGTTGGCGCTGGCGCCGCGCATCCGGGTGAACGGCATCGGGCCGGGGCCGGCGGTGCCGAGCCCGCGGCAGAGCCAGGCGCAGTTCGACCGGCAATGCGCTTCCACCCCGCTCGGCCGGGGGACCGGGCCGGAGGAGATTGCGCGGGCGGCGCTGGCGCTGCTGGCCATGCCGTCGGTGACCGGGCAGATGATCGCGCTGGATGGCGGGCAGCATCTGCAATGGAGCCCCGGATATGGGCAGGCGCCCGAGGAATAGCATGGCCACCAGACAGGTTTTCCTGCGCGACCTCGTGCTTGCCGCGCGCATCGGTGTGCATGCGCATGAGCATGAGGGCAGCCAGCGCATACGCGTGAATGTCGACCTGACCGTGGAGGAGGGGGAGGCGGGCGTCGGCGCCGACCGGCTGTCGCGGGTGGTGGATTATGAGGCGGTGGCGAACAGCGTGCGGGCGATCGTCGCCACCGGGCATGTGCAGCTGGTGGAGACGCTGGCCGAGCGGATTGCTGAGTTCTGCCTGACGGACGGGCGGGTAGTGGAGGCGGTGATCCGTGTCGAAAAATTGGATATTTTCCCCGATGCCGCGAGCGTGGGGGTGGAGATCCGGCGGCGTCCGCGGTGAAACTGTCCACCTCGCGGGTGAGGTCCCTTTAATTACAGCGGCATGGCAGATTGTTTTCACCGTATGAACCCGGATTCATATTCGCAGTGAATGAAATCAAAGGGTTGGCCGTGATGCCCAAAAATAGTGCAATCCTTGATAGGCCCTGGAATCCCATCGGATTCCGGCTACGGGCTGGCGCTTGCCCACATACTTATCCACAAGATCAGGGGATTTCTTTGGCCGGGCTCGTTTGTGCAGTGCAGAACATTCCGGCGTGCCGCACATGAGTGACGCGGAAGCGCCGAAAGGCGTCGGCGTGATCCTGACGGCGCTGGAAACGATGCCGCTCTCGCCTGGGGTCTATCGCATGCTCGATGCGAAAGGCGAGGCGCTGTATGTTGGCAAGGCGCGGGCGCTGAAGAAGCGCGTTGTCTCCTATACGCAGCTTGCCCGGCTGCCGGAGCGGCTGCGGCGGATGGTCAACGACACCGTCTCGATGGAGATCGTGACGACGCATACCGAGGCCGAGGCGCTGCTGCTGGAGGCCAATCTGATCAAGCGGCTGAAGCCGCGCTACAACATCGTGCTGCGCGACGACAAGTCGTATCCGTGGCTGATGCTGACGGAGGACCATCCCTATCCGCAGATCGCCAAGCATCGCGGGGCGCGCACGCGCAAGGGCAGCTATTACGGGCCGTTCGCCTCCGCCTGGGCGGTGAACCAGACGGTGACGGCGATGCAGCGGGTGTTCCTGCTGCGCTCCTGCGCGGACACGGTGTTCGCCAACCGCTCGCGCCCCTGCCTGCTGTTCCAGATCAAGCGGTGTTCGGCGCCTTGCGTGGGGCGGATCAGCACGGAGGATTATGCGGGGCTGGCGGCGCAGGCGCGGGATTTCATGGCCGGGCGGTCGGGCCATGTGCAGCAGAACCTCGCCGCCGAGATGGAGCAGGCGGCGAGCACGCTGGAGTTCGAGCGGGCGGCGACGATCCGCGACCGCATCCGGGCGCTGACCTCGGTGCAGGGCAAGGATGTGATCAACCCCGCGAGCCTCGGCGATGCGGATGTGATCGCGGCCTGGCAGCTGGCCGGGCAGACCTGCGTGCAGGTGTTCTTCATCCGCGGCGGGCGGAACTACGGCAACCGCGCCTATTTCCCGACGCATACCCGCAGCGAGGAAGCGCCGGAGGTTCTGGCGGCGTTCCTCGCGCAGTTCTACGACGACAAGCCGCCCCCTCCCCTGCTGCTGCTCAGCCACGACCTGCCGGAGCAGGACCTGATCGCCGAGGCGCTGGGGCTGAAGGCGCAGTTGTTCGGCACCGGCAAGCGGGTGGAGATCGCGGTGCCGAAACGCGGCGAGAAGGCGGATGTGCTCGCCCACGCCAGCCTCAATGCCCGCGAGGCGCTGGAACGGCGGCTGGCCGAGAGTGCCGGGCAGGCGAAGCTGCTGGAGGGGGTGGCGGCGACCTTCGCCCTGCCCGGCCCGCCGGCGCGCATCGAGGTTTACGACAACAGCCATATCCAGGGCAGCAACGCCTATGGGGTGATGATCGTCGCCGGGGCGGAGGGGTTCACCAAGGCCGCCTACCGCAAGTTCAGCATTCGCGGCCCGATCACGCCGGGTGACGACTTCGCGATGATGCGCGAGGTGCTGCAACGCCGCTTTGCCCGATTGTTGAAAGATGGGGCCATCGCCGAGGGCGGCGAGGCGGACTGGCCGGATCTGGTGATCATCGACGGCGGGGCGGGGCAGCTTTCCGCCGCGCGGGCGGTGATGGAGGAGCTGGGCATCGACGACGTGCCGCTGGTCGCCATGGCGAAGGGGCCGGACCGCGATGCCGGGCGGGAGTGGTTCCATCGCGCCGGGCATCCGCCGCTGCAACTGCCACCGCGCGACCCGGTGCTGTATTTTTTGCAGCGCCTGCGCGACGAGGCGCATCGGTTTGCGATCACCACCCACCGCGCCGGCCGGTCGAAAACGCTGGTGACGAGCGAGTTGGACGACATCCCCGGCATCGGGCCCAGCCGCAAGCGGGCGCTGCTGAACCATTTCGGCTCAGCGCGCGGCGTGCGGCAGGCGGGGTTGACCGATCTGGAGGCCACACCCGGCGTTTCCAGCGAGATCGCCCGGCGGGTTTATGCGCATTTCCATCCTGGTGCGCATGTGCAAGGAAGTTCGACGGCATGAGCGTGATCGAGAGCGTGCGGGACCGTTCCCGGGGCTGCCTCGTCGGGCAGATCGCCGGGGATAATCTGGGCGCGCTGGTGGAGTTCCAGTCGGCGCGGGACATTCGCGCGGCCTATCCCGAGGGGGTGCGGCAGCTGGCCGATGGCGGGTGCTGGAACATCCTGGCAGGGCAGCCGACCGACGATTCGGAGCTGGCTTTGGCCCTGGCGCGCAGCATCGTGGCGGCGGGCGGCTTCGATATCGAGGCGGTGGCGACGGCGTATGGGCGGTGGTTCGCCTCGCCGCCGTTCGACATCGGCGGGACGACGCATACCGCCTTGTCGGCAGCCGCGCGTGCCCGCAGCGGCAAGGCCGCGGCGGCGATGGCGGCGGCCGACACCGAAAGCCAGGCGAACGGATCGCTGATGCGGGTGTCGCCGATCGGCATCTGGGCCGGCACGCCGGAGCGGGCGGCGCGGGCGGCGGCCGAGGATTCCGGGCTTTCGCACCCGCATGCCGCCTGCCGGGCTGCCTGCGCCTCCTACGCCGCGGCGATATCGGTGGGGGTGCGAGGCGGGGACGCGGCGGCGATGCTGGCGGCGGCGGAGGCGGCGCTGGATCTCGTGCCCTCGCCGGCCATTCGCGAGAGCCTGGCGCTGGGCCTGGACGGGGCGCCGGAGCATGCCGACAGCAAGCATAAGGGTTGGGTGCGGATCGCCTACCAGAACGCCTTTCATCATCTCGCCCGGCGCACGCCGTTCGCGCAGGCGCTGACGGAGACGATCGGGCTGGGGGGCGATACAGACACCAACGCGGCTATCACCGGCGCCCTGCTGGGGGCCGCGCAGGGTCTGGCCGCCATTCCGCCGGAGATGGTGGCGACGGTGGTCGGCTGCCGGCCGGATGCGGGCTCGCGCCGGCCGCGGCCGGTGGAGTATTGGCCGAACGATGCCCTGACCCTGGCCGACGCCCTGCTCGCCGCCACCCCTTCCCCTTGATCCCGGACCCCCTGCCATGACCGATCCCGCGACCCGCCCTTTCCCGCCCGGCCCCTTCCCTTCCGGCGAGGGGGAGGTGCTGCCGGGGTGGATCGACAGCAACGATCACATGAACCTCGCGTATTACGTCGTGCTGTTCGACCAGGGGACCGACGGGATCTACGAGGCGTTCGGCATGGGCCCCGCCTACAAGGCCCGCACCGGATGCGGCACCTTCGCCGCCGAGGCGCATATCATCTACGAGAACGAGCTGCTGCTGGGCGAGCGGGTGCGGATGACGTCCTGGGTGGTCAGCGCGGATGCCAAGCGGCTGCATCTGGCGCATGCGATGCACCGCGTGCGCGACGGCCAGCGGGCGGCGATGACGGAGCTGGTGCTGCTGCATATCGACCTCGCCGTCCGCCGGGTGGCGCCCTGGCCGGCGGAGGTGCTGGCGCGGATGCTGGAGGCGAAGGGCGCGCAGGGGCCGCTGCCGGGCTGGGTCGGGCGGCATGTCGGCATGGGGAAGGTGGCAGGATAGCGGGGTCGGCCCTATATCCCCGCCATGCCCTTCGATGCCACCCTAACCACGCCCGCCCTCACCCGCGATGCCCGCCGCGTGGCGACGTGGCTGTTGACGGTTTGCGGCATGATCTGGGTGATGGTGGCCCTCGGCGGGGCGACGCGGCTCACCGGGTCTGGCCTGTCGATCATGGAGTGGGCGCCGATCATGGGCACCCTGCCGCCGCTGTCCGACGCGGAGTGGAACCGGCTTTACGACCTCTATCGGACCATCCCGCAATACAAGCTGGTCAATGCCGGGTTCGGGATCGAGGGCTTCAAGGAGATCTTCTGGCTGGAATGGGCGCACCGGTTCTGGGGGCGGATGATCGGCCTCGCCTTCCTGGTGCCGCTGCTGGTGTTCGCGTGGCAGGGTGCCATCCCGCGCCGGCTGATGCCGCGCATGGCGCTGCTGTTCGTGCTGGGCGGCATGCAGGGAGCGGTGGGCTGGTTCATGGTGGCCTCCGGCTTCGCCGCGGAGAGCACCGCCGTCTCGCCGTACCGGCTCGTGGTGCATCTGATGCTGGCGCTGATCCTGTATGGCGCGATCCTGTGGACGGCGCTGGGGCTGCTGCGGCCCGTGCCTTTGGAGGCGCCGCCGATGGCGCGCCAGCTGGCGCATCTGACGGCCACCCTTGCCGGGCTCGCGATCCTCGCGGGCGGGTTCGTGGCGGGGAACAAGGCCGGGCTGACCTATAACAGCTTCCCGCTGATGGACGGGCGCCTCTTCCCCGAGGGTTACGGCCTGCTGGAGCCGGCCTGGCGCAACCTCACCGAGAGCATTCCGGCGGTGCAGTTCAACCACCGGCTGCTGGCCACGCTCACTGCGCTGTCCGCGCTGGCGGCGCTGTGGGCCGGCTGGGCGAGCCGGGCGCGGCCGGTGCTGCTGGGCCTCGCCGGGAGTGTCGCATTGCAATACGGCCTCGGCATCGCCACCCTGCTGTATGTCGTGCCGGTCGGCCTCGGCACGGCGCACCAGGCGGTGGCCGTGCTGGTGCTGACGACGGCCCTGATGTCCCTGCATGCGCTGCGGCGCCCGAACCGGGTAACCCCATGACCTCCGCCCTCGACGCCACCGACGCCCTGTTCTTCGCCCGCGAAGGCGCAACCCTCACCCGCGATGCGGCGGAACGGCAGGTGCGGGCCGGCCTCTCCGAGGCCGATGACGGGGAGCTGTTCCTGGAATACCGGGAGAGCGAGAACATCAGCCTCGATGACGGACGCATCCGCGCCGCCGGGTTCGACACGGCGCTGGGCTTCGGCCTGCGCGCGGTGGCCGGCGAGGCGACCGGCTATGCGCATGCGGGCGAGCTGACGGAGGACGCGCTGGCCCGCGCGGTCTCCACCGTTGCCTCCGTCGCCGCCGGGCATTCCGGCACGGCCTCCGAAGCCCCGGCCGCGCGGAACGACCGGCTTTATTCCGACGCGAGCCCGCTCGCGCAGATGCCGTTCGCCAAGCGCACCGGGCTGCTGGCTGAGATCGACGCCTATGCGCGCGCCAAAGACAGCCGGGTGATCCAGGTCTCGGCCTCCATCCACGGCGAGTTCCAGGCGGTGCAGATCATCCGCGCCGATGGCACGCGGGTGGCCGATCTGCGGCCGCTGGTGCGCCTCAACGTCTCGATCGTGGTGCAGCATGACGGGCGGCGGGAGAGCGGCAGCTACGGCACCGGCGGGCGCTACTCCTACGCGCGCTTCACCGACGAGGCGGTGTGGAAGGGCGCGGCGGATGAAGCGCTGCGCACGGCACTCGTCAATCTGGAGAGCCGCCCGGCTCCGGCCGGCGAGATGCCGATCGTGCTGGGCGCAGGCTGGCCCGGCATTCTGCTGCACGAGGCGATCGGGCACGGGCTGGAGGGGGATTTCAACCGCAAGGGCACGTCCGCCTTCGCAGGGCTGATGGGAACGCGCATCGCCTCGCCGGGGGTGACGGTGATCGATGACGGCACCATCCCCGACCGGCGCGGCAGCCTGACCGTCGATGACGAGGGCACGCCGACCTCCCGCACCCTGCTGATCGAGGACGGCTATCTGCGCGGCTTCCTGCAGGACCGGCTGAACGCGCGGCTGATGGGCGTGCGGCCCACCGGCAACGGGCGCCGCCAGTCCTACGCGCATGCGCCGATGCCGCGGATGACCAACACCATCATGCTCGGCGGCACCAACACCACCGAGGAGATGATCCGCTCGGTGAAGCGCGGGCTGTATGCGGTGAATTTCGGCGGCGGCCAGGTGGATATCACCTCCGGCAAGTTCGTGTTCTCCGCCTCCGAGGCGTACATGATCGAGGACGGGCGGATCGGCGCGCCGGTGAAGGGCGCCACCCTGATCGGCAACGGGCCGGACGCACTGACCAAGGTGGAGATGATCGGCGGGGACATGGCGCTCGACCCCGGCGTGGGCACCTGCGGCAAGAACGGCCAGGGCGTACCCGTCGGCGTGGGCCAGCCGACCATCAAGGTCGGCGGGCTGACGGTGGGCGGCACCGCCTGAATGGCCGGGATCTGACGCATGGCCGCGCGGGAGGAGATACGGGCGCTGACGGCGCTGCGGGGGCTCGCGGCGATGGCCGTGGTGATGCAGCATTTCTCGGCGACAGCGCAGCAGCACGCGGCGCGCTCAATCCCCTCGCTGGTGCCACATGGCTATATGGCGGTGGATTTCTTCTTCGTCCTCTCCGGCTTCATCATGTGCTACACCTATGCCTCGCGCTTCGAGGCCGGGCAGCCGGGGGCCTATCGCGATTTCCTGGCACGGCGGGTGGCGCGCGTGGTGCCGCTGAACATCGCCGTGCTGCTGGCCATCGTCGCCGGCGGGGCGCTCAGCACCGCATTGCTCGGGCGCAACATCCTCGTCAACAGCTCGAATCTCTGGTTCGACCTGCCGGTGAACCTGTTGATGTTGCAGGGATTGGGGATCGGCACGAACCTCAACGGTCCGTCCTGGTCGATCAGCACGGAATTCGCCGCGTATCTGTGCTTTCCAGTGCTGGTGGCGCTGTGCTTCCACCGTGCGATGACGGTGCGGGTGCTGGTGGGCGCGATCGCTGTGGCGGGCATTGTCGGCCTGGCCTTGCAGCGTGAGCGCCTGACCATCGGCGGCGAAAACGGCGTGCCGGCGCTGGTGCGGTGCTTTACCGAATTCGTGCTGGGCATGCTCGCCTATGCCGTCTGGCGCAGTGGCCGCGCGGTGGCGCTGGGCAGCGATCTGGCCGTGGCGCTGCTGCTGGGGGCGGTGGCGATCTCGCTGGGGCTGCGCATCGACCTGCCGGCCGCCCTGCTGTTTCCCTTCGTGGTACTTGCCTGCGCGCATAACCGCGGCCGGGCCGCCGCCTGGCTCGGCTCGGCGGTGCCGTATTTCCTCGGGGTTGTCTCCTACGCGCTCTACCTCATCCACGACATGTTCCGCGCGCCGCTGCTGCTGGCCCTGAAGGCGGTGCATCCGGCGCCGCTGGAGACGCTGCCGGCGCTGGGCGCGGCCCTGGTCGGCTCGCTACTGGTCATCCCCTTCGCCTGGCTGTGTTACCACGGGATCGAACGCCCGGGGCGGGATGCGACGCGCCGCCTGTTCGGATCAGCGCGGTGAGGCCGACCGAAACGCCCCCCTGTTGTGGACCGTGCCGCGCATGAGCGATGACCTCGACCTCTCCGCCCTCTCCGACGACGATCTGGTGCAGCAGATGCACCAGGACCTGTATGACGGCCTGCGCGAGGAGATCGAGACCGCCGTTCATATCCTCATCGGCCGCGGCTGGACGCCTTACGACATCCTCACCCAGGCTTTGGTCGAGGGCATGCGCATCGTCGGCGTCGATTTCCGCGACGGCATCCTGTTCGTGCCCGAAGTGCTGATGGCCGCCAACGCGATGAAGGCCGGCATGTTCATCCTGCGGCCGCTGCTGGTGGAGACCGGCGCGCCGCGCATGGGCAAGATGGTGATCGGCACCGTCAAGGGCGACATCCACGACATCGGCAAGAACCTCGTGTGCATGATGATGGAGGGCGCGGGGTTTGAGGTGGTGGACCTGGGCATCAACACCTCCGTCGATACCTTCCTCGCGGCGCTGGAAGCGCACCGCCCGGACATCCTCGGCATGTCCGCGCTGCTGACCACGACCATGCCCTACATGAAGGTCGTCATCGACACGATGAAGGAGCGCGGCATCCGCCACGACTACGTGGTGCTGGTCGGCGGCGCCCCGGTGAACGAGCAGTTCGCCGAAGCCATCGGGGCGGACGCCTATTGCCGCGATGCCTCCGTGGCGGTGGAGACGGCCAAGCGCCTGATCTCCCAGGGCAGCGCCAAAGCGGGGTGAGCGAACACCGCATCCTGTTCGCGCCCTCCGGCAAGCGCGGCAGCGTGCCCGCCGGCAGCACGGTGCTGGATGCCGCGCGCAGCCTCGGCGTTGATCTCGATTCCGTCTGCGGCGGGCGCGGGTTGTGCGGGCGCTGCCAGATCGAGGTGCAGACCGGCGAGCTCACCCCCGCCACCCCACCGGAAACCCGCTACGCCACCCGCCGCGCCCTGCCCGCCGCCCGCCGGCTGGGTTGTCAGGCCCGGCTGTGCGGCGATGCGGTGATCGACGTGCCCGCCACCTCCCAGCTGCACCGGCAGATCATCCGCAAGGACGCGGACCTGCGCGCCGTTGCCGTCGATCCCGTCGTGCGGCTGCACTATGTCGAGGTGGCCGAGCCCGACATGCACGACCCCGCGAGCGATGCCACCCGCCTGCTCGCCGCCCTCGCCGGGCAATGGGGGCTGCACGGCCTCGCATTGCCGCTGCCGGTGCTGCAAGGCCTGCAAGCCACGCTGCGCCGGGGGGGCTGGCGCGTCACCGCGGCCGTGCGCCACGCCAGCGAGATCGTCGCCGTGTTTCCCGGATTGCAGGAGCGGCTCGCAGGCGTGGCGATCGACGTCGGCTCCACCACCATCGCCGCCCATCTCTGCGACCTCGCCACCGGCGACGTGCTCGCTGCCGCTGGCGCGATGAACCCGCAGATCCGCTTCGGCGAAGACCTGATGAGCCGCGTCTCCTACGGCATGATGCACCCGGGGGGTGCTGCCGAACTCACCGCCGCCGTGCGCGGCGCGCTGGACGCGCTGCTCGGCGACCTCACCGCCACCGCCGGCATCCCCCGCGGCGAGATCGCCGAACTCACCCTGGTCGGCAACCCGGTGATGCACCACCTCGTGCTCGGCATCGACCCCGTCGAACTCGGCGGCGCACCCTTCGCGCTCGCCGTCGATGCCCCGCTCGACATTCCCGCCCGCGACCTCGGGCTGACCGCCGCCGCCGGCGCGCGCGTCCATCTGCTGCCCTGCATCGCCGGGCATGTGGGTGCCGACGCCGCCGCCATGATCCTCGCCGAGGCGCCGCAGGACTCGGACGATCTCATCCTGCTCGTCGATGTCGGCACCAACGCCGAAATCGTGCTGGGCAACCGCAACCGGCTGCTCGCCTGCTCCTCGCCCACCGGCCCGGCCTTCGAAGGCGCACAGATCACCGCCGGCCAGCGCGCCGCCCCCGGGGCGATCGAAATCCTGCGCATCGACCCCGCCACCCTCGAACCCCGCTGGAAGGTCATCGGCTCGCCACTCTGGTCCGACGAGCCGGGCGCGCCCACCCCCACCGGCCTCTGCGGCTCCGCCATCATCGACGCACTCGCCGAAATGCTGCTCGCCGGCATCCTGCGCCATGACGGCGCCATCGACGGCGAGCTGGCCACGCGAACGCCGCGCATCCGCGAGGAATACCGCAGCCACACCTACATCATCCGCGAATCGGACCCGCGCATTGCCATCACCCAGCACGACGTCCGCGCCATCCAACTCGCCAAAGCCGCCCTGCACGCCGGCTGCAAACTGCTGATGGCCCGCCTCGGCGTGGCCACCCTGCCGCGCATCAAACTCGCCGGCGCCTTCGGCGCACATATCGACCCGCTGCACGCCCTAATCCTCGGCCTGGTGCCGGACTGCGACCCCGCCCACGTCACCGCGATCGGCAACGCCGCCGGCCACGGCGCCCGCATCGCCCTGGTGAACGCAGCCGCCCGCATCGAGATCGCAGCACTGGTCCGCCGGATCGAGAAGATCGAAACCGCACTCGACCCGCTGTTCCAGAGCGAGTTCGTCGCAGCGATGGGCCTGCCCCACGCCACCGACCCCTACCCCGAAACCAACCGCCACGCGGCCCTGCCGGCGCGTACCCCCCGCATTCGCCGGCGGCGGGGTGGGCCTTAGGCAGGCAGGCGGTTGTAGAAGGCGGCTTCAATCGGGCAACCTTGTTCGCTTCCTGGTTTTCAAAAAGCGAATACACTTCCCGTTCCGCCCGAAGGACCTACCCATGCCCCGTGATGCCGCCAATCCTTTGTTGCTGACGCCTGGTCCGGTCAGTGTTTCGATGACGACGAAGCAGGTGATGTTGCGCGACCGGGCTTCGGGTGGCACCGAGTTCGTGGCCGATCTGCAATTGGCGCGGCGCTACATGGTCGGTCTGGTCAATGGCGGTGCGGCCTATACGGCGATTCCTTTGCCGGGCAGTGCCACCTATGCCAACGAGGCGGTGATTGCCTCGCTGGTGCCGGCGGGTGGCAAGCTGCTGATCCATACCAATGGCGTGTACGGCGACCGGTTGGTGGAGATTTGCCAGCATACCGGCGTGCCCTATGCGGTCATCCGCACCCAGCCTTTCACGCCACCGACGGCCGCCCAGTTCGAGGCGGCGATTCTGGCGGATGCCGGCATCACGCATGTGATGGTGGTGCATTGCGAGACCTCGACCGGGGTGATGAACCCGCTGGAGGAGATCGCCGCGGTGTGCCGCGCCCATACGAAGGGCCTGTTCGTCGATGCCGTCGCCAGCTTTGGCGCCGTGGCGATCGATGCGCCGCGGCTTGGGCTGCAGGCGATCACCGTCTCATCGAACAAGTGCATGCAGGGCGTGCCGGGCATCGGCTGGTCGGTGGTGCAGAAGACGGCGCTGGAGAATGCGCGCGGCACCTGCCAAAGCCTGGTGATCGACCTGTGGGACCAGAACCAGCATATGGACCGCACCAACGGCTTCCGCTTCACCCCGCCGACCCAGGTGCTCGCAGCCTTCGCCCAGGCCTGCCGGGAGCACGAGGCCGAGGGGGGGAGCCCTGCCCGCCTCGCCCGGTATCAAGCCAACTGGCGGCGGCTCGTGGACGGGATGCGGCAGATGGGTTTCGTCACCGTGGTGCCGGATGCGGCCGCCTCGCCGATCGTCGCCACCTTCCACAACCCGACTCACCCGAAATTCAGCTTCGACGCGCTGTTCGAGGGCATGCAGCGCCGCGGCTTCATCATCTTCCCCGGCCGGCTGGCGCTGGCCGACACGTTCCGCATCGGCTGCATGGGCGCAGTGACGGAGCAGGACATGGCCGAAGCGATGCAGGCAGTGGCGGAGACGATGGCCGAGATGGGGATCACCGATCTCGGCCATGGGGGGTAGGCGGGACGGCGAGCGGTAGGAAGGGTCTTCTTTTTTGAAAAAAAGAAGCAAAAAACTTTTGTCCGTTGGGTTGGGGCTTTGGCGGCGGGATCAGTCTTGGCAGCGTTGGGTTTGATGGCTTCGCCGACGCGCCGGATAGGCGGTGCACAAGGCGGCGAAGCCATAAAATCAGCCGATCAACAACCCCGAATGGTGTGAGCCACCCGCAACCCAACGGGAAAAGTTTTTTTGCTTCTTTTTGTTCACAAAAAGAAGAGTCTTCCTTTCCGTTCCCTCAGGCCGCCTTCGCCATCCCGCGCAACACGTAGTGCAGGATGCCGCCGTGGCGGTAGTAGGAGACTTCGTCGAGGGTATCGACGCGGCACAGTACCGGCACCCGGTCGGTCGTGCCGTCCGGGCGGTGGATTACCAGCGTCATGTCCATCCGCGGGCTGAGGTTTTCGATGCCCTCGATGTCCAGGATTTCCTCGCCGGTCAGGCCGAGGGTCTTGCGGTCCATCCCTTCCTTGAACGTCAGGGGCAGCACGCCCATGCCGACGAGGTTGGAGCGGTGGATGCGCTCGAAGCTCTCGACGATCACGGCCTTGACGCCCAGCAGCATGGTGCCCTTGGCGGCCCAGTCGCGCGAGGAGCCGGTGCCGTATTCCTTGCCGCCGATCAGCACCAGCGGCACGCCTTCGGCCTTGTACTTCATCGCCGCGTCGTAGATCGGCATGACTTCGCCGGAGGGCAGGTGGCGGGCGATGCCGCCTTCGACGCCGGGGACCATTTCGTTCTTGATGCGCGGATTGGCGAAGGTGCCGCGCATCATGATCTCGTGGTTGCCGCGCCGCGCGCCGTAGGAGTTGAAGTCCTTCTGGCCGATCTGGCGTTCCATCAGGTAGTCACCGGCGGGCGAGGTCTTGCGGATGTTGCCGGCGGGCGAGATGTGGTCGGTGGTGATGCTGTCACCCAGTTCGGCCAGGATGCGCGCGCCCATGATGTCGCCCTTGGCGGACGGCTCCATCGTGATGCCCTCGAAATAGGGCGGGTTCTTCACGTAGGTCGAGCCGTCGGACCAGCCATAGGTGGCGCTGTCGGAATTCACGCCGATCGCCTGCCACTGCTTCGGGCCCTTGAAGACTTCGCCGTATCGCTTGAGGAACTGGGCGCGGCCGAGGTTGGCGGCGACCGTGTCGGCGATCTCCTTGTTGGTCGGCCAGATGTCGCGCAGGTAAACCGGCAGGCCGGCGCTCGAGGTGCCGAGCGGGGCGGTGGCGATGTCCACGTTCATCGTGCCGAGCAGGGCGTAGGCGACGACCAGCGGCGGGCTGGCGAGGTAGTTGGCGCGCACGTTGGCGTGCACGCGGCCCTCGAAGTTGCGGTTGCCGGAGAGCACCGAGACGGCGACGAGCTTGTTGTCCTCGATCGCGTCCGCAATCGCGTCTTCCAGCGGGCCGGAGTTGCCAATGCAGGTGGTGCAGCCGTAGCCGACGGTCTGGAACCCCAGCGCGTCGAGATCGGCGGACAGGCCGGCCTTGTCGAGATACTCGGTGACCACCTGGCTGCCAGGGGCGAGCGAGGTCTTCACCCAGGGCTTCGGCCGCAGCCCGAGCGCGCGGGCCTTGCGGGCGACGAGGCCGGCGGCGACCAGCACATAGGGGTTGGAGGTGTTGGTGCAGGAGGTGATCGCCGCGATCACCACGTCACCATGGGTGATCTCATAGTTGTGGCCCTCGACCTTCGCCTTCGTGCCGACATCGCCGGCGGCGACGCCGAGGCTTTTGGTCAGTTCCATGCGGAACGCCGAGGAGGCGTCCTTCAGCAGCACCCGGTCCTGCGGGCGCTTCGGCCCGGCGAGGCTGGGCTGCACGGTGGACATGTCGAGTTCGAGGGTGGAGGTGAACACCGGGTCGGGGGTGTTGGCATCGGTCCACATGCCCTGGGCCTTGGAATAGGCCTCGACCAGAGCGATCCGGTCCTCGTCGCGGCCGGAGAGGCGCAGATAGTCGATGGTCACCTGATCGACCGGGAAGAAGCCGCAGGTGGCTCCGTACTCGGGAGCCATGTTGGCGATGGTGGCGCGGTCGGCCAGGCCGAGCTCCTGCAGGCCGGGGCCGTAGAATTCGACGAACTTGCCGACCACGCCCTTCTTGCGAAGCATCTGGGTGACGGTCAGCACGAGGTCGGTGGCGGTTGCCCCTTCCGGCATGCGGCCGGTCAGGCGGAAGCCGATCACGTCGGGGATGAGCATGGCGATGGGCTGGCCGAGCATGGCCGCCTCCGCCTCGATCCCGCCGACGCCCCAGCCCAGCACGCCCATGCCGTTCACCATCGTGGTGTGGCTGTCCGTGCCGTAGAGGGTGTCCGGGTAGGCGTAGGTGATGCCGGCGATGTCGGCCGTCCAGACGGTCTGGGCGAGGTATTCCAGGTTCACCTGGTGGCAGATGCCGGTGCCGGGGGGGACGACGCGGAAATTGTCGAACGCGGTCTGGCCCCAGCGCAGGAAGGTGTAGCGCTCGCCGTTGCGCTCGAACTCGACATCGACGTTCTTCTGCTCGCTGTCCGCGGTGGCGGAGAAGTCGACCATCACCGAGTGGTCGATCACCAGATCGACGGGCACCAGCGGGTTCACCTTCTGCGGATCGCCGCCCAGGCGCAGGATGCCGTCGCGCATGGCGGCGAGATCGACCACGGCGGGCACGCCGGTGAAGTCCTGCATCAGGATGCGCGCGGGCTTGAACGGCACTTCCTTGGTGGAGGAGGCGGCGGCGAGCCAGCCGGCGACCGACTTCGCGTCCTCGACGGTGTAGGACGTGCCGTCCTCGAAGCGCAGCACGTTCTCCAGCAGCACTTTCAGGCTCACCGGCAGGCGGGAGACGTCACCCAGCGTCTTGGCCGCCTCGGGCAGCGAGAAATAGGTGTAGGACTTGCCGGCGACAGACAGCGTCGCCTGCGTCTTGAGTGTGTCCTGACCGATGGATTTCATCCGTAGCCCTCCATGCGCGGGCGGCTGCGGGCGGGAACCTCGCGAGGGGGGATTCCCCGCGGCGCGCGGGCGGTGTTTGCTGTTAACGCGCGGGTTTTAACCACACCGGTCGGCCCGCGTCCACATGCGGCCCGGAAAAGGCAAGGGGCAGGAAGAATCTTCTTTTTGTGAACAAAAAGAAGCAAAAAAACTTTGGCCGTTTGGAGGGGGCTGGGATGGCGGAATGGGTTTTGTGCGCCGTCGGGCTTTTTGGCTTCGCCGTCTCATGACCCATCTATCCGGCTATCGGCGAAGCCATAAGAAAAGTTTTTTGCTTCTTTTTTTCAAAAAAGAAGATTCTTCCTCCCTGCCGCTTGCCTTCCCCCTCCCCCCGTTTCACCTCTACCCCACCAAGCGACCGGGGGATGCGTGCTGAAAGCGGTGGGACTGGCGGCCTTGCGCGGGGAGCGGCTGATCTTCGCCGGCCTCGGCTTTGCGGTCCCGCCGGGTGGCGCCCTGCTGCTCACCGGCCCGAACGGCTCGGGCAAATCGACGCTGCTGCGCCTTGTCGCCGGCCTGGGGCGGGCGGAGGCGGGGCAGTTGTTCTGGGGCGGGGAGGATGCGCTGGCCGATCGCGTGGCGCATGCGCGTCGGGTGGCCTATCTGGGGCATATGGATGCGATCAAGCCGGGCCTGACCGCCGCCGAGAACCTCGCCTTCGACGGCGATCCGCCGGCGGTGGCGGCGGCCCTGGCGGCGATGGACCTCACCCGGCTGGCGGAGCTGCCGGCGCGGATGCTCTCGGCGGGGCAGAAGCGGCGGCTGGCGCTCGCGCGGCTGCCGCTGGCGCGGGCGCCGATCTGGCTGCTGGACGAGCCGACGTTGGGGCTGGACGCGGCCTCCGTCGCGCGGCTGGGCGGATTGCTGGCGGCGCATCGGGCCGGCGGCGGGGTGGTGCTGGCGGCGACGCATCTGCCGTTGCCGCTGCCGGATGCCGCTGAACTGGCGCTCACGTGATCCGGCTGATCGCCCGCGAGCTGCGCCTGTCGCTGCGGCATGGCGCGGATACGCTGGGGGCGCTGCTGTTCTTCGTGCTCGCGGCCTCATTGTTCCCGCTGGCCGTGGGTCCGGCGCCGGAGGTGCTGGCGCGCATCGCGCCGGGCGTGATCTGGGTCTGCGCCCTGCTCGCCGCCCTGCTGCCGCTCGACCGGCTGCTGGGCGCGGAGCTGGAGGACGGCTCGCTCGACCTTCTGCTGCTCAGCGGCCTGCATCCGGCGGCGATCGCCCTGGGCAAGGCGACCGGCCACTGGCTTGTCACCGGCGTGCCGCTGCTGCTGGCGGCAGGCCCCGTGGCGGTGATGCTGCGGCTGGAGGAGGCGGCGATCCCGGCTTTGCTCGCCGGGCTGCTGGGCGGCACGATGGTGCTGTCGCTGCTGGGCACGCTGGGGGCGGCGATCGTGCTCGGCGCGCGGCGCGGCGGGGTGCTGCTGCCGCTGCTGGTGCTG
>CAMCJI010000075.1 GCA_945874805.1 Asaia bogorensis | reverse complement strand
ACAGACCGCCCGCGCTCCCCGCGGGAGAGCAGGCCAAGTCTTCCGACGCTTGCGCCTCCGGTCGGGCTACGCCCTCCCTACGCCGCAAGCGTCAGAGAACTTTCTCATCTTGATTGTCGCGCGTTCTCACACTGATTGTCGCGCCGCACGGATACCCCCCGCTGCCGTTGGCGCTGCGCCAGAACGTAGTCCTTGACGCTCGTCACACCGCCGCCAAAGCAGTGCTCGTCGCGCAGACATTCAAATATTCGCTTGGACGTGTGCCGCTGTTTCATTGAACGGCCCTTATCCTCCCCCAGGATCCGCTCGATGATCCCAACAAAGGCATTCAGCTTCGGTCGCACAGGCGGATGGCTGCGCCGATAACCAGGCGGCACTGACTACGACAGTATCTTCGCTAACGCCCGAGGATCTATCCTAAAACGCCGCGCTGCCTCCCGCTGACTGATCCCCTCAATTCGGACCGCGTATCGCACCCGACCATACAGTTGCACCAGCTTCATCCCCCAGCCCTCTGCGAATAACGGAACGAACATCACCCCATCGGATTTTTGCTCCGGCGCAACCGGACAACCCGGCCGCTTCAGTGGGGGACTTTCGCTTCGGCGCGTACATTCAGGGTTTTCTACTTGGATGACGCTGTTTGGTTGGCAGAATTTTCTCACAGCTCTTTGGCAAGGTCCTAAAGTAGCGGTAACTGATCTCGGCCCGCTTTACGTACCACTTTGGCTGCAATAGTTCCATCCTGAAAATGAAGTGTCAACTCGGCCCCACTACTGACATTCGCTGCCTTTTTTATGGCTTTGCCATGCGGTGTCGTGATCAGGACAAATCCGCGGTCCAGAATTCTTTGGTAGGATGCACCCTCGAGCCTTGATGCCCAAAGCTGAGTCGACAGGAGCGAGTCACTCAATCTCCGTAAAATCAGGAGTTCGTGGAGGCGGGGCAAGATCCGCGCTCCGGCCGTAACCGAACGGCCCACGGCGCTGCGGAATGCTCCGACCAAAGTCTGCGACATCATACCCAGGGCGGCCCCGACAGATGATGTGGTTCTCGTGAGGTCAGGAAGCGTGGCGGTTGAACGAAGGAGGTGGCTTCGCCTCGCCAAAAGGAGGTTTGGCAGACTTAGCGCCAGACGGCGATGTCGATCGCTCACGGTATTCTGGGCGCTTGCGAGGAGGCTGGCTGGTTGGGGAAAAGCTTGCCGGAGGGCTTCGATCCTGCTTGATTTGCTTTGCCGCAAGTTGCGCAGCGCAAGCTCGTGTCGCAGCGAGCGGTCGTCAAGCTTCTGCTGGGCCATACCGACTATATTCGACAGATCGGGTAGCCCATGGCTCGCTCGCTGTAGGCATGAGTGCCGCTCTTGACGTATCCGATTGAGTGCGCCCCCGATCCGTGCCGATTTTTGCCTGAGATCGGCAGAGAGTTCAGTGCTTTGGGGCACAGCGAACTCTGCCGCGGCCGTGGGTGTCGGGGCGCGGCGATCTGAAACGAGATCGATGAGCGTCGTATCCGTCTCATGACCAACCGCAGAAATCATGGGGATACTGCAAGCGGCGGCGGCACGGAGAACAACTTCGTCGTTGAAGGCCATAAGATCTTCAAGCCCCCCACCGCCGCGGGCGATAATCAGGATGTCTGGGCGAGGTATCGGTCCTCCAGGCAGAATTGCGTCAAACCCCGCAATCGCTCGGGCGATCTGCTCTGCTGCATCTGCGCCCTGCACAGCGACCGGCCATAGGATGATCCTTCGCGGAAATCGGCGGGAGATCGTGGTCCGGATGTCCTGTATGACCGCGCCACTTTCTGATGTGATGACACCAATAACCTGCGGCAGTAGTGGCAATGGCCGCTTACGCGTGGAATCGAACAAACCTTCGGCGGCCAACCGCTGTCGCAGCTTCTCAATGCGCGCCAATAGGGCGCCGGCTCCGGCATAGTCCATGCGCTCAATGATCAGTTGATACGACGAGCGTTCGCTGTAGGAAGAAATCCGGCCTTGAGCAATGACCTCAACCCCATTCTCCGGCAAAAGACCCAGCTTTGCGATCGCAGTTTTCCAGACGACTCCGGAGAGCTTTCCAGTCTCATCTTTGAGAGAAAGATACATGTGCCCAGACGGATAGCGCTTGAGCTCCGTGATCTCGCCACGGACCCTGACACGGCCAAACGCAGTTTCCAGAGTGCGCTTCACCGCAGCGGAAATCTCGGTGACCGTGTACTCGGGGACATTGTCTGATGCGCATGGGTCGTTCATGGCGCCACCCTATGGTAGACTGGCTTCAGGTTGAAGCGGACGAGGTAGCCTATGCGGGTCTTGGTGGTCGGTTCCGGTGGAAGGGAACATGCTTTGTGCTGTGCGATCTCCCGGAGCCCGATGCTGGTCAAGCTTTATTGTGCGCCAGGCAACCCCGGTATCGGCCAAGTTTGTCAATTGGTCGCAATCGACGCGATGGACATACCAGCTTTGGTTGACTTTGCAGTGCGGGAAGCAATCGATTTGGTGATGCCAGGACCAGAAGGGCCACTCGTCGCCGGAATTGCCGATGCCCTGAGTGCTGCAGGGATCATGTGCTGCGGCCCGAGTAGGGCGGCCGCGGCTCTGGAAGGTAGTAAGAGCTTCACTAAGGACCTAGCGGATGCTGCAGGGATTCCCACAGCACGATGGGAAGGATTCGATGAAGCCGATGCCGCGCGGGCGTTTGTTCGCCGTCGGGGTGCCCCTATTGTCGTCAAGGCCGATGGGCTCGCCGCGGGAAAGGGGGTCGTCGTCGCAGAGACCGAGGAGCAGGCACTGGCCGCCATCGCAGATTTCATGGAATCCGGGGCGCTTGGTGAGGCTGGACGCTCAATTGTAATTGAGGAATGTCTGGTGGGTCCGGAGATCTCCGTCTTTGCCCTGTGCGACGGGCTTGAAGCTATGCCACTCGGAGCGGCACAGGACCATAAGCGGGTAGGAGACGGTGACCTGGGGCCGAACACAGGTGGTATGGGTGCCTATTCACCGACGCCTTTGTTCACGCCGCTGCTTGGCCAGGAGGTGCTGGACCGCATCATCCATCCAGCTCTGGTGGAGATGAACCGCCGCGGAATGCCGTTCCGGGGTATTCTGTATGCAGGATTGATGTTGACCTCGGATGGCCCAAAACTCATCGAGTTCAATGCTCGCTTTGGCGATCCCGAATGCCAGGTGATCCTCCTGCGTCTGGAGTCCGACTTGCTCGCGGTCCTGCTGTCAGCCTGCACCGGCAAATTGGCAAATTTGACGCCGGACTGGAACGATCATGCAGCAATTGCTGTCGTAATGGCAGCTGAAGGTTACCCGGTTGCCCCTGTGCGGGATTCGGTCATCGGGGACCTGGATGCGGCAGCCGCGGTACCGGGTGTTCAGCTTTTCCATGCGGGAACAGCTGAGAAGGATGGACAACTGGTTTCATCCGGCGGGCGGGTGCTGACCATATGTGCTGCCGCCGAGGACCTGCGCACAGCGCGAGACGCAGCGTATAAGGCAGTGGACTTGATTCATTGGCCCAAGGGTTTCTGCCGCCGGGACATTGGATGGCGAGCGCTGAACTGAACCGGAACCAAAGATGTCGCAGGTACTGAGAGCAAGCCCGCCCGCGCTGTTCATGCCGCAACGTCAGGCGCCGAAACCATCCTTGCGTCCGCTAAGGGTGGTTTCCGAGTTTGAACCCGCGGGTGATCAGCCTGCTGCCATCCGTGAGTTGGTTGCTGGCGTGCAAGCCAGTGAGCGCGACCAGGTACTCCTGGGCGTTACCGGCTCCGGCAAGACGTTCACAATGGCAAAAGTCATCGAGGCCGTACAGAAACCGGCCTTGATCTTGGCACCCAACAAGACACTGGCAGCTCAGCTTTATGGTGAGATGAAGTCTTTTTTTCCGGATAATGCTGTTGAATATTTTGTCAGCTACTATGATTATTATCAACCAGAGGCTTATGTTCCTCGAACAGACACTTATATCGAAAAAGACAGCCAGATAAACGAACAGATCGATCGCATGCGGCATGCCGCCACGCAGTCTCTGCTCGAGCGGAACGATGTAGTGATTGTCGCGTCAGTTTCTTGCATTTACGGTATTGGCGCGGTCGAGACATACGCGAAAATGGTTGTAAAGTTGGAGGTAGGTGGGCGTATCGACCGGGATCGGCTCGCCAAGGGCCTAGTGGAACTGCAGTACCGGCGGAACGATGCCGCTTTCCAGCGAGGCACCTTCCGACTGCGTGGTGAGACGGTTGATATCCACCCTAGCCACTATGAGGACCGGGCGTGGCGGATCGTGCTGTTCGGAGACGAGATCGAAAGCATCAGCGAGTTCGATCCTTTGACCGGAGAGAAGACGGCGGCGATGGATCAGGTGACAATCTACGCGAACAGCCATTACGTGACACCCCGGCCAACGCTGACCCAGGCAATCGCCGATATAAAAGTGGAACTGAAGGCGCGGCTCTCCCAGTTCACTGCAGAAGGTAAACTGTTGGAAGCCCAAAGACTGGAGCAGAAGACGACTTTTGATATCGAGATGATGGAGACGACAGGCGCCTGTAAGTCGATTGAGAATTATTCCCGCTTCCTGTCCGGGCGAAATCCGGGTGAGCCCCCCCCGACGCTGTTCGAATACCTGCCCGACAACGCCCTGCTGATCGTCGATGAGAGCCATGTGACGGTGCCGCAGATCGGAGGTATGGAGCGCGGCGATTTCGCGCGGAAATCTGTGCTTGCCGAGTACGGCTTCCGCCTTCCATCCTGCATCGACAACCGGCCGTTGAAGTTCGAAGAGTGGGAGCGGTTCAGACCGCAGACTGTCTATGTCAGTGCGACGCCCGGCCCATGGGAAATGGAGCGCACGGGCGGCACCTTTGCCGAACAGGTCATTCGGCCAACGGGCCTGATTGATCCGATCACAGAGATACGTCCTGTAGAGCATCAGGTTGACGATCTGCTGGCTGAATGCCGCCTTGTCGCACGTGCTGGCGGGCGTGTGCTCGTCACCGTTCTAACCAAGCGGATGGCAGAGGATTTGACCGAATACCTCGGTGAGAATGGGATCAAGGTCCGCTATCTGCATTCCGATGTGGATACACTGGAGCGGATCGAGATCATCAGAGACCTTCGTGTCGGTGTTTTCGATGTGTTGATTGGGATCAACCTTTTGCGGGAGGGCCTCGATATTCCCGAATGCGCGCTGGTTGCAATCCTTGACGCGGACAAGGAGGGATTTTTGCGCAGCCAGACAAGTTTGGTGCAGACGATCGGTCGTGCAGCGCGTAACATCGACGGCCGCGTCATTCTCTACGCCGATATTATGACACGCAGCCTGCGCTACGCCATTGAGGAGACGGAGCGGCGGCGCAACAAGCAACGCGCCTGGAATGAGGCGCACGGCATCACACCGGTATCGATCAAGAGGCATATCGGCAAGGTGCTGGAGAGCGTGTTCGAGCAGGACTACGTCACTGTCGCACCCATCTCCGACAGCAAGACGACAGAGTTCGTGGGCAAGGATCTTAAGGCGGCAGTTGCGGAGATGGAGAAGCGGATGCGCAATGCCGCCGCAGAATTGGAGTTCGAGGAGGCGGCGCGCCTCCGTGATGAGATACGGCGCCTGGAGGCGCTGGACCTTGGACTCGAACCGCCACCGGCAACAAGCACCGGGCTGCGCCCGAAGAAGGACTATACACCGGAACCGCTAGGACCGGGCGGTGGTGGCTATGACCCGAACAAGCGCAAAGGCAGGGGTCGCCGCTCTACCAGCCGTTGATCCGCAGCCAGATACCGACCACTTGATCATCGCCATCAACCACAAAGTAGCGATCGTGCTGGGCACATGTCATGCAGACATGGTTGGGTGCGATCCGGAGCCGATCGCCGACGTGCATGGACGGCATTGGAAGGTCCGGATCGAAAAGCACGATCCCGTGCTCTTGGTTTGCGCGCTCAATCAGGCTACGTCCAAGGCGGGCTGTTCCATCGAGTGACCTGACATGGCCGAACCCCCAGTCGCCGGGCGTGGACTGGGTTGACCGATCCTTCGAAAGTGCCATTGCGCCGGCATCTACAACGATGCGCCGCTCTGATTGACGCCGGCCGATCACAGATGTCAGGACTGTCACCGCGATGTCCCCGTGGCCGACTGTACCAATCTCAGCCTGGAACAAATCGCCGAACATATAGACACCAGGACGTGTTTCGGTGACACCTTCAAGCGACTTGGCATGCAGGGCAGTAGGTGAGCTACCAACAGAGACGATTGGGCAGGCGTGATCGGCAGCCCGTAGTCTGGCGGCGGCCCGCACGGCGGCAAGACGCTCCACCTCGGCGATTGCCTGCATTTCGGCCAAGCTGCGCCCCGCATAGGAGTGGCCGGCGTGCGTCATGACGCCGGCGATACGGGTACCCAGTGCTGCCGCGATGGCGAGCAGCGCGTCGCTGTCAGCACCGACTCCGCCACGGGCCTCACCACAGTCGACCTCAATCAGGACCCGCGGCGCACGCGGATGGGCTGCGATCGCATGGGCCGCCTCCACATCATCGGTTACTACGATCACGGCCCCACCAGCCTCGTTCAGCTTGGCTACCTGATCGAGCTTCTGCGGTGTGATGCCGACCGCATACAGGATGTCGGTGATACCATGCCCAGAAAAATACTCGGCCTCAGCGAGAGTGGAGACGGTGATGCCGCCGGTGCGGACGTCCGGGCTGGAAAGAGCAAGTCGTGCCACATCAACCGATTTGGCGGACTTCATATGGGGCCTTAGGGCGACGCCCAGCCGCCCCACTGCTCGAGCCATCGTATCGAGGTTCCGCCTCAGGATCGCGCGGTCGAGGACCAGACATGGCGTTGGCAGGTCAGCGAGTCTCATGCGGGGCTCCAGGAAACATTCTCGTCTAGCGGAATGATTGGCCGTGGCAGGTTTGTCCAGCTGAAGTTCTGGAGGAGCGGGCTGGTCAGGCCTGGTGCATCGACTTCGATGACTTGGTCATGGGCGAAGAATTCGTCGAAACCTCCTCTGAAGTGACCGCGGGACTTCACCACAACAACCCGTGCAGCGGCGATATCAAGCCCAAAGGACTCGAAAAAGGCGGGATCGGCGCATTGTACCCGCGTTGAGATAACGACGACGATCAGGTCGTCAATCTCAAGTGCGGCACTCGGGCCGAGATCGACTGTGCCGTTGGCAAAAATGCCGCGACGACAATGGATTGGTCCGGGGTGCAGCTTGCGCACTAAAGCTTGGGCAGTGAAGGGATGGGAGAACTCGCTGTCTGACACGCGATTAAATCGTGCGTTGAAGACAGCACCTTCGCCGAGTTCGTGGGCCTCGGCGGCCAGACCAGGGTCATTGATGATACCGATAAGCCCGTTCCGCACGTCCGCCTTTAGGAATGCCTGGAGAATGAACATCGTGTTGCCGCGGCCACCGCCGCCGGGGTTATCCGCGACATCGGCGAAGATCAATGCAGGCTTGCTGCGGTCTTCGGTTGCCTTTGCCAGTGCGACAGCGTCATCAAGCGGCGTGAGCGCGGGGTAGAACTTCGTCCGAAGCGCCCAGCCGGCCACTGCCAATTCGCGGGCCACTGCTTCTGCTGTCGCCGAGTCGGTTGCGGTCACAACTGCGGTAAGACCATTGAAGCGCGTGTCGGCATAGGCAAAGCCACCCATCAGCGAAACGTTGACGAGGCGACCGGCGTAGCGCGGGTCGTCCATCAGTGCCTGTCCCATATCGATGAGCTCGCCGTAGGGCCGGTTCGGCGCATCCTTGCCGGTCAGCATGGTGACAGTGGGCGGTACGATCGGTAGGCGGATCTTGCGGATTGCCGTCCGCAGACCGCCAGCCAACCGGCGCAGGATCTCCGCGGATTCGGCACCCCGGGCGCGCATGTCCAAATGCGGGTTGGTGCGATAGCCGACGAGCGCATCGACAGTCGCGATATCGGCATCGGAGATGTTGCCGTGCAAGTCATAGCTTGCCACGATCGGAACGCCGGGGCCAACGATATGTCGGACCAGCGTCTGGATAGTCCCCTCGGGGTCGTCATCACCCGTGCAAAGCCCCGCGCCGTGCATCACGCAGTAAACAGCATCGAGGGTTCCGGCAGCGCGGAGACCAGAGTCCCAATCCCGCATCAACCGATCGAAGAAACTTTGTTCGACCGGCCCGCCCGGTTCAGTCATCGCCATCATGATCGGCACTGGTGTCCAGGGTCCGGCGAGGTCCATGTCTGCGACGAAGCCGGGCAGTTCGCCAAGCATGCGGGGGGCCGCCGAACGGGCGTCGTCCATCACGGCCTCACCATAAAGCAGGGTACGGGCGGCGAAGTCTGCCTCGATGGTGACGGGAGCAAAGCGATTGCACTCGATCGAGAAACCGAGCAGGGCGATGCGCATCATAGGTCAACTCCCAATAGTTCGGCGATCCTCGGCGTTGCCTTGAGACCCGTACCGGTCAGTATGAGCACGGTGGTTTCGTTGGCGGATATGGTCCCTGCTGCGAGCAGCCTGCCAAAGGCTGCACAGGCCTGGGCACAAGTGGGTTCGACATACACGCCAGTGCGCGCCAGCTCGAGAGTAGCCGCGGCGATCTCCTGTTCATCCAGTAGCACCGCGCCGCCACCGGACCGCCGGAGTGCGGCCAGCACCTCCGGCAGACGCAGCGGTTGGGCGATTGCCGTGCCCTCGGCGATGGTCGGGCGTATCGGGGCTAGGACCTGACGGTCGCTGCCGGCAAGCCAAGTAGCGGCGATCGGGCCGCAATTGGCCGGCTGGGCTGCAAACAGGCGGGGCAGATGGTCGATCTGACCAGCGCGCATAAGCTCTGAGAAACCGATGTCACAGCCGAGCACGTTCGAGCCAGCCCCGCAGGGAATGATGATATTGTCTGGTGCCAGGAAGCCGAGATCCTCCCACAGCTCATAGGCCAGCGTCTTTGTGCCGTGGAGAAAGAATGGCTGCCAGTTGTGGCTGGCATAGAATATTTTGGATGCACGGGCGACCGCCGCGTCGGCTGTTGCCTGGCGGTTCCCTGGGATGAGTTCCACGTGTGCACCGTAGGCGCGCATAGCCACTGTTTTGGCAGGGCTGGTTGAATCGGGTGCCATGATGGTTGCCTGCATGCCGCCTGCGGCGGCATAGGCTGCGACGGCAGCGCCGCCATTTCCGGAGCTATCCTCCAACACCGCGGTGATGCCCTGTGCACGCAGGATGGAGAGCATCACGCTCGCGCCGCGATCCTTGAAGCTGCCGCTCGGCATAAACCACTCGCACTTCAACAGCGCCTCCGTGCCATGCAGCCGGCGTGAGATGAGGGGTGTGCAGCCCTCTCCCATCGTGATCGGCTCGGCGACCTGCAGCGGAAGAGCCGAACGGTATCGCCACAAGCTGCGGGTTGAGCGGTCGATATCATCGCGGCCTATGCCAGGGAGTTGTGTCAGCAGCAGCGGCGCCCGATTATCCCCGCACCAGCGCGGGTCGTCGATCGAATAGGTCGTTCCATTGCGCGGATCGAGGTAGGCTACAGGCATGGCGGGCGTTCCTCCTGCGGCGCAGGCTGGCGCCGGGTGCGGGATTGGTCAACTCGGGGGCTTCGTTTAGCCTGCCTGGTATGGAGGAGCCATCATGTCGGACCTGCTGTATCTCGCCGTAGATCTTGTGCGTATCGATAGCCGCAGCTTCGTTTCCAACATCCCGGTTGCGGATCGGGTAGAGGCTGCGCTCGGGGGCTTTGACGTCGAGCGGCTGGATTATCTCGACGACGCGGGGATTGCCAAACGCGCTTTGGTTGCGCGGAAGGGGCATGGTGCCGGCGGCATAGCCTTCTCAGGTCATATGGACACGGTTCCCGACACTGGGTGGATCAGTGATCCCTGGTCTGGCCATATCGAAGATGGCTGGCTGCACGGTCTGGGCAGCACCGACATGAAGGGGCCTCTGGCCGCCTGCATCATCGCTGCCCGCACATTGCCTTCCGAAGTGCCGGTGATGCTGCTGATCACCACCGACGAGGAGACCACGAAGGCTGGTGCACGGATCATCCAGGCGAAAAGTGAGCTTGTCCGTCAATTCACGCCAGCCGCGATCATGGTTGCGGAGCCGACCTGCATGGTCCCAGTGCGTGGCCATCGCAGCTCGATCAATTTTCTGGCGGTTGCAACGGGCGTACAGGCCCATTCCAGCACGGGGCGTGGGCGCAATGCGAACTGGGATATGTTGGGTTTCATGATGGCGATGCGCGAGATACACCGGCGCCTGTTGGACGACCCCGCCTGGCACGATGCCGCCTATGACCCCCCGACGAGTGACTTCAATATGGTCATCGACAATCACGGCGCGCCGGTAAACATGACCGTGCCGCGCACTACGGTGAAGATGAAATTCCGCTACAGCGCCGGCATCGACCCGGCACCGATCGTCGCGGAGGTAGGCGCGGCGGCGTACAACTTTGGCGTTGCCTTGACTGTGACCCGCGAGGGGCCGCCACCCGAGACGTCGGAGGAGCATCCGCTCATCCGGCTTTGCGTCGCCTTGACGAACGAACGGGCTACGACTGCGCCCTACGGGACGGACGCGTCCGAACTGATGCCGATCGCTCCCTGCGTGATCCTCGGCCCCGGCGATATCTGGGAAGCCCACACTCCCGGCGAGAAGCTGCGCATCGCTGACCTGGAGGCAGCCGTCCCGGCGTTCATTCGCCTCGCGGAGCGCGTGGCCGGCGGACTTTAGGCCCCTGCCATCCACGCGCTCGCCGCATGCTGAGCGCCTGACGGCAACGGCCGGTCCGGATTTTGGATCCAGGAAATGATATCTCTGGTCGGGATAGCCCGGCTGAGGTCGCGTAAAAGAAGATGATAGCCTCTATGGTAGTAGGCGCGCTGCGCCAAACCGTCCGGGAGTGAGCGCCAGGTGGCGCGGGTGGCCGGCTTCGGGACGAGGTCGTCGTTGGCACCGTAGAGGAACAAAGCTGGTGCGCGGAAGCGCGGGGCGGCGGCAAGGGCAATGTCCATCAGATCGACTAGGCCGGCGGTGGTGTCAGTGCGGGTGAGTCGGATGTGCAACGGGTTGTTGGCTAGCCGGATCAAGGCATCACGGTTATCGCTTGGTAGGATTCGCACGAGGCGCGATGGTGGGCCGCCCAGCAGCATTCCCGGCACCAGTCTCCGCGCAACCGCCAGGGACGCACGCATCGCCATGTTCATGCGCGCGCGGCCCCAAACCGCAGGTGCCAGCATGACGTAAGTGATATTCTGGGGAGCGCCGCCGCGTGTGGCCATGTGCATCAGCACAGCCCCGCCCATGCTCTCACCCATTGCGATGATCGGCAGGCCGGGATGACGTGTCCGCAGTAACTCGATCAGTTCGGCAGCATCGTCCGCCAAAGCGTCCGCTCCGGGCCACAGCCCGCGCCCCGGGGCGGCGCCAAAGCCGCGTTGGTCCGATGCGTAGAGAGCAATACCCGCGTCGGCAAATTCAGGGCCAGGCAGCTCCCATGCGTCTCGGCAATCGTTGAAGCCGTGCAAGGCAAGCACAATAGCCCTCGGTGGGCCAGCCGGAAGCCAGGCGCGGTAAGGAAGGCGCGCGCCGTCAGCTGCTATGAATGCGGCGGCATCAAGCATCGGCACCAGGGTCTCTACCCCGCGCCGTGTTGACGCAGCGGTGCAGCCTGCCAGTGCGGCAACGCTCGCTAGTAGCAGGGTGCGTCGATGCAGGTCGGTATGCCGGATAGTTGAATCCATGAGGTTAACCGCTATCATACGGCGGGCGATCCGCCCAATGCGGTTTCCCGCGAGAAGGTAGGTCTCATGCCCGGTGGCGCAGTATCGCCTTTCGAAACCATCCATGTTGATGACCCAACGGTAGCCTGCGACGGCGGAGACGGACCGCTCGGCCATCCCCGGGTATATCTTCGCATCGCCGACGTGCAGGTGAGTTGCCCTTACTGCTCGCGCCTCTACGTCTTGAACGAGCGCGCAGGCATCAGCGACGGCCACTGACATGAGTGATGGGGGGCGTACAGGCCCGAAGCTGGTGCTGATCGACGGTTCCGGCTTCATTTTCCGCGCTTTCCACGCTTTGCCGCCGATGACGCGGCCGGACGGTACGCCTGTGAATGCCGTGTTCGGCTTCACCAACATGTTGGCGCGGCTGCTTAAGGATCATGCAGGAACGCATTTCGCTGTGATCTTCGACGCTGGCCGTCACACATTCCGTAACCGTCTCTACGACGGCTACAAGGCGCAGCGCCCCGAACCACCGGAGGAGTTAGTCCCGCAATTTGCTCTGGTCCGCGCCGCCACCGAGGCGTTCGATGTGCCGGCGATCGAACTGGCGGATTGGGAAGCTGACGACCTCATCGCGGCCTATGCCAGCGCGGCCGTGGCCGCGGGCGGTGAGGCGACCATCGTCTCCTCCGACAAAGACCTGATGCAACTCATACGGCCTGGCATCTCCATGGTCGATCCGATCAAGAACAAGCCGATAGGCCCGGCCGAGGTGATGGAGAAGTTCGGGGTCGCCCCGGAACAGCTCATCGACGCCCAGGCCCTTATCGGTGATTCTGTCGACAATGTGCCTGGTGTACCAGGGATCGGGCCCAAGACGGCGGCGCAGCTGATTCAGGAATTCGGTGGTCTGGAGGCGATCCTGGCTGCGGCCCCGGCCATGAAGCCATCCAAGCGGCGTGACCTGCTGATCGCGCATGCAGATAAGGCACGGCTCTCGCGCGTGCTGGTGACGCTGCGCGACGACGTGCCATTGCCGGTGCCGTTGGAGGGGCTCGTGATCCGCCAGCTTGACCCGGCAAAACTGACCGCTTGGCTTTCGCAGCAAGGTTTTCGCAGTACTATTCAGCGCCTCGGCCTTGACTTGCCCCCCCCGCCGAAGCCTTCCGAACCGCAGGGAATGCTTGCTTTCGATGCCCCGGGTGTCTCGCCTGCAGCAGCGACCGGCGATTTCAGCGGCTATCCCTGCGTCACGACCCTCGCCGGCTTGGAGGGCTGGATCGCCGAGGCGATTGCCGTGGGTCGGGTCGCAGTGGATACCGAGACAGACGGGCTGGATGCGACGCGCGCGGCCCTCGTCGGCCTATCGCTCGCAACATCCCCAGGGCGGGCCTGCTATATCCCGTTGCGCCATGTATCGGGTGAGCAGATCGCGGTGGATGTAGCGCTGGCTGCCCTGCGTCCCTTGTTTGCTGATCCAGCGGTGTTGAAGATTTTTCAGAACGCCAAGTTCGACCTGATGGTCTTCGCGCGCGCGGGCGTGCGGGCTATCGCCCCCGTCGACGACACGATGCTCATCTCGTATACACAGGAAGCGGGTGCGCACGGACACGGGATGGATGAACTGTCATCCCTGCATCTGGGCCATACGCCGATCTCCTTCGACTCCGTCACCGGCACCGGCAAGGCGCGGATCACCTTCGCGCAGGTACCACTCGATCGCGCGACGGCCTATGCCGCCGAGGATGCCGATGTCACGCTTCGCCTTTGGGAGATCCTGAAGCCGCGGCTCCGACCGGCAATGTCACTGGCCCTGTATGAGCAGGTCGAGCGCCGTTTGATTCCGGTGCTTGCCGATATGGAGCGGGCCGGCATCAAGGTAGATGCCGATGACCTGCGGGCGATGTCCCGCGACTTCGAGCAACGCATGGGCGTGATGGAGCGGGAGATCCATGCGATGGCCGGCGAGCCGTTCAATCTGGGTAGTCCGAAGCAACTCGGCGAGGTGCTGTTCGACCGGATGAGACTACCTGGCGGCAAGCGAATGAAGACGGGTGCCTGGGGCACCGATGCGTCCGTGCTGCAGGGTTTGGCCGATCAGGGGCACGTATTGCCGTCGCGCATCATGGACTGGCGCCAACTCGCCAAACTGAAGTCGACCTATGCCGACGCCCTTGTCGAGCAGATCAATCCCGAGACGGGCAGGGTGCACACCAGCTACGCCATGGCAGTCGCGAGCACCGGGCGCCTGTCCTCCACCGACCCCAACCTGCAGAACATCCCGGTCCGAACTGAGGAAGGTAGTCGCATCCGCCGTACCTTCATTGCCGAGCCTGGCCATGTGCTGATCAGCGCGGACTATTCCCAGATCGAACTGCGGCTGCTTGCCCATGTTGCCGATCTGCCGGCACTGAAAGAAAGCTTTGCCGCGGGCGAGGACATCCATGCGCGCACAGCGTCCGAGGTGTTCGGCGTGCCGATGGCAGGCATGGACGCGATGACGCGCCGGCGCGCCAAGGCGATCAATTTCGGCATTATCTACGGCATTTCCGCCTTTGGCCTCGCCCGACAACTGCAAATCGAGTCCGGAGAGGCTCGGGCCTATATCGAGGCCTATTTTCAGCGCTACCCCGGCATCAAGGACTATATGGCTCGCACGCGCGAGGAGGCTCGAGCGGCCGGTTTCGTATTGACTCCGTTCGGCCGGCGCTGCTGGGTGAAGGGCATTGCCGACAAGAATGCAGCTGTACGCGGCTACGCTGAACGGCAAGCCATCAATGCGCCACTGCAGGGTGGGGCCGCCGATATCATCAAGCGTGCCATGATTCGCCTGCCGGCGGCTCTGGCATCTGAGGGCCTTCGAGGCCGGATGCTTCTGCAGGTGCACGACGAACTGCTGTTCGAAGCGCCTGCTGCCGAGGCAGAGGCAACTGCGGCCCTGGCTCGCCTCGTTATGGAGGCGGCGGCGACTCTATCGGTGCCACTGGTGGTGGAGACGGGGATCGGACAGAACTGGGCTGCTGCCCACTGAAGTTAGGCCAAGGCAACGCGATCCGGCCGCCGGGCATCGGGCAGGGTACGGCTGTGGTACCAGGAAAGCTGAGCGGCAGTCCGTGGCGGACGCGCACCGCCAGGAGGGCAAAGCATTCGGCTTCCAGCGCATCGCCGTCCCAGCCGTCAGCATCAACGGGGTGGACGGGTACGCGCAGCCGCTGGGACAGCGCGGCCATGATCGTCGGGTTGTGTCGGCCGCCACCGGTTACAAGCCAGCGAAGTGGAGGGTCCTGCAGCTTTGCCGCGGCGACACTGGCAGCGGTGAATGCCACTAAGGTGGCTGCGCCATCCGCTGGAGAGAGATTGGACAGGCCGCTTGCAGCCAGACTGCGGGCGAAATCCAACCGGTCGAGTGATTTTGGCGGCAGGCGGGTGAAGTAGCTATCGGACATAAGGCGTGCGAGCACCGTCTCGTTGACCCGGCCGGCGGCCGAGAGGATACCATCACGATCTATTGTATCGTTGGTGTACCTGGCGGCCCAGTCGTCCAACGGTCCGTTGCCAGGTCCGGTATCGAAGGCGAGCAAGCTGCCATCTGCACCGATCGCGGTAACGTTGCCGACCCCACCGAGATTCAGCACCGCGACTGGGCCTACTATCCCGGCGGCCCGGGCCGCATGGTAGATCGGCGCCAGGGGCGCACCCTCGCCACCGCTGGCAACATCAGTACTGCGGAAATCCCAGGCAACCGGCATGCCGCTGCGCAGTGCGAGGGCCGCAGCATCGCCGATCTGCCACGTACGCTGCGCTTGTGGTTGGTGCAGGATTGTTTGGCCATGAAAGCCGATGATATCGGCATCGCGCTGAAGCGCCGCGATAGCTTCGGCATGCCGGTCGGTCAGTCGACGCGTAACATTGAGTGTGAAGGAATCAAGACCCGTAAGCTCCGGCGCCCGGTCCAATAGCCGCCGCAGGTCGTTGCGTAGCGTGTCCCCATAGGACAGGGTCAGCGAAGGTCCTGTTCCAAAAACTGTCACGCCATCGGTCTCGATCCAGGCAGCATCGACCCCGTCGAGCGATGTGCCACTCATCAGTCCGATCGCGCGCAGCTTTTCCAGCCTCATCAGTTCATGCTAGCCCAGCGGATAAAGAAGGGACACACTACCATGCCGAAAAGCGATTTCCTGCACGAGGCCACCGCGCGTGGCTTTGTCTTCCAGTGCACCGATACCGATGCCCTGGATGCGGCTCTGCTTGCGGGTCCTGTCTCGGGCTATATCGGCTTCGACTGCACCGCGGATAGTCTGCACGTAGGGAGCTTGGTGCAGATCATGCTGCTGCGGCTGCTGCAGGTTACAGGCAATCGCCCGGTGGTGCTCATGGGGGGTGGCACGACGCGCATTGGCGATCCATCCTTCCGCGATGAGGCGCGACAATTGCTTTCGGACGAGCAGATCGCGGTCAACATGGCGGGCATAAAGCGCTGTTTCGACCCGTTCATCCGCTTCGGGAGCGGAGCGACCGATGCCGTCATGCCGAACAATGCCGACTGGCTTGACAAGCTCAGCTATATCCAACTGCTGCGCGAGGTCGGAGTGCACTTCAGCATCAACCGCATGCTTTCATTCGAGAGTGTCAAGTCCAGACTGGATCGAGAGCAGGGGCTGACCTTCCTGGAATTCAACTATTCGATTTTGCAAAGTTACGATTTCCGGGAGTTGATGCGCCGTGACGGGGTCAAACTTCAGATGGGAGGTTCCGACCAGTGGGGTAACATTGTGTCCGGTGTCGATCTCGTTCGTCGCACGGATGCCCGACAGGTTTTTGGGCTGACGACCCCGTTGATCGCGACCGCTTCAGGGGCAAAAATGGGCAAATCGGCAAAGGGTGCCGTTTGGCTGACAGAAGATCGGTTACCGGTGTTCGATTACTGGCAGTTCTGGCGCAACACGGAAGACGCTGATGTGGGGCGCTTCCTGCGGCTGTTTACCGATTTGCCGATTACGGAGATCGCTCGTTTAGAGAAGCTCGGCGACTCCGAGATCAACGAGGCCAAGAAGCTGCTGGCGACGGAAGCAACAACGCTTGCCCACGGTCGTTTTGCTGCCGAGGCAGCGGCCGAAGCAGCGCGCCTGACCTTCGAATTAGGGGACGCGGGGGCGAGCCTCCCACGGATCTCGGTAAGCTTGGGTGAGATAGGCGATACGATCCCAGCATTCCGGCTTTTCGTCTTGTCAGGCCTTGCGAGCAGCAATGCAGAGGCGCGACGGCTGATCCGCGGCGGTGGTGCGCGGTTGGATGGTGCCGCGATCGCAGATGAGGCACTGCCTGTTTCGGCGGAGGCATTGCGCACCGGTGTCAAGCTCTCATCCGGGCGGAAGCTGCACCGCCTCGTGCAGGCGGATTAGATGTTTGATCCCGGGGTTTGATGGTGCGATTTTCTCACGCATGTGGAAGGAAGCGCTATCGGACAGATTTTGCACGGCAGCGCCACAACGACAGAGGCAGTCCGTCGAGCAATACAGCATAGTCAAGAGAGCCTGAGAGCGCTTGCCAAGCGTTACAGCATTAGATGTTTAGTCCCGGCATTTGGTGGAGCGGGTTGAGGGTGAATCGTTCTGGCTGTGTTTGCCAAGCTTTGCAGATGAATTCGTATGGCGTGAGGCCTTTGAGCGTCTTGAGACGTTTGGCGAAGTTAGAGGCTTGGACGAAGTCGGT
>CAMCJI010000074.1 GCA_945874805.1 Asaia bogorensis | reverse complement strand
GGGAAGTCCCCCTGGACCGACATCCATAAGAGCAGAAAGCGAGAGAGAGGGGCCTGCCGCACCGTTCAACGGTACGGATGGCCCCTCTCTCTCGCTTTCTGATTCCTGTGGGGCGGCGGGTGCAGGGGAACCTTTCCCCTGCTGGGGGTCGAGGGGGCAAAGCCCCCCGCCTTGCCTTCCTGCCCGCGCGCCCCGCCCCCGATCGTAGTGGTTGCGCCCGGGCGGGGGTGCGGCGTATCGTTTTTCGGCGGTGGGAACGACCCTGCAACAGAACAAGGGCGCCCTGCTGTGTGGGAGGGATGTGCGAGAGCGCATCCGCGTTCGTTGGGGCGTCTGGCCAGTGTGTTGGTTTGGCAGACTGGTTTTGCTGTCCCGTCCAAGAAAAAGGCGGAACGTCGATGCCGAACGGTGTTGTGAAGTGGTTCAACCCGACCAAAGGCTACGGATTCGTGGCTCCTGACACGGGGGGCAAGGACGTGTTCATCCACATCAGCGCCGTCCAGAAGGCCGGGATGCGCACGTTGAACGAAGGGCAGAAGCTCAGTTTCGAAATCGAGGCGCAGCAGAACGGGCGGGCCGCCGCGGTGAACCTGGCGGCGGCGGACTAGATCGGCTGATCAGATCGGCGGGGCCTGGTCGGGGAACATCGCGCGCTCGACCAGGGCGCAGACGATATGCGCGGCGGTGATGTGGATCTGCTGGATCACCGGTGTCCAGGGCGAGGGCGCGAGGACGATCCGGTCGCACAGGCTCGCCATCTGCCCGCCGCTACCGCCGGTGAAGCCGTGCACGATCATTCCCAGCGCCTTTGCGGCGTGGATCGCGGCCAGCACGTTGGGTGAGTTGCCGGAGGTCGAGATCGCCAGCAGCACGTCCCCCCGGCGGCCGAGGCCGATGACCTGGCGGCTGAAGATGTGCTCGTAGCCGTAGTCGTTGCCGGTGGCGGTCATCGCCGAGGTGTCGGTGGTCAGGGCGACGGAGGGTAGCGGCGCGTGGTCGAACATCAGGCGGGAGATGAACTCGCCAGCGATATGCTGGGCATCGGCCGCACTACCGCCGTTGCCGCAGGTGAGGTATTTGCCGCCGGATTTCATGCTGACGGCGATGTCCTCGGCCATGCCGAGCATGGCGGCGCGGGCGGGGGCATCGGCGATGAAGGCGTCGAGCGCGATCCGGCTGGCGGCGAGGTAGGCCTCGGTGTAGCGGGCGGCGTCGGTCATGGCGTGTCCTCCTCAGGGTCTTCGGCTGGGCCGAGGATGCGCTCGGCTTCCTCGCCGTCGATGGTGACCACATTGGTCAGGGTTTTCTCCACCGCGCGGGTGCGGCGGCGGGCGAGGGTGAGGTTCTTGGCCATCGTGCCGGCCTGGCTTGCCAGCTTTTCTAGCACGCCGTCGATCTTCTGCATCTCGCCACGGGTGATGCCCAGCAAGCGGCGCACTTCCTCGGCCTTCTGTTCGAGGGAGAGGGTGATGTGGCCGAGATGGATGGTGCGCAGCAAAGCGGGGAACAGGCTGGGGCCGAGGACGATGACGTGGTGGTCGCGGCCGATGGCATCCAGCAGGCCGGGGATGCGCGCGACTTCGGCGTAGAGCCCATCGGTGGGGAGGTACATCACCGCGAACTCGACGGTGACGGTGGGCACGATGTATTTCTCGGCGAGCTTCTTCGCCTCGTCGCGGATGCGCCGCGCCAGGGCGGCGCGGGCGGTGCGGTCGGCTTCGGCGTCGGCGTTGTCCTGGGCGGTGAGCAGGCGCTCGTAGTCTTCGGTGGGGAACTTCGCATCGACCGGCAGGCGCAGGCGCTGGCCGCTGTGGCCGGGCATGATAATGGCGAATTCAACGGCGTCGCGGCTGTCCGGGCGGGGGCGCCAGTTGGTTTCATAGGCGCCGTCGGGCAGGATGTCGTCGAGCATGGCGCGCACCTGGGTCTCGCCCCAGCCGCCGCGGGTTTTCACGTTGCCGAACAGGCGTTTGATGTCGCCGATCTGGGCGCCAACGGCCTGCATCTCGCCCATCGCCTTCTGCACCGCGGCGAACTGCTCGGTGACGCGGGCGAAGCTCGCGGTCATCTGCTTCTCCACCGCGGCGTGGAGTTGTTCGTTCACGCTGGCCTGGATTTCGGCGAGGCGGCGGTCGTTGCTTGTGCGCATCTGCTCGATCGCGCCGGTCACTTCCAGGCGGAGCTGGCTGCCGGAATCGCGGATGGCTGCGGCCAGCCCGCGCTCGGTCTCCGCCAGGGCGGCGCGCAACGGCTCCTGGCCGGCGAGAGCCTGTTCGGCCAGCAGGCGCAGGCGCTGTAAGGCGGCGGCCTGACGCAGGATGACGATCAGGGCGGCGATGGCGGCCAAGGCGGCAGCGAGGGCGGCGAGAGGGCTGGCGAGGTCCAAGGACATTCGCACAGCCTGCCATGCCCGGCCGTGTGGCCTCAACCGCGGCGGCGGCGCATCCAGCCGAGGCCGAGCAGGCCGGCGCTGAGCAGCATCATTGAAGCGGGTTCCGGCACGTCCTGCAGCTCGTCGTTCTGCGGCGGGGCGGCGGGAGGCTTGGAATCCGTGCCCCGGGCCGTGGTGCCGGCGGCGAGGCGAAGCTGGGCCACGCGCAGGCGCAAGGCGTCATCCGCCGGCTGCTGGAAGTAAACATCGGTCTGGCCGCCGAGCATCACGCTGCCTTCACCGATGCGGCGGAACGCCAGCACCGAGCCGCCGGCGCCCTCCATCAGGGAGGTGAATTCCTCGCCGGCGACGACGGCGTGGGCGAAGTAGCTTCCTTTGAACTCCGCGGGCAGGCCGTCGAAGAGGCCGCTGGCGAGGCCCTCCTTGGTGGCGGCGGCGGAGAAGCTCATGCTGTCCTTGCCGTCCCAGCTGATGCGGCCGCCGAAGGGGGTGGCGACGCTGTCCGGCCCTTCGTTCGGAGCGGCGTTGAGGAAGAGCTGGCCACCCTTCTTCACCCAACCCTCCAGCGCCTCCAGATTTTCGCCCAGGAAGGCCGCGAGTTGGCTGAAGCTGCCGTCGCCACCATCCAGATAGGCGAATTCGGTGCTAAGAACCTGCTTCATGTCGAAGCCCTGCACCTTCGTCCAATTGCCATCGAAGGCCAGTTCCATCGCCTTGTCGTTGGTTTGCTGGCCCCAGGGGTCGTCCTTGCCTGTCATGTAGACGGCAGGGGCGGTCGAAACGGCGGGGACGCTGGGGCTCGCGAACGCCTGGGTACAGGTGAGGGCAAGTGCGAGAGCGAGTGCGAGGCGCTTCATGGCGGGCCTTTCGTGCGGCGACAGACCCTGCACTGCAATCGACGTGCCAGCTTCGACCAAGCAGAGCGATGATGAACAAGGCGTAAATGGTTCCGCCCAGACGTTCGCCATGCAAATTGCGACGCACGTGCAGCGGATTGCGAAGCGCCTGCAGCAGATTGCGAAGAGGATTCACGCAACTGTCATCCGGGCCGGCACAGCGGCTGGCTATCTGCACCCGAACCGCCGCAGTGGCGGCAGGACCATTGGAGAGATACGGATGCTGAACCGGACGATGATCGCCGCCACCATGCTGGCCTGTGCCAGCCTCGCCTCGCCCGCCACGGCCGCCGGGCCGAACGCGTTCGAGTTCGTGGCGCTGGGCGATATGCCCTACACCCTGCCGGCCGACTACGCGAAGTTCGACCGGGTGATCGCCGCGGTGAACGCCATCAAGCCCGCCTTCACGCTGCATGTGGGCGACATCAAGTCCGGCTCCTCACCCTGCTCGGACGCCAACTTCCAGAAGGTGTTCGACCAGTTCGCGAGCTTCGAACAGCCTTTGGTCTACACCCCCGGCGACAATGAATGGACCGACTGCTACCGCCCCCGCGCCGGCGGCTTCGACCCGCTGGAGCGGCTCGCCAAGGTCCGGCAGATGTTCTACCCCGCGCCCGGCATGTCGCTGGGCAAGAACCCGATGCCGGTTGAGAGCCAGGCGAAGGCGATGGCCGACAAGTTCGGCGCCTTTGTCGAGAACAGCCGCTTCGTGAAGAACGGCGTCTACTTCGCCTCCGCCCATGTCGTCGGCTCGAACAACAACTTCGAGCCCGGCAAGCCGGAGACGGCGATGGAGTATTTCGCCCGCGACGCCGCCAACATCGCCTGGATCGCCGACACCTTCGCCAAGGCCAAAGCCGCCAACGCCAAGGCCGTTGTGCTGTTCTGGCAGGCGGACGTGCAGGACATCCGCCAGAAGGAGCCGGAAATGCCGCGCGCCTCGGCCTTCGTGAACACGGTCGAGGCTGTCGAGGCCGGTGCCAAGGACTTCCCCGGCCGCGTGCTGGTCATCCACGGCGACGAGCACATCTTCCAGATCACGCCGTTCATGAACGCCAAATACAAGCCGATCCCCCGGGTGACGCGCCTGGAGGTGATGGGGGCCAACCACGTGCATGCCGTGCGCATCACCGTCGACCCCGACACTGCGGGCGTGTTCGGCTTCACCCCGATCCTGGTGCCCGAGAACGGCGATATGTAAGGCGGCTGGGGAGTAGGCGGGCTCCCGCCTACTCCCGGCGGAGCTTGGCCGGCAGGTTCAACGCCAGCGACAATTCCTTCAGCCGGGCCGGCGGCACTTCCGCCGGCGCACCCATCATCAGGTCTTCGCCCTGCTGGTTCAGCGGGAAAAGGATGACCTCGCGGATGTTCGGCTCATCGGCCAGCAGCATGACGATGCGGTCGATGCCGGGCGCCGAGCCGCCATGCGGCGGGGCGCCGTAGCGGAAGGCGTTGAGCATGCCGCCGAAGCGGGCCTCCACTTCGGACTGCGGGTAGCCGGCGATCTCGAAGGCGCGGATCATGATGTCCGGCCGGTGGTTGCGGATGGCGCCCGACGACAGCTCGATGCCGTTGCAGACGATGTCGTACTGGTAGGCCTTGATGGTCAGCGGGTCCTGGTTGTTCAGCGCCTCCATCTCCCCCTGCGGCATCGAGAAGGGGTTGTGGCTGAAGTCGATTTTTCCCGTCTCTTCATTGAGTTCGTACATCGGGAAATCGGTGATCCAGCAGAACTTGAACTCGCCCTCCTTGATGAGGCCAAGCTCATTGCCGAGTTTGGTGCGCACGGTGCCGGCGAATTTCGGCGCCTCGTCCGGCTTGCCGGCGGCGAAGAACACCGCATCCCCGGCCACCAGCCCGCAGGCGGCGCGGATGGCCTCCGCGCGGTCGGCTTCGAGGTTGCGGGCGATCGGCCCCTTCGGCCCCTCGGCGTCAAACGTGATGTAGCCGAGCCCGCCGGCGCCCTGCTCGCGCGCCCACTCGTTCAGCTTGTCGAAGAAGCTGCGCGGATTGCCCCCGGCGCCCGGCGCCGGAATGGCGCGCACGATGCCGCCAGAGGCCGCGATCTTGGCGAACAGCCCGAAGCCGGAGCCGGCGAACTGCGCGGTCACGTCGGTGATCTTGATCGGGTTGCGCAGGTCCGGCTTGTCCGAGCCGTAGACCAACATCGAGGTATCGTAGGGGATGCGAGGAAACGGCGGCTTGGTCACGGCCCGCCCGGCGGCGAATTCCTCGAACACCCCGGCGATGACGGGTTCGATGGTGTTGAACACGTCCTCCTGGGTCACGAAGCTCATCTCGAAATCGAGCTGGTAGAACTCGCCGGGGCTGCGGTCGGCGCGGGCGGCTTCGTCGCGGAAGCACGGCGCGATCTGGAAGTAGCGGTCGAAGCCCGCGACCATGGCGAGCTGCTTGAACTGCTGCGGCGCCTGCGGCAGGGCGTAGAACTTGCCGGGATGGTTGCGCGCCGGCACCAGGAAGTCTCGCGCGCCTTCGGGGCTCGACGCGGTGAGGATCGGCGTCTGGAACTCGGTGAAGCCCGCTGCGATCATCCGCTGACGGATCGAGCTGATCACGCCGGCGCGCAGCATGATGTTCTTGTGCACCCGCTCGCGGCGCAGATCGATGAAGCGATAGGTCAGGCGCAGCTCGTCCGAATACTTCTCGTCGCTGTTCACCTGCATCGGCAGCACGTCGGCGGCGGACTGCATGATGAAGCTCTCGCAGCGCACCTCGATCTCCCCGGTGGGCAGCCGCGGGTTCACCGTGCCGTCCATGCGCATCACCACCTGGCCGGTCACCGTGACCACGCTCTCCGGCCGGGCGCCCTCGGCGGCGGCGAAGCTGGCGCTGCCGGCGGCGAAGACGATCTGGGTGATGCCGTAATGGTCGCGCAGATCGATGAACAGCAACCCGCCGTGGTCGCGCTTGCTGTGGACCCAGCCCGAAAGCCGCGCGGTGGTGCCGGCATCGCTGGCGCGCAGCTGGCCGCAGGTATGGGAGCGATAGGCGTGCATGAGCGGTCTCGCGTCTGGCAGGAGGGAAGGGGAACAAGCCGACGGCCCCGCCCGCTGTCAATAGCAACGGGCGCATCCCCGCTTTCGCTGCGCGCCCGGCGGGGGTAGAACTACTCCATGCCCCGTACCAATGGCCCCGCTCGCGCGGGTGCGTTCCCCGAACCCGTCCTGATCACCGAGACCGCCGCCCTGGCCGCCCTGTGCGAACGCCTGCGCGCGGAGACCTTCGTCACGGTGGACACCGAATTCATGCGCGAGCGGACCTACTGGCCCGAACTCTGCGTCGTCCAGCTCGCCTCGGACAGCGAGGTGGCCGTGGTGGACGCCCTGGCCCCCGGCCTCGACCTCGCCCCCCTCGGCGCCCTGCTCGCCGACCAGGCGGTGATGAAGGTCTTCCACGCCGCCCGGCAGGATATCGAAATCTTCGTCCTGCGCTTCGGCGACGTGCCCCGCCCCCTGTTCGACACGCAGATCGCTGCCATGGTGGCCGGCTTCGGAGATCAGGTCGGCTACGATTCGCTCGTCGCCTCGCTCACCGGCGGCGCCATCGACAAGTCGCACCGCTTCAGCGACTGGGCCGCGCGCCCGCTGTCGCCCGCGCAAACCACCTATGCCGCGGCGGACGTGACACATCTGCGCCAAGTTTACACCAAGCTGCTCGCCAAGCTGGAGGCCGAGGGAAGGCTGGACTGGGTGGGGGAGGAGATGGCCGACCTCGCCGACCCCGCCACCTACCGCCCCAACCCCGAATCGATGTGGGAGCGCCTGCGCCCGCGCACGAACAACCGCCGCATGCTCGCCGTGCTGCGCGCCGTCGCCGCCTGGCGCGAGCGTGAGGCCCAGCGCTCCAACATCCCGCGCCAGCGCATGCTGAAGGACGAGGTGATCCTGGAGATCGCCGCCACCGCCCCGACGGACGCCGACGGCCTCGGCCGCGCTCGTGGCATCTCCAAGGGGTTCGCCGATGGCCGCATGGGCCAGAGCCTGCTCGCCGCCATCGGCGAGGCCCGCACCTTGCCGGAGGACGCGCTGCCCGAGGCGCCCGCCCGCAACGACGCCCCCCGCTCCTCCCCCGCCTTGGTCTCGCTGCTGAAAGTGCTGCTGGCCGCCAAGTGCGAGCAGCACCACGTCGCCCCCAAGCTGGTCGCCAACAGCGAGGATATCGAGCGGCTCGCCGGCGAGGACGCGCCGGACGTCGCCTGCATGCACGGCTGGCGCCACGAAGTGTTCGGCGCCGATGCCCAGGCCCTGAAGGCCGGCGGCCTGGCACTCGGCGTGCAGGGCAGACGCATCCGCCTCGTCAAAGCTTAGGGCGAATCCGCCACCTGGTGTGGCATCGGCGCATCACCCCTCCGGGTTTGCCAGATTTGCGTAGTTTCCGGCGCTGAGCCACGCAACCCGCGCCTCCTAGGCTGCTTCCCCTACAGACGGGGGATATACCATGAGTGGCGTAACGTTAGGCGGAGCGGTTCTGATACTGCTCGGGGTGCTCGGCTTCGCCGTGCCCTATTTCACCACGCAGCAGACGCGCGAGGTCGCCCGCGTCGGTGACCTCAAGCTGCAAGCCACCGAGACCACCGGCTACACCATCCCGCCGCTGGTCAGCGGTGCCGCGGTCGGCCTGGGCGTGCTGCTGCTGGGCTTCGGCCTGACGCAGAAGCGCTGAGCGGATGTCCGCAACCGCCCCGCCTCCCGCCTATCGCCGCTACGCCGCCCTCGCCCGCATGGCGTGGGACAAGCGCGCCCACCTGCGCGTGGCGCTGGAGGCCCTGGGCAGCGACCCGGCCAGCTCCACCGCCGGCGCGGCCGGCGCGCGCCTGATGCGAACCGAAAGCACCCTGCGGGACATCCACGTGCCGCTGCTGCCGATCGGCGAACCGGTGCACCATCCGGATTACATGGCCAAGTCCACCTGTGCGGCGGCCGACTTCCTCGACCCCCGCTACCGCGCCACCTGCGCGGTGCTGGCGCAGGTGCCGCGCTTCCACCGCAAGCAGTGGGAGTTCGCCTATATCCACCACCATCTCGATGCGCTGGGCATGCTCGCCCAGGGCCGGCGCGGCATCGGCTTCGGCGTGGGCATGGAGCCGCTGCCGGCCGCCTTCGCCGCCCGCGGTGCCGCCATCCTGGCCACTGACGCCCCGCCGGAGACCGGCCAGGCCGCCGGCTGGGCCGCGACCGACCAGCTCGCCATCGGCAAGCCCAGCCTGCCCGTGCACGGCCTGTGCGACCCCGCCGCCTTCGACCGGCTGGTCGACTTCCGCCACGTGGACATGACCGACATCCCCGCCGACCTCTCCGGCTTCGATTTCTGCTGGTCCGCCTGCTGCCTGGAACATCTGGGCAGCCTGCAGGCCGGCCTGGATTTCATCGAAACCACCGTCACCTCCGTCCTCGCCCCCGGCGGAGTCGCGGTCCACACCACCGAGTTCAACCTCTCATCCAACGACGCGACGATGGAATCCGGCAGCACGGTGATCTACCGCCGCCGCGACCTCGAGGGCTTCATCAAGCGGATGCGCCTGCACGGCCATATCGTGCAGCCCTTCCGCGTCGCCCCGGACTCGCACCACATGGATGGCTGGGTGGACATCCCCCCCTACTCCTCCGACGCGCATCTGAAGCTGGCGCTGGGCGCCTTCACCAGCACCTCCATCGGGCTCGTCATCCAGCGGAAGGCCTGAACATGCCGACCCTATGGGTGGACGTGGACGACCTGCTGGCCCATGTGCAGCGGCGCGAGCGCATGACGGGCATCTTCCGGGTCGTGCATGAGCTCTGCGCCGCCCTGCACCGCGACGGCGCCCGCTTCGTCCGCCACGCCCCCGGCGACGCGCTGTTCATCGAGATCGACTGGCCGCCGGTGGTGCGCGCCATCGCCGCGGTGGAGGCCGCGCACCGCTCGCCGGCCGGTACCGGCCGATCCATGCCCTCCTGGCTGCAAACCCCGGCACGCGCACTGTTCCGCCATCTGCCGCCGGTGGTCGCCGTGGCACTCGGCGTATCGCTGCAAGGGCTCAAGGCCTTCGCCTTCGGCCTCGCCGGCCTGCCGGCAGCCTGGCGGCAATCCCGCGCCACCGCCGCCGCCATGGCCCTGCATGAGCGCCCGTTCCGCCCCGGGCCGGACGACGTGATCTTCTCCCCCGGCGCCCCCTGGGTGGATCGGCTGCACGCCCTGCGCGTCGCCACCGCCCGCAGCCGCGGCCTGCGCTACGCCCTGCTGGTGCACGACATCATCCCCCTGCGCCGGCCTGAATGGTGCAGCCTGGGGCACACGCTGAACTTCGCCCAGTGGTTCACCGCCGTCGCCCCGCAGGCCGACCATCTGCTGACCATCTCCCACGCCACCGCGGAGGACGTGATGACCCACGCCGCCCGCACCGGCATGGATATCGTCACCCCGCAGGTGGTGCCGATGGGCACCGGCTTCACCCTGCCGCCACTCGGCGAGCCCTCAACCCGCCTGCCGAAGCCAGGCAGCTACGTGCTGTTCGTCTCCACCCTGGAGGGGCGCAAGAACCACATCCTCGCCGTGCGCATCTGGCGCCGCCTGCTGGAGGAGATGCCCACCGGCAGCGTGCCGCAACTGGTCTTCGTCGGCAGGCCAGGCCCGCAAACGCTGGACCTGATGGGCCAACTCTCCAACAGCAACTACCTCGACGGCGCCATCCTGCACCTCGACGATGCCTCCGACAGCGAGCTCCGCCAGCTCTACGAAGGCTGCCGCTTCACCCTTTTTCCCTCGCTGTACGAAGGCTGGGGCCTGCCGGTCACCGAAAGCCTCGCCTTCGGCCGCCCCTGCCTGGCCGCCCGCGCCACCTCCCTGCCCGAAGCCGGCGGCACCTTCGCCCGCTACTTCGACCCCGACAACCTGCACGACGCCGTCGCCGTCGTCCGTGCCGCCCTGGAAGACGAAGCCGGCATGGAAGAAATGGCCGCCCAAATCCGCGCCGATTTCCGCGCCGCCACCTGGGACGACATGGCCACCGCCGCCCGGCAGGTGTGTACCGCAGCACCGGTGACGCGCCAACCGGCCCCGCCGGTGGTGACAGAGGTGCGCGTGCTCGCCTGATCGGGGTGGGGTAGGAAGGCAAGGGTCTTCTTTTTGTTGACAAAAAGAAGACCCTTGCCTGCCCCCGACTGAACTACCCCCCGCGCGGCAAATCCAACAGCCCCGCCACTTCGGGGAAATCCGCCGCGACGGGGTGCCGATCGCTCGCCACCGTCCCGTCTTCCGGGCGCACCAGCTGACAGGTCCGCATTCCCGCCATCGCCGCGGCGTCGAGTTCGGCTTCCACGTCCGAGAGGAACAGCACTTCCAGCGTCGGAACGTTCATGCCGATGGCGAGCCGCGTGTAGCTTTCGGAGTCTCGTTTCACGCCGATGCGCGTGTCGAAGAACCCGCCGAACAGCCCGGTCAGGTCGCCTTCCGTACTGTGGCCGAACAGCAGTTTCTGCGCCTCCACCGAGCCGGAGGAATAGACGAACAATCGCACCCCCCCGCGCGACCAGCGGCGCAGGCAGGAGGCGACATCGGGGTAGAGCGTGCCCTTCAGCGTGCCGTCGGCGTAGCCTTCCGCCCAGATCAGGCCTTGCAGGTTCTTCAGCGGCGCGACTTTGGCGTCCTGGTCCATCCAGTGCAGCAGCGTGGTCAGCGGCGCCTGGCCCGGCACCATCCGCTCGATCTCGGCGATCTCCTCGGCCGCCTCCGCCCGCCCCACCCAGTCCGCCAGGCGCGTGCGGGCGTAGGGGAACAGCACGTCGCGCACGAAGGCGATCGGCGTCGTCGTCCCCTCGATATCGGTGACGACGGCAACGGGGGGAAGCGCGCTCACGGCCTAGCCGACGGCGGCCGGAAAACGCTCATGCACGGCATCGCCGGTGTAATGCGCAACCCAGCCGGAGGTATCGGTGAACACCCGCAGTGCCGTGAAGAACGGCGCCTCGCCGGCATCGAACCAATGCTTGGTGTGCGCCGGCACGCTGATCAGGTCGCCGGCGACGCAATGCGCGTCATAGATCCGCTCGCCGATATGCATGATGAAATTGCCGGCGCCGTGCACGAAGAAGCGCACCTCATCCTCGGTATGCGTGTGCTCGGCGAGGAACTTGGCGCGCAGCGCGGGGGCGGCGGGGTTGTCCGGCGTCAGCTTGATCACGTCCGCCGAGCCGGCCCCGGTCGCCCCCATCAGCGCATCCAGATAGGGCCGGTAGGCGGCCAGGATCGTCTCCGCCGAGTCCTCAGGCAAGAGGGTGACCGGGCTCGTCCAGCGCTCGAACCGCACGCCCAGGGGTGCGAGGGCGGCCGCGATCGACTCGGCGTCGGTGGCGACGAGGACGGGGGTGCCGGGGGCGGTATCCTGAAAGATGGTCAGGCGGCTCATCGGGCAAGCTTCCTCTTCTCAAGTTCGCAGTCCAGCAGGAATTCCAGCGCCTCCAGCCGGGCGAGGGCCGCGTCCATGTCCGGCCCCCACACGTAGGCGCCGTGCCCGCGGATCAGATATCCGGCCGGCGCCCCGGCCAGCAAGGCGGGCTCCACCTCGGCGGCAAGGCGGGCGATATCCTGGTCATTGGCCACCACCGGCACGACGACGGCCGCGTCATGCGTGGTCTGCCCGGCAAAGGCCTTCTGCACTTCATAGCCGGTAAAAACGATCGGCCCGGGAGCGCTCATCGTCAGCACGGTGCCGGCCACCGAATGGCCGTGCAGCACCGCGCCGACGCCGGGAAACAGCCGATAGAGCTGGCAATGCAGCAGCGTCTCCGCGCTCGGCCGCCCCGCGGTCAGCGCCGCGCCATCGAGATCGACGGCCATGACCGACTCAGCGGAGAGAAACCCCTTATGCCCGCCGCTGCGGGTGATCGCCAACGCGGCATCCCCCAGCCGTACGCTGATGTTCCCTGCCGTCGCCGGCACCCAGCCGCGCGCGTCCATCCGCCGCCCGGCCCGGACGATCGTATCGATCGCCCAGTCCGGCACGGTCGTCACGCCAGTCAGCCTACCTTGGCGCCGGTAGAGGTCGTGTTCGCGGTCGTGCCCGGGCCCTGGATATTGCCGGTCGGCTTGTCGGCGGCCGCCTCCATGGAGGCGTCGGGCTCCTCGGCCATGTTCTTCTTGAACGATTTGATGCCCTTGGCGAAGTCGCCCATCAGCCCGCTGATCTTGCCGCTGCCGAACAGCAGCAACACCACGGCGAGGACGATAAGCCAATGCCAGATGCTGAACGTACCCATATCTTCCTCCGTACTGTCCACCCGATGTGGCCCCTGCGGGGATCGGATGCAAGTTTCTTGCTGTTAACCCGAAGCCGCCGGAAAGGCGAGTCTAAGCCGCTTCGGCGTGGATCGCATCGGCGATCGTGCCGAAGATCCGGTCGATATGCGTCTTCTCCACGATCAGCGGCGGCGACAGCGCGATGATGTCCCCCGTCGTGCGGATCAGCACCCCCGCATCGAAGCAGCGGTGGAAGATCTTCATCGCCCGGTCCGTCGGCGCACCATTGCGCGGCTGCAGCTCGATCCCCGCCACCAGGCCGAGATTCCGCACGTCGATGACGTTCGGCAGACCCTTCATGTGATGCGCCGCATCCTCGAAATACCCCTCGATCGCCCGCGCCCGCCCCGCCAGATCATCGCTCTTGTGCAGATCAACCGAAGCGATCGCCGCCGCCGAGGCCAGCGGATGCCCGGAATAGGTATAACCGTGGAACAGCTCGATCCCCGCCGGCGAGGCATCGACGATGGTGCGGAAGATGTTCTCCGATGCCGCCACCGCCCCCATCGGCACCGCCGCGTTCGTCAGCCCCTTCGCCATCGTCAGCATATCCGGCACCACGCCCAGCCGCTCGCTGCCGAACGGCGTGCCGATGCGCCCGAACCCGGTGATGACCTCGTCGAAAATCAGCAGAATCCCATGCTTGTCGCACAGCTCGCGCAGCCGCTTGAGGTAGCCGGCCGGCGGGATCAGCACGCCCGTCGAACCCGCCAGCGGCTCCACCATCACCGCCGCGATGGTATCGCCATGCAGCGCCACCAGCCCTTCCAGCGCGTCCGCCAGATGCGCCCCGTTCGCCGGGATGCCGCGCGAAAACGCGTTCTCCCCGATCAGATGCGTATGTGGCAGGTGGTCGACATAGGGCAGCAGCGCCCCGAACTGCTTGCGGTTCGGCCCGATCCCGCCGACCGACATGCCGCCGAAGCCCACCCCGTGATAGCCCCGCTCGCGCCCCACCAGCCGCACCCGCTGCGCCTGGCCGCGCGCGCGCTGATAGGCCAGCGCGATCTTCAGCGCGGTATCCGCGGCTTCCGACCCTGAATTGGTGAAGAATATCCGGTCCAGCCCGTCCGGCGTCATCTCCGCCACCTTGGCCGCGGCCTGGAAGGCGATCGGGTGGCCCATGTTGAAGGTCGGCGCGAAATCCATGATCGCCGCCTGCTTCTGGATCGCCTCGGTGATCTCGCGCCGCCCGTGGCCGGCATTGACGCACCACAGCCCGGCGGTGCCGTCGATGATCTCCCGCCCGTCCTGGTCCCAGTAGAGCATGCCCTCCGCCCGGGCGAGCATGCGCGGGGTGGACTTGAACGCCTTGTTGGAGCTGAACGGCATCCAATAGGCGTCGAGGTTGTTGGGCCGGGCGGGAATTTCGTTCATGGCGCAAGCTCCGAGGCAGGCCCGCACAATCGCGCCTCGGCGGTTTGAGGGCAAGCGCGCCGCGTGGCATTGTCGCCCCATTCGACGGGAGAGACACAGATGACCGACGGCACACTCTATATCGGCACCCGCCGCTATTCCTCCTGGTCGCTGCGCGGCTGGCTGGCGGTCAGGCTGGCCGGCCTCGCCGTCGCCGAGGTCGCGATCCCGCTGGCCGGCGGCACCACCCCCGCCATCAAGGCGATCAGCCCGGGCAGCACCGTGCCCTATCTGGAACACCAGGGCGCCCAGATCTGGGACAGTCTCGCCATCTGCGAATACTGCGCCGAATTCGCCCCCGCCCTCTGGCCGGCCGACCGCCTCGCCCGCGCCCACGCCCGCGCCATCGCGGCCGAGATGCACGCCGGCTTCCGCGAGCTGCGCATGGCCATGCCGATGGCGCTGTTCCGCCCCGCCGCCGCCGGCGCCTGCCAAACCCCCGGCGCCCTGGCCGACATCGCCCGCATCCAGGCCCTCTGGGCCGACACCCGCGCCCGCTTCGGCGCCGGCGGCCCCTTCCTGTTCGGCGCCGCCTTCACCAACGCCGACGCGATGTACGCCCCCGTCGTCGCCCGCCTGCTCACCTACCGGCCGCCGCTGACCGCCGAGGCCGCCGCCTACTGCGCCGCCATCCGCGCCCACCCCCTCGTCGCCCAGTGGTACGACGACGCCGCGGCCGAGCCGGAGTCCTGGTTCATCGACAAATACGAAACCGCCCCATGATGCCGCCGCCAGGGCTCGCCACCGGCCTCGACCATGCCGGCGTCGCGGTCCGTGACCTCGACGCGGCCGCGGCGGAATGGCAGGCCCTCGGCTTCCAGGTCACCCCCACCGCCCCGCATCTGCCAGCCGGCATCACCGGCAACCGCTGCGTGATGTTCGGCCAGGGCTATATCGAGCTGATCGCCATGCTCGGCGGCCACAGCGCCACCCTCGCCGGCTTCCTCGCCCGCCACGAGGGCATCCATATCGTCTCGCTCGCCACCGACGACGCCGAAGCCGCCGCCACCCGGCTCGCCCAGCCGCTCATCCGCTCCGAACGCGAAACCCCCGGCGGCACGGCAAAATTCGCGCGCATCGTCCTCACCGAGCCCGTCCCGCGCATCCAGATCATCGAGCACCTGACCCCCAGCCTCGTCTGGCAGCCCGCGCAAACCCGCCACGCCAACGGCGCCACCACGCTGGCCGCCATCATCATTCACGCCGAAACCCCGGCCATCCCCGCCGCCGCGCTCTCCCGCGCCGCCGGCGTGCCGGTGGTGCCGGACCCCGAGGGCGGCTACGCCTTGCGGCTCCCGCACGGCCAAATCCGCATCCTGCCGAACGGCCCCCCGATCCCGCACGTCACCGGCATCGAGCTGCACAGCGCTGATCCGGCGATGGCCGGCCAAACCCTCACCGCCACCGGCGTGACCATCCGCTTCGTCGCCTGAGGGGCCGGCCCTACCAGACGAACGCCGGCAGCGCCGCCACGGGGGCCAGGCCCGCCACCGCGGCCGCCGCCTCGATCCGCGCGGGATCGTTGCCGAGTTCCGCGGCATGGATGCCACCGAGCACCCAGCAGGACGCGATGCCGGCGGCCTTCGCCCCCGCGATGTCCGTGCGCAGCGCGTCGCCCACCGCCAGCACGCGGGGGGCGGGGATGTCGAGCAGCTCGAACACGGCGGGATAGATGCCGGGATCGGGCTTGCCGAGCCACAGGCAGGCCCCGCCGATCGCCTCATAGCGTTCGGCCAGCGCCCCGGCGCAGATCACGCGGGTGCCGCCGCGGATCACTTCCAGATCGGGGTTGGCGCAGATCATCGGCAGCCCGGCGGCATGGCAGGCGGCCAGGGTCGCCTCCCAATCCGCCAGTTCGGTGGGCCCGCCCGCGTCGTCCGGCCCGGTGTTGAGCACGAAGCTGGCCTCCGCCGGCGTGCCGACCAAGGTGAGGTCCAGCCCCTCGTACACATTGCGGTCGCGGTCGGGGCCGAGATGATACATCCGCCCGCCCAGCGCGCGGGCGAACTCGGTTGGCCGGTCGCGCAGCAGGCGGAAGGTCGCCTCGCCGGAGGTCATGATGCGCCCGGTGAGGTGGTCGGGAATGCCCATCGCCTGCATCCCCGCCCGCGTCACATGCGCGCGGCGCGGCGCGTTGGAGAGCATGGCGAAGGTCTTGCCGGCCGCATGCAGCCGCTCCAGCACATCCACCGCACCGGGATAGGGCTTCACCCCGTCATGGATGACGCCCCAGAGATCGAGGATGAAGCCGTCATACTGGGCCGCGAGGGAGGCGAAGCCGGTGAGGTGCTGCATGGTGCCTAGCTCAGATCCGTGCCGACAGCGTCAGCGATGTTGGTGAAGCCTGCGGCGTCCATCGCCGCCAGCAGTTCGCGCTTGAGCCGGCCGATCAGCGCCGGCCCCTCATAGGCGAAGGCGGTGTAGAGCTGCACCAGATGCGCCCCGGCGCGGATGCGGGCCAGCGCGTCCGCCCCCGTGGCGATGCCGCCGACGCCGATCAGCACCAGCCGCCCGCGCGCGGCGATCGCGGCGTGGCGCATGGCGGCCAGCGCCAGCGGCTGCAGCGGCGCGCCCGAAAGCCCCCCCGCCTGCTGGGCATTCCCGTCGCTCAGCCCGGCGGGGCGGGAGATGGTGGTGTTGGACACGATCAGTCCCTGCACCCCACCGGCCACACAGGTCTCGACAATCGCGGCGATGCCCTCGGCCGAGAGGTCCGGCGCGATCTTCACGAACAGCGGCGGATGCGCCCGCACCGCGGCGGCGATGGCGGCCAGGATCGACGCCAGCCGCGCCTCGCCCTGCAGATCGCGCAGGCCAGGCGTGTTCGGCGACGAGACGTTGACCACCACGTAATCGGCATGCGGAGCCACGGCGGCGACCAGGGCCGGGTAATCCCGCTCAGGGTCCGCCCCCTCCTTGTTGATGCCGACATTGGCGCCAACCCGGGCGAGCGCGCGGGGGAAGCCGGCCAGCTTCGGCAGATAGGCGTCCAGGCCCGCATTGTTGAAGCCCATGCGGTTGATCACCGCCCGGTCATCGGTCAGCCGGAACAGCCGGGGGCGCGGATTGCCAGCCTGCGGGCGCGGCGTGACGGTGCCGGCCTCGACAAAGCCGAAGCCAAGCCGGGCCAGCGGGGCCAGCGCGTCCGCATTCTTGTCGAACCCGGCGGCCAGGCCGATCGGGTTGGCGAAACGCAGCCCCGCCACCTCCACCGCCAGCCGCGGATCGTCCGGCGCCGAGTCCCGCCCGGCCAGGCCCAAGGCGAGCGCGCGCAACGCGATGCCATGCGCCGTCTCGGCATCCAGGCCACGCAGCAGCGGCATCACGGCAGAGGCGATTGAGGGTGTCATCCGCTGGCTTTGCCCGATCCGCGCGGGATTGGAAAGCACCGCCGGCGATTTGCCAGCCGCCGGCACAGCGGACAGACTGCGCCATCGTCCAGATCAAGGAATCGCGCCCATGTTGCAGCCCCCTCCCGCCCGGCCCGGCATGCGCGAGGACGAGGTGGACACCCCCGCTCTGCT
>CAMCJI010000073.1 GCA_945874805.1 Asaia bogorensis | reverse complement strand
AGCGCGGTATCCACCCCCACGAGCCGCCAGCCGGGGATATCATGCTGCCACCAAGGCCCGCCGAACTGCGCGCGCCACGCCGCGATCCGCCCGGTATTCACCGGCTGGTCCAGCCGCGAGAACGCCGGCGCCTCGCCGATATCATGGTTGCCGGCGATCACCCGGAACGGAATCCCCAAACCCGCCATCTCCGCGGCGGCAAAGGCCAGATCATCCGCGGCGACCGGCCCGTTGAACGACACGTCGCCGCTATGAACGATGAGGTCCGGCGGATCGGCCCGCATGGCCTCGCGGAACACCGCCCAGTTGTCGGCGAAATAGGCATGCGTCCGCGACAGATGGGTGTCGCTGACCTGGACAAGACGAAACGGCGGCATCACGGATTCCTTCGGCTGACCAGCAAGCCTAGCAAGTCCGCAGCCGGCCTGCCCGCACAGCTTTGTGACAGCCTAGGGCTGCTCGAGCGCCAGCGCCCGGGGGGCTGCCGGGCCGGTAGCGACCATCGCCGGCGATTGCGGATTGGGCTGGCATCCGGCCTCGCTGCGCTTGAGCACCCGCAGCCCGTCGAAGCTGGCGATCTGACGGTACTGCGACCAGGCCCGCGCGAACTCCGCGTTCGAGGCGATGAGCACGCCGACATAGTTGATGCCCTCGCGGGTATCGACCACCGCGATATCCGGACAGTTGGCGATGAAGTCCTTGGCGACCCAGGTGCGGATCGGCCACTCCCGCGGCGCCGAACCGTCCTGGCGGGCCCGCCAGATCTCGCCTTTCAGCGCCCACATCGAATCGAACCGGCTCGCCCAGGTCACCCCGGCCTCATCGACCACGGGAAAGCCCAGGGCGATCCATTCGGAGAAGGCGATGTAGGTCTTGGCCTTCTCGCGCTTGATCAACCGCTGCAGCTTCACCTCGGTCGATTGCGTCGGCTCCACCGCCGTGGTCACCCAGGGCGCGATCCGGCCGGCATTGGCCATGCCGAACATCCCGAGCGAGAGCAGCCCCACCGCCGCCGGAAAGGCAGCCCGCCGGATATCGGCCGGCCAGTCGCGCCAGCGGAACATCGAGGCGCCCAGCCGTGCGGCATAGGCCGGCGCCATCACCAGGAACCACAGGGCCAGGGCCAGGATCGTCGTCGTTGTCGCGGGGAGGCGATGGTAGAACCAGTCCTTGCCCTGCAGCACGAACACCACCGTCGCCCCCAGCGAGAAGGCGGCGAGTGTCAGCAGCAGATGCCGCAGGAACGGCGAGCGCTCGGCGAACGCCCCGGCGGAGGTCCAGCACAGCAGCAGGACGGCCACCTGGCCGAACAGCAGCACCCGGCTTTCCCACATGATCGTCAGGTAGGGCGTGTCCGTCCCGCCATAGAGCGCAAGGGCCAGGGGCACGCCCTTGTCGAGGAAGGCCGGGCAGAACACGAGCACTGCCAGGCCGTAAATGCCGGTCGCCACAGCGGCCGCCACCGGGGCGATGCGGATCATCCGGTGCCCGCGCACCGCGCCCATCACCTCCACCAGCAGCAGCGCCAGCGCGTAGGAGGGCTTGAGCGCACAGGCGAGCCCGGCGATCGCGCCCGCGGCCGCGGCCTCAAACCGCGGCTCCTTCTCACCTTCCAGCGCGCGGACGAACAATGCGAGGTACGGCAGCACACAGGCCGCCAGCAGATGTTCCCGCTGGCCGAACTCGACACCCGGCAGGATCAGCAGCAGCGTGCCGATGAGCGAGAACACCGGCAGCCGGCGCGCGAGCAGGGGCGCGCGGCCATGCAGGATCTCGGCCGTCCACCAGGCGCAGCCCAGCAGGATGGCGGCAAAGAACGGATTGGCGGCGAGCTTGGGTGCGATGCCCAACGCCTGCGCCGCCCAGGCGGGCAGGGCATAGAGCCAGATGATCAGCGGCGGATTGACCTCGACGAGATCCTCATACAGCCGCTGCCCGCCGAGCCACTTGCGCGCGACATAGAGCAGCCAGGCCACGTCATCCTTCAGTGGCGACAGGCTCGCCACTGTCAGCACCACGCCTAGCGTCGCGGTTACGATCAGTAACGAAGCAAAGCTCACAAGGTCGAAACGGAATACGCGGCGATCAGGCGATGCGGCCAGCCGAAGGGTCATCGGGCACTCGCGCGGGCTGAAAAAAAGTCCAACTCACAGTCCAAATGCCGGAGCGTGATGAAAACACCGTCAAGCATTAGGACTGCACTCGCATGTCATTGTGTCGAGATCAAGCCCGCGGCCATGTTCACCGACAAGGCGATGATCGCCGTGTTGAAAATGAAGGCCAGCACCCCGTGCGCGGTGGCCAGCCGGCGGAACTTGCGCGAGGTGATCCGCACGTCCGAGACCTGGAACGTCATGCCAAGCACGAGCGCGAAGTAAAGGAAATCCCAGTAATCCGGCGCCGGCTCGTTCGGGAATTCCAACCCGCGATCCGGCGCGAGATGCGTTTGGCCATGGGTGTAGTACTCGTGCGCATAGCGCAGGGCGAACAATGTGTGAATTGTCAGCCACGACAACAGCAGCGTGCCGGCCGTCACCGGTGCGCGCCAGCCGGGCGAAATGCCGTCGGCGGAAAATCCGGCGACCAGCACCCCGATGCTCGCCGCCACGGCTGCCAGCGTGATCGCAAAGACGGTCCACTCGCCCTCCTGCTGCATCGCCGCTCGGCGGGCCATGTGACCCGGCTCGGGCGAGACGAACATCACGGCGACAAGGCCCAGGAAGGCCGCGCAGCCGATGTTCCATGCCAGGATCGTCCGCGCCAGTGGCGTAATGATGGCGGGGAGAAGGCCGAATGCGGCGAACCCGATGGCGACGGACGCAGCCAGATGCCAGCGCGCCCGCAGCATCCGCCAGGCGAGCATCAGTCGAGCGTGGCGAGAAGCCCGGCCATCAGCCGGCCGCGGTTGACCAGACTGTCCACCATGATGTGCTCGCCCAGCGTATGCGCGCCCGCACCGGACACCCCGAGGCCGTCCAGCGTGGCAACACCCATCGCCCCGGTGAAGTTGCCGTCCGACCCGCCACCGGAGCTTTGGTGCGCGATATCGAAGCCGAGCGAGCGGGCGATGGTGCGGGCCCGGTCGTACAGCGCCATGCCCTTGGCGTCCGGCTCCCATACCGGGCGGGTGACGCCGCGGGTGACGCGGAACTGCACATCGTTCGAGGATGGCTGGATGGCCAGCATGGCGGCCACCCCGCGATCGAGATCCTCCTGCTTCTTGGCCATGCTCAGCGCCTCGCCGGTGCAGGTGGTGGTGACGCAGTTGACCCACTGGCCGCCATGGATGACGCCGACGGAGAAGGTGCAGTCGTCGGTCGTCATCTCTTCGATGTTGATGAGCTGGCGGGCCATCTCGCGGATGGCGCTGCGGCCGTCGGCGAGCCGGGCGCCGGCGTGGCTGGGGCGGCCGGTGGCTTCGAGGTTGAAGCGGGCGATGGCATAGCGGCCTGTCACCACGCCGCCATCCGGGCGGGCGGGCTCGGGGACGAGGACGTATTTGTGCCGCGCCGCCTCCGCCTCGATCACGTCCCGGGTGGAGGGGCTGCCGACCTCCTCATCCGGCGTGAACAGGAAGGTCACCGGCAGCTTGGTGGTGATGCCGGCGCGGGCGAGCTGGCGCACCGCCTCCAGCGAGAGGTAGTTGCCGCCCTTCATGTCGAAAATCGCCGGGCCGTAGCAGCGCTCGCCGTCGCGCTTCCAGGGCAGGTTCGCCAGCGTGCCGACGGGATGCACCGTGTCCATATGCCCCATGACCAGAAGGCCCGGCCCGCTCACGGCATGCGGGAAGGTCGCACGCAGGCAGCCGCCGAAGCCCATCCGGCCGGGGATGCGCTCGATGCGGGCACCGGCGAGCACGAGGTCGCGGCTGGCGAGGTCGAGCATACGGTTCACGGCCGCCGCGTCGAAGGTCGGGCTTTCGCACTCGACCCAGGGGCGCAGGCCTTCCAGCATCGTGTCAGCATCGAAGGGCAGGGTGTTGAAATTCATTGTTTTCGTCCTCACAAACCGAGATAGGCGGCACGCAAACGCGGGTCGTCGGCCAGGCTGGCGGCCGGGCCTTCCAGCGCCACGCGGCCATGCTCGATCACGTAGGCGCGCGCGGCAATGGCGAGCGACTGCACCACGTTCTGTTCGACCAGCAGGATCGAGAGACCCTCCGCATGCAGCCGCGCGATCAGGCCGAACACTTCCTCGGTGAGCAGCGGCGACAGGCCGAGGGAGGGTTCGTCGAGGATCAGCAGCTTCGGCTGGGCCATCAGCCCGCGGCCGATCGCCAGCATCTGCTGCTCGCCGCCGCTCATCGAGCCGGCGAGCTGGGAGAAGCGTTCGCGCAGGCGGGGGAAGATGTCGAGCACCTGCTCCATCGTGCGGGCCCGCTGCTCGCGGCCGCGCAGAAAGGCGCCGAGGAGGAGGTTTTCGCGGACGGACATGTTGGGGAAGATTTTTCTCCCCTCCGGCACATGGATCAACCCGGCGCGAACGATGTCGTCGTGGCCCGCCCGGGTGATGTCCACGCCGTCGAAGCGCACCGTGCCGGAGGCCGCGCGCAGCACGCCGGAGAGCACGCGGTTCAGTGTGGTCTTGCCGACCCCGTTGGCGCCGAGCACGGCGACGATCTCGCCAGCCGCGAGGGAGAGCGAGACGCCGTGCAGCACCTCGAGCGGCCCGTAGCCGGCGGAGAGGTTGGAGACCTCAAGCATGCGCCTGCATCCGTGCGGCGGCGCCGTGGCCGAGATAGGCCTCGATCACACGGGGATCATTGGCGATCTGCTGCGGCGTGCCGCTGGCGATCAGCGCCCCTTCGGCCAGCACGTGGACCTGTTCGGCGAGTGCCGTGACCGCCTGCATGATGTGTTCGATCAGCAGGATCGTCACCCCGCTGTCCCGCACGGCGCGGATCATCTCGACGATGCCGTTGATCTCCGACGGGTTGAGCCCGGCCATCACCTCATCGAGCAGCAGAAGCTTCGGCCGGGTGGCCAGCGCGCGGGCCACCTCCAGCCGCTTGCGCCCGGCCACCGTCAGCACCGAGGCCGGGCGGTCGAGGAAGGTGGCGAGGCCCAGGCGGGTGCCGACCTCGCGGGCGGCGGCTTCGGCGGCCCCGGCGTCCGCCGTGCGCAGGAAGGCGCCGACGCGGATGTTCTCCATCACCGACAGGCCGGCGAAGGGCTGGGTGATCTGGAAGGTGCGGACCATCCCCGCCTCGGCGATGCGGTCCGGCCGCCAGCCGGTGACGTCCGTGGGGCCGAAGCGCACGCTGCCGGCATCGGGGCGGATGAAGCCGGCGATCATCGCGAAGGTGGTGGTCTTGCCGGCGCCGTTCGGCCCGATCAGCGCGGTGATCGAGCCTTCCGGCACGCGGAGATCGACGGACTTCACCGCCAGCAGGCCGCCGAAGCGCTTGGTAAGGCCCTGAACCTCAAGCATCCGGGCGCTTCCTGAACTTCGCTGCCAGCCCGGCGATGCCGCCCGGCAGACCCCAGACGATCAGCAGCAGCACGATGCCGTAGAGCATCGGCGCGAAACCGGGGGTGGAGATCCAGATGCGGGCGGTGTCGGCGACGAGATGCAGGGCGATGGCACCGAACACCGGGCCCCAGACGCTGCCGGCGCCGCCGATCATCACCACCAGCAGCATCTCCACGCTGCGCTCCACCCCGAAGGCGATCAGCGGATCGACGAAAAGATAGGTCTGCGCATAGACCACGCCGCCGAGTGCGGTGATCGCGCCGGAGATCGCCAGCGCCGTGGTTTTGGTGCGCACGATATCGACGCCGAGCGCGCGGGCGGCGTCCTCGTTCTCGCGCACCGCCGCCAGCCTGGCCCCGAAGCGCGCGCCGCGCAGCCAGGCGGCGAAGGCCATCACCAGCACCAGCAGCGTCAGGATCACCGCGTAGGAGGCTTTGCGATCGGAGAACTGGAAATTCTCGAAGCCGAGGTTGAGCGGGATATTGATGCCCTGGCCGCCGCGCGTCCATTCCGAGGAGGTGGCGAGCACGCGGAACGCCTCGGCGAAGGCCAGCGTCACCAGCGCGAAGTAGCTGCCGCGCAGGCCGGCGCGGAAGGAGGCGAAGCCGATCGCCGCACCGGCCGCCCCGCCGAGCAGGGCTGCCAGCGGCAGGGCGAACCAGGCGGAAATGCCCTGAATCGACAGGATCGCGGCACTATAGGCGCCTAGGCCGAAGAACGCGGCATGGCCGAAGCTGGTCAGCCCGCCGAAGCCGCCGGCGATGTTCCAGGCCTGGCCGAGAAACGCCGAGAACAGCGTCAGCATGGCGAGATTGACGAGGAACTGCGAACTCAGCCCGAAGGGGATGAGGGCGATCAGGAAGGCGGCGGCGAAGGGGAGGTATTTCACGCCCGCGCCCCGAACAGCCCGGTGGGACGGAAGAGCAGCACGGCGATGAACATCAGCGAGATGCAGATCGGGCCGAGGCTCTCGCCGAGGAACAGCCCGCCGAGGCTCTCCGTCACGCCGATGATCATTCCGCCGGCCATGGCACCGGGGAAGCTGCCCATGCCGCCCAGCACCACGATGGTGAATGCCACGAGCACAAACACATTGCCGACGGCGGGCGAGACATAGAAGGTCGGCAGCAGCAGGCACGCCGCCGCGCCGAGACAGGCAATGCCGATGGCGTAGGCGAGGGCAAAAATCCGGTCGGGACGGATGCCCATGAGCCGCGCCCCGTCCGGCTCGCGGGCGACGGCGCGGATGGCCCGGCCGGTATCGGTCAGCGCCATGAACGCCCACATCGCGCCGGCCAGCGCGAGCGAGACGCTGAAGCTGATGATCTTCGGCACCGAGAGCAGCAGGGGGCCGACTTCCAGCATCTCGAAGGTCAGCGGCGTTTCCAACTGCCGGGTGTCCCCGGTGAAGAGCACGAGGGCGAGATTGTCGAGCACCACCGACAGGCCGAGCGTGGCCAGCAGGATCGCTCGGTCCTCACCGCGCGAGACGGTGCCGATGACGAAGCGGTACAGCAGCCAGCCCACCGCCCCCATGAGGGCGGCGACCAGCGGCAGGCCAAGATAGGGGTCGATCCCCATCTTGGTCGCCAGCAGGTAGGAGGCGAACATGCCCATCATCAGCAGCGAACCATGCGCGAAATTGACGATGTGCAGCACGCCGTAGATCAGCGTGAGGCCCAAGGCGACCAGCGCATAGACGCCGCCGATCAGCAGCCCGTTGATCAGGGCTGCTGCGATGATGTCGCCGGGCATCAGCCCTTCGGGCGCGGGAAGATCGGCGGCTTGGAGGCGTAGGCGTCCGGCCACACCACTTCCATGTCACCCTTCTGGAACTGCAGGGCGACGGCCTGCGAGCCGGTGTTCTGGCCGTTGACGAACTTCGTCGGGCCGTAGGGCATGAAATGGTCGGAGAAGGTGCTGGTTTCCAGCGCCGCGATGGTCTTGTCCTTGTCGTTGCTGCCGGCACGCTCCCAGGCGTCGGCCAGCAGCTTGATGGCGAAGTAGCCGAACGGCACCTCGAAGGTGATGATGTTGCCGCTGTCCTCCACCCGCTTGCGGAAGATCGCCGAGCGGGGGTCCTTCACGCTGTACCAGTGGTTGAAGTCCATCATGTTCTCGGCGATCGTCGGCGCTTCCTTGGCGAATTTCAGGTTGAAGCCGCCGCCGAGCACGGAATAGGTCGCCACCAGCTCCACCTTCTGCTGCACCAGGGTGCGCGCGAGCAGGCCGTATTCGTTCTGGTAGTTGGAGATCATCACCAGATCGGGCTTCAGCGACTTGATGCGCAGCACGATGTTGGTGAAGTCCCGCGTGGGGGTGGCGTGCGGCAGCAGCTCCTTCACCTCGATGCCGATGCTGCCCAGGGCCGCGGCCTGCGCCTTGGCGGTGTTGGTGCCGAACTCGCCGTCCTCATGCACGATCACCGCGGACTTGGCGGGCGAGCCGGCCTTTTTGTTGATCTGGTCCAGCGCCGGCATGGCGCCGCCGATGGTCATCGACAGGTTGGGGAACAGGCGGAACACGTTCTTCAGCCCGCGATTGGTGATCGCGTCCACGATGCCGGAGTCGATGGCGAACGGGATGTTGTATTTCGCCGCCGCCGTGGTGGCGGCCAGGCCCAGGGGGCTGGCGAAGCAGCCGGTGAAGCCGGAGGCCCCGGCCTCGGCCATCTGATCGACAAGGCCGGCGGCGATCTCGGCGCGGCCCTGCGCGTCGCCCAGCAGGGCTTCCAGCTTGGCGCCGCCCATCGACTTGATGCCGCCCGCTGCGTTGATGTCGGCAATCGCCATCGTCGCACCCAGGCGGCACTGGCTGCCGGAGAAGGCGAGCGCCCCGGTCACCGGGTGGATCACGCCGACCTTGATGGCGGCCGGCTGCGCGCCGGCGATCAGGGGGGCGCCGAGCGCGCCGGCAAAGGTCGCGGCACCGGCGGCGAGTGTGGTGCGACGCGTCAGCTTGGTCGGGGTCGGCATAGGATCAGCCTCCGGGTTTGGTTGTTATGCGGATAATACATCTCTGCTGCGCGGGCGCTAGGCAAGTCATTGTTTGTTGCGCAATGGCATGGGCCGCGCCTAGGTGATCCCCAGCACCCGGATCAGGACGAGGCTGATCACCAGCAGCGTCAGCAGCGCGCCGATCACCGCCGCCGTCACCCGCCCGCCGGCCCGGCCGACCACGCGGATATCGACGCCAAGCCCGAGGGCGGCCATGGCGAGGATCGTCAGCGCGGTGGCGAGATAGCCCATCGGCACCAGCACCATCTGCGGGATCAGGCCGAGCGAACGCAGCGCCATCATGCCCAGGAAGCCGATGATGAACCACGGCACGAGGCGGCTGAGCTTCAGCTTCACCCCCGGCGCCTCGGCCGCGTTCACCCGGTGCATGATGAGCGACAGCACGAGCACGACCGGCCCGAGCATAAGCACCCGCACCAGCTTCACCAGCGTGCCCACCTGCACCGCCAGGGTGCCGACCGGCACGGTCGCCGCCAGCACCTGCGGCACCGCGTAGACGGTCAGCCCCGCCAGCGTGCCGTACTGTGTCGCCGACATGTGCAGCGCCTCGCCCAGCAGCGGCAGGGCCAGCACCGTGACCACGCCGAGCACGGCGGTAAAGGCGATCGAGGCGGCGACATCGGCCGAGCTGGCGCCAATCACCGGGGCCACCGCGGCGATGGCCGAATTGCCGCAGATCGCATTGCCGCAGGCGATCAGGGTGGCCATCCGCGCCGGCAGCTTCAGCGCCCGGCCGATGGCAAAGCCCGCGAGCAGGGCGAACACCACCACGCCCGCCACGCTCGCCATCAGCTGCGGCCCGGCGGCGATGACGGTGGCCGCCGAGATCGAGCCGCCCAGCAGCACCACGGCGAATTCCAGCACCTGCTTGCCGCAATAGGCGATGCCCTTCTGCAAATGCGCCGGCGGCGTCCAGACGCTGCGCACCAGCGTGCCGACCAGGATCGCCAGCACCAGCGTCTCCACCCAGGCCCGCCCGAACAGCAGCGTCTCGGCATAAGCAAGTGCGGCGGCGACGGCGGTGACCGCCACGCAGACCGCCGCCCCCGGCAACAGGGCAACATAGGGCGCGATGGCCGAGGACGGGGCGGGGGAGACGGCCATGAACTGCCCTTCTATGGTACCGAAATGCGACGGGCGAAGCTGACAACCCCTGCCGCAGGCGTCAACCCAGGCCAGCCATGCTCCAACCGATGGCCCCGAGAGAAGGACATCCTAGAATGCCAGTCTCCCCCGCCGACAAGATCGCAGCACTTCGCGCCCTGCACGCGGCACCAGGCGCCTTCGTGATTGCCAATGCCTGGGATGCCGGCTCGGCCAGGGTGCTGGCGGGGCTGGGGTTCGCGGCGCTGGCGACCTCCAGCGGGGCGGCGGCCGGCATCCTCGGCCGGCGCGACGGGGCGATCAACCGCGCCGAGAAGCTGGCGCAGGCTGCCCTGATCGTGAACGCGGTCGATCTGCCGGTCTCGGCCGATCTGGAGAAGGGCTTCGGCGACCGGCCGGAGGACGCGGCGGAGACGATCCGCCTGGCGGTGCAGGCCGGCCTGGCCGGCGGCTCGATCGAGGACGCCACCGGCGATGCCGCCCGGCCGCTCTACGATCCCGCCGAGGCGGTGGAACGCATCGCGGCGGCGGCCGAAGCCGCCCGGCCCAGCGGCTTCATGCTCACCGCCCGCGCCGAGGGCTTCCTGCGCGGCAAGCCCGACCTGGACGACGTGATCCGCCGCCTGCAAGCCTACGAAGCGGCCGGCGCGGACGTGCTGATGGCACCCGGCCTGCCGGACCTCGAGGCGGTGCGCAGGGTGTGCGCCAGCCTGTCCCGCCCGTTCAACTTCATGGCGGGCATGCGCGGTCGCAGCTTCAACGTCGCCGACTTGCAGGCGGCTGGCGTGAAGCGGATCAGCCTCGCCACCTCCCTCTACCGCGCGGCGATGAGCGGGCTGGCAGGCGCCGCGCGGGAGGTGCTGACAACCGGGACGTTCGACTACGTGGAGGGCGGGCTGTCGTCGGCCGAACTGAATGGGTTTTATACGGGGTAGGCGCTATTCGAACACATCGTCGGCCCGCGCCAGGACGGCGGCGGGCACGTGCAGGCCCAGCGCCCGCGCGGTGCGCAGATTGACCGCCAGACTGTAGGTGGTCGGCTGTTGCACCGGCAGTTCGCCAGGCCGCTCGCCCTTGAGGATCCGCAGAACGTAGTCCGCACTGCGACGGAACATCTCCGTCCGGTCGGCGGAGTAGGACGCCAGCCCGCCGATCTCGACGAAGCTGCTGTCCGAGAAGATCGCGGGGATGTGGTGGCGCGCCATCGCCGCGACGATCAGCGCCCGGTGCGACAGCAGCGTCAGGTCCGACGGCAGGAGCATCGCCCCCTGCGCCCCGGCCAGCCCGGCGGCAAAGCGGCGGATCGCGGCCTCGATCTGCGGCGTGTCGCGGACCGGGGCGAGGCTGGGCTGCAGGCGCAGGGTCAGCGCCGTGGCCGTGAAGGTCCGCTGGTGGAACGCCCCGGCGGGATTGTCGGCGTTGAACATCATCTGCACCCGGTTGAGATCGGGCACCAGCTCGCTGAGGATTTCCAGCAGCTTGCTGATCAGTGGCGAGGCGCCATCCGTGATCTCCAGCAGCGAAAAGCCGGTCGTGTTGCCGCCCGGCCGTGCAAGACTGCCGACGAGGCCCTGGCCGACCGGGTCTGAAATGCCGACGAAGACGATCGGGATGGAGGTCGTGGCCCGCTGGACGATCGGCACCACGCGGCTGCCGGTCGTTACGATTGCCTCCACACCCCGGGCGACCAGATCGGCGGCGGCGGCGCGCAGGCTGTCGAGATTGTCGCCGACCCATCGCTCCTCAAAGCTCACGCTGCGCCCGCTTGCCCGTGCCGACGGGACGAGTGCCAACCGGAAGGCTTCGACACGCGCCTGCACCACCGCATCGCTGGCGGCATAGGGCATCAGTACGCCGATGCGCGCGCTGCGCTCGGGCTGCGCCGCCGCACGCCCGACGCCCAGCAGCGCCGCCGAAACCATCAATGCCCGCCGGCGCATCTGTCCCGCCTCTGCCGCGCTCAGAAATGCGGCCCCGGCAGCACCAGGATCTCCGGGCGCTCCGGCAGGTTGGCGCGGGTGAGGGTGATGGTGGGGCCGGGGTTCCAGCGCAGGCCGTAGCGGTCTGCCACGCTGGCGGCGAAGCGGCGAATGGTGCGGTCGTCCCAGTAGTGCATCGCCAGCACCAGCCGCGGGCGGAGCTGGTCGAGCACTTCGCCCATGTCCTGCCGGTTCAGCGTCCAGGACCCGTCCATCGGGGCCATCACCACGTCGATGCGCCCGAGGGTGGCGAGGTCGTCGTCGGTCAGGAGGTGGTGCAGATGGCCGAGATGGGCGATGCACAGCCCGCCGGCCTCGAAGACGAAGATCGAGTTGCCGTAGGTTTGCGTGCCGCCGCCGCCGTAGCCGCGGATGTTGGTGGGCACGTTGCGCACCCGCATGTCGCCGACGGTGACATCGTGCTGCGCCGGCTTGCCGTCCTCCCGCCAGCCGGGCAGCACATGGGCGATGCGCGGGTCGGGGTTGGCGGTCCAGTGCGTGGTGTGGGCGCGGTTCATGGTGATCAGGTCGGGCGGCTGCGGGGCGGGGTGGTCGCCGCTGTAGTCCGTCGCCGCGGTGGTGCCGCCGGGGGAGGCGATGAGGAAGCTGGCATGGCCGAGGAAGGTGATCGTCACTCCCTCGGCTCCCACGGCGGCGCGCATGATGCGCGGCTGGCCGGAGGGGGTGTTTCGGGCGGAGGCACCGCAGGCGAGCGCCAGGGACGGCGCCATGAGCAGCAGGGCGGCGAGCAGCATCAGGGGGCGGGGAAGTCGCATCGGGCGGCCTCTCACATGGGGAAGCCCGATCCTGCCCGGCTCTGCGGCCTCACGTCATCTGAAATCGGCAAGCCGGGCGAGGGCGCGCGCCAGCACCCGCGTGCCGGCGGCAAGCTGGGCGGGGGCCGTGTATTCCGCCGGGTTGTGGCTGATGCCGCGGCGGCTGGGCACGAAGATCATCCCCGTCGGCGCGATCGGCACGACGAACTGCGCGTCATGGAACGCGCCGGAGGGCATGCGGCGATGGCCGAGCCCGAGCGCCGCCGCCTCGCTCTCCACCAGGCTGATGATGGCAGGGTCGAAGCTGGCGGGCATGGCGTGGAACCGCTCGATGATCGCCATGTCGGAGGTGCGGATCGCCGCCTGGATCGTCGGCGCGATCGCATCGCCGACGCGCAGCAGCACGTCGCGGTCGGGGTGGCGCAGGTCGATGCTGAAGGTCACCTGCTCGGCCACCGAGTTTGAGGTGTTCGGAGCGACGGTGATGCGCGCGACGGTGAAGCGCAGCACATCCTCCGGGTCATGCGTCAGCGCGTTCAGCGCGGTGATGGCGCGCAGCATGTCCTGCACCGCATCGCGCCGCAGCCCGACGGGGGCGGTGCCGGCATGCGCGGACTCGCCGGTCAGGGTGACGCTGAACCAGCGGCTCCCCTGGATTCCCGTGACGACTCCGATGTCGAGTCCGTCCATCTCGAGCACCGGCCCCTGTTCGATATGCGCCTCGATATAGGCGGCAGGCCGGGAGCCGAGCGGGCGGCGGGGGATATCGGACTCGGCGGCCAGATGCTCCGCCAACGAATCGGCGAATCGGATACCGTCCGAATCGAGCGTGTCCGCCCAGGTGGACAGCGGCAGGTGCCCGGCCCAGGCCATGCTGCCCATGCAGCCCGGCGCGAACCGCCCGCCCTCCTCGTTGGTCCAGGCGACCACCTCCACCGGCGCGCGGGTAGCGGTGCCGCTGTCCTGCAGGGCGGCAAGCACTTCCAGCCCGGCGATCACGCCGTAGATGCCGTCGAACCTCCCGCCGGCGGGCTGGCTGTCCATATGGCTGCCGGTCAGCACCGGGGCGGCGGCGGGATCGCTGCCGGGGCGATGCAGGAACAGGTTGGCCGCCGCGTCGATGCTCGCCACCGCGCCGGCCTCGGCCGCCCAGCCGATCAGCAGGCGGCGCGCCTCGCGGTCGAGCGCGCTGAGGCAGGGGCGGTTGACGCCGTCACCCGGAATGGCGCCCAGCCGGGCCATCGCCATCAGCCGCTCCCACTGCCGCGCCTCGCTCACCGCCGCGCCGACGCGTTCGTGCATGCTCGATCTCCCCCGGATGCGCGCCTGTCTAGCCGATCCCGCCGGCGGCGCGCTACGCTCGCGGGGCCAACCAGCGGAGCCCAGCCAGTGCCAGCCCAACCGCGCGCCCAGCTGCCGCCGAGCCTCTATGCCGACACCGCCCGCCCCGCCCCGCACACCCCGCCGCTGGACGGAGACCGCCGGGCCGCGGTGTGTGTCATCGGCGGCGGCTTCACCGGCCTGTCCACCGCGCTGCATCTGGCCGAGGCGGGGGCGGATGTGGTCGTGCTAGAACAGCATGAGCCGGGCTGGGGCGCCTCCGGCCGCAATGGCGGGCAGGTCAATCCCGGCCTGAAATGGGACCCCGACCGGGTGGAGGCGGATTTCGGCCCCGACCTCGGCGGGCGGATGGTGGCGATGTCCTGGAACGCGCCGAATGTCGTGTTCGACCTGATCGCCCGCCATCAGATCACCTGCGAGGCCTCGCAATCCGGCACGCTGCGCGCCGCCTTCCAGCCGGCCGACGCGGCCGACATCCGCGCCGCCCACGCCCAGGGCGCGCGGCGGGGCATGCCGGTCGAGCTGCTCGACGCCGCGGCGATGCGCGAGAAGACGGGGACGGACCGCTACCTGTGTGCGCTGCTCGACCGCCGCGGCGGGCATCTCAACCCGCTCGGCTATGTGCGCGGCCTGGCGCAGGCGGCGATGCAGGCGGGGGCGCGGGTGCATGGCGGCACGCCGGCCACCCGCATTCAGCGCGAGGGCGCTGCCTGGAAGGTCGAGACGCCCACCGGCACCGTCACCGCCGAGCGGCTGGTGATCGGCACCAACGGCTATACGGACGACCTCTGGCCGAAGCTGCGCCGCTCCGTCGTGCCGGTGTTCAGCGGCATCGCCGCCAGCGAGCCGATCCCCGAGGCAATCGCCGCCGAGATCATGCCGCACCGGGCGGCGCTGTATGAACTCGGCAAGGTCACCACCTACTACCGCCTCGACCGTGAAAACCGCATCCTGATGGGCGGGCGCAGCCGCCAGGCGCCGATCGCCGGCCCGGCCGACGTCGCCTGGATGATCGCCTACGCCCAGCGCCTGTGGCCGCAGATCAAGCCCTTCCGCTGGACGCATGGCTGGAACGGCCAGCTCGCCATCACGCCTGACCACTACCCGCATATCCACGAGCCGGCGCCCGGCGTGCTGGTCTGCGTCGGCTACAATGGCCGGGGCGTGGCGATGGCAACCGCGATGGGCGCCCAGCTCGCCCGGCGCACGCTGGGCGGGGCGGAAATCGACATGCCGATCACCGACCTGCGCGAAATCCCGTTCCACGCCGTGTGGAAATCCGCCGTGGCCGCCCGCGTGCTCTATGGCCGCATCCGCGACTACCTGCATGTCTGACCGGCATTGACGGCCCCCGCCATCTCATCGCGTATGGCGGGGCAGGCGTAGGGAGAGACTGATGGGCAAGCGCATTCTGTTCACCGGCGGCACCGGCAAGGCCGGCAAGCACGTCATGCCCTGGCTGTTGGCGCGCGGGCATGCGCTGATGAACTTCGACCTCAAACCCTCCACCGATCCCGCGATCCCCAGCCTGATCGGCGACATCACCGATGCCGGCCAAGTCTATAACGCCATGACCTCGCATTTCGGCCGCGAGGGCCTGCGCCGCGGCGCGCCCCCCGGCCCGGTGGATGCGGTCGTCCACTTCGCCGCCATCCCGCGCATCATGATCACGCCGGACAGCGAGACGTGGCGGGTGAACGTGATGGGCACGTACAACGTCATCGAAGCGGCGATGAAGCTCGGCATCCGCAAGGTCATCATCGCCTCCAGCGAGACCACCTACGGCGTCTGCTTCGCCGAGGGCGAGCGCGACTTCAAGCAGTTCCCGCTGGAGGAGGACTACGATGTCGACCCGATGGACAGCTACGGCCTGTCCAAGGTGGTGAACGAAAACACCGCCCGCGCCTTCGCCGCCCGCTTCGGTGCGGACATCTACGCCCTGCGCATCGGCAACGTGATCGAGCCGGGCGACTACGCCCGCTTCGCCGGCTTCGTCGCCGACCCGCCCTCCCGCCGGCGCAACGCCTGGAGCTATGTGGACGCGCGCGACCTCGCCCAGATCGTCGATCTCTGCCTGGGCAAGGACGGCCTGGGCTACCAGGTGTTCAACGCGGTCAACGACAGCATCACCGCCGACCTGCCGACCGCCGCGTTCCTCGCGCGCTGGAACCCGCAGGTGAAGGTGACCCGCAAGCTCGAAGGCTTCGAGGCGCCGCTGTCCAACCGCAAGGCCCGCGAACTGCTGGGCTTTCGCGAACAGCACGACTGGCGGGCGGAGATGGCGAAGTCCGCCTGAGTCAGGCGCGCAGCAGCCCCGGCATCGGCGGGGCGGCGGCGCTGTCCGGAAACACCTGTGCGAGGGCGGCGGGCTTGAGGCCGAGATGCCCGGCGAGCAGCCCCTTGGCGAGGCTGCGCAGATCCGTCGTCGGCATCAGGTCGCGGTTCTCGAACAACTGGCCGGCGGAAAGCCCCGGCCAGTTACCCAGCACCCGCCCGCCCGCCACCCCGCCGCCGAGCACGAAGGCGACGGTGCCGGTGCCGTGGTCCGACCCGCCGGTGCCGTTGATCCGCACGGTGCGGCCGAACTCCGTCATTACCAGCACCGCTGTCCTGGCCCAGGCCGCGCCCAGGCCCGTGCGCAGGGCGGCCAGCCCCGCATCGAGCTGGCGCAGCGGATCGGCGATGCGGGTGATCTGCAAGCTGTGGGTGTCCCAGCCGCCGACCTCCAAAGCTGCGAGCCGCGGGCCGTCCGGCGCGGCCAGCAGCTTGCCGGCGGCCGCCGCGAGGGCGGCGAAGGAGAAGCGGTTGGCCGGCTTCTCGGCCCCCGCCAGCACTGCCTCGGAAAATCCACGCTCACGCAGGGCGGCGGCGATCGCCGGGCCGGTCACCCGGTCCTTCGCATGCAAAGCGGCGATGCGGGCATAGAGGTCCGGCTCCGGCGCCTGGAAGCTCTGCGGCAGCCACGTCACCGCCGGCGCCGGGCCGCGCAGCAGCAGCGGCATGGCGTTGCCGACGGCCAGCGCCGAGTCGGTGCCCAGCTTCGCGCCAGGGGGCGTGATCTGCCCGGCGACGCGGTTGAGCCAGCCGCTGGTCATCCGGTGATCGACGCCGAATTCCAGATAGTCCTGCGCCTCGAAATGGCTGCGGCTGCGCCAGGCACCGGCGGCGGCATGCACCGCCAGCGCCTCGCCAGCGCGATACATCCCATGCAGTTCCGCCAATGCCGGATGCAGGCCGAAGAAGCCGCCGAGGTCGCGCAATCCGCCCTCCCGCCCCGGCTCAGGCAGCAGCAGCGCGTCGCGCAGGCCGGGCAGGCCGGGATCGCCGTAAGGGGTGACGGCCGCCAGCCCGTCCATCGCCCCGCGCAGCAGCACGACGACGAAGCGCTGCTCGGTGGGCGCGGCGGCGAGCGCCATGGCGCTGCGGCCGAGCGTCGCGGTGGTGGCCAAGCCCAGCAGGGCGGCGCGACGGGTGAGGGACGGGTGGCTCATCTGCGCTGGAACTCCGGTGCGGCGAACAGCAGCGTCATGCCCTCACGCCGCGAGCCGGCACGGGCGATCTGCATCAGCGTCTCGGCGGGCAGCAGCGGCCCGAGCGTGGTCTCCGCCACCTCCGCCGGGTTCATCCCCGCGGCGCGGCCGGCGACCGCATAGGCCCAGTCCACCCGGCGCAGCATCCCCTCCGGCCCCGCCCAGTCGGCGGCGGTATCGGCCCAGCCGTTCGGCAGCGGCGCGTTGAACAGGCCCTGGCCCAGCCCGCTCAGCACCCCCGGCACATCCGGCCGCCGTGCCACCGGCAGATCGAGCGCGCGCAGTGCGGCGGTGACGAACTCGAACGGCGTGCGCAGCTTGGCCAGCGGCGTCCAGGCCTCGGGCAGATCGAGCAAGGCGAGGCTCGCCGCCTTCAGATCGCCCCCGGTATCGCGCAACACCGCCTCGATCCGGGCGACGGCGGCGGGCGGCGGCTCATCGGCGACGAAATGCCGCACCAGTTTGGTGGCGAGGCTGCGATGCGTCGCGGGGTGGCCGGCCAGCCAGTCCAGC
>CAMCJI010000072.1 GCA_945874805.1 Asaia bogorensis | reverse complement strand
GGTGGTGTGGGCGAGCTCGGCGATGAAGTCGTGGGTGCTGGTGGCGTCGGGTTCTTCGTCCAGCAGGAGGCGGGTGATTTCGGGGATTTCCTGTTCGAGGGTGTTGCCGAGTTCCTTGACCAGGGCGGCTTCGAGGGCGGGGTTGGCGCCGGCCTGGAGCATGCCGGCGACGGAGCGGGACATGCGGCGCAGCGCCATGGTGTGGGCGGCGATGCGGCCGATGGCGATGGCGGCGCGTTCGGAGGGGTTGGGGCCGAGGGCGCGGACGAGTTCGACGCAGAGCGCGAAGGAGGAGAGGAAGCGTTCGGGGCCGCTGCGTTCGTAGGCGAGTTCGCTGGTCACCTGGTTCCAGCCGTCGCCGAGCTGGCCGATGACGTTTTCGGCGGGGATGAAGGCGTCGGTGAAGACGCATTCGTTGAAGTGGCGCTCGCCGGAGAGGGCGTGGACGCCGCGGATGGTCAGGCCCTCGGTGTTGTGCAGATCGACGAGGAACTGGCTGGTGCCCTCGTGGCGTTCGCCGGGGCCGGAGCGGCAGAACAGGATCATCCAGTCGGCCCGGTGGGCGCCGGAGGTCCAGAGTTTGGTGCCGTTGACGCGGAAACCGCCGGGAACGGGGGTGGCGCGGGTGCGGGTGGCGGCGAGGTCGGAGCCGCTGTCGGGTTCGGACATGCCGATGCAGAAGCCGCATTCGCCGGCGGCGATGCGGGGGAGGATTTTGGTCTTCTGCGCCTCGGTGCCGACGCGCAGGAGCAGCGGGCCGGACTGGCGGTCGGCGACCCAATGGTAGGCGACGGGGGCGCCGGCGGCGAGCATCTCTTCGAGGACGACGTAGCGCTCGAGGGCGCTGCGTTCGTGGCCGCCGTACTGCTTGGGCCAGGTCATGGCGATCCAGCCGCGCTGGGCGACTTTTTTGGAGAACTCGGGGTTGGCGCCCATCCAGCTTTCGGCGCGGACCTGCGGCGAGAGGCCGGTGAGTTCCTGGCGCAGGAAATCGCGGACTTCGAGGCGCAGGGATTCGGCTTCGGGGGAGGGGGGCGGGGGCGGGAAGCTGATGGCGTTCATGCCGCGGTGATCTCCGCCCAGAGGTTGTCTGGCCCGGCGGCGGCGAGGTGGCGGCCGAGGAGGGCGTTCCACTCGGCCTCGTTGCCGAATTCGTCGCGCCAGGACCACAGGCGCTTGGTGAGGAAGTGCAGACTGTGTTCGTAGGTGAAGCCGATGGCGCCGTGGATCTGGTGGGCGAGGCCGGCGGCGAGGCCCGCGGCCTCGCCGGTGCGGGATTTGGCCGCCGCGATGGGGAGCAGACGCAGGCCGTTCTGCACCGCCTCGGCCCCCTCGTCCGCGGCGGCGACGGCGGCTGCGTGCTGGGCGGCGAGGATGGCGAGGTTGTGCTGGATCGCCTGGAACTTGCCGATGGGGCGGCCGAACTGGATGCGGTCCTGGGCGTATTGCGTGGTCATGCCGACGATGCGGCCGAGCGCGCCGGCGATCTGCTGAGCGCGCATGGCCGCACCCAGGGCGCGCAGGCGAGGGACGCCGGTGGCGGCGGGGGCGTGGGCGATGGCCTGGCTGTCGAACGTGAGGGTGTCGCGGGGTTCGCGGGCGATGTTCTGCGCCTCGGTGACGGCGTAGCTGCCGGCGGCGAGGAGGGCGGCGATGGGGGCGCCACAGCGCTCGGCGAGGACGGCGACGTGGGTGGCGTGGCGGCCCCAGGGGATGCGATGGGCGGTGCCGGTGACGTGGCCGGCGGCGTCGATCTGAAGGCGGTCGGCTGCGCGGACGGGGGCGATGGTGAGGATGCCGGCGGGCATGGGGATGCCGGCGCCGGCCAGCAGCCAGCCGGCGAGCATGGTCTCGGCGAGCGGAACGGGGGCGGCGTGGCTGCCTGCGACGGCGAGGATCGAGAGGGCCTCGGCGGCGCCGACGCCGAAGCCGCCGGCGTGTTCGGGCAGCAGGGCGGCGGGGAGGCCCGCGTCGGTGATCGCGGCCCAGAGGGCGTGGGGGAATTCGCCGCGTTCGGCCGCGACTTTCAGGGCGGTGGTGACATGGGCCGTGAACAGCCGGTCCGCCGAGTCCTGCAGCATGTTCATGCCGGCATCCATGCGCTTGCGTTTCCTCGATTTTCCTCAACCGAGGCTAGTCCCGGCATTGCGCGGCGGTCAAACATTGATAGGCTCGTGACACGCCGAAGGACGCCCCCCGCATGAGCCGACACGTGGTTGCCGCTGCCCGCGATATCCCGCCAGGGGGCCGCCGATTGGTGACCGTGCGCGGCAGGCCGATTGCGGTGTTCAATATCAAGGGTGAGTTCTTCGCGCTGCTCAACCGCTGCCCGCATCAGGGCGGCAGCCTGTGCGAGGGGGCGATCACCGGGCTGGTGCTGGCCGATCAACCGGGGGAATACCGGTATGAGCGGGTGGGCGAGATCATCCGCTGCCCGTGGCATGGCTGGGAGTTCGATATCCGCACCGGGCAGTCCTGGTGCGAGCCGTCGCGGATCGCCACGAAGCAGTATCCGGTGGAGGTGGCCGGGGGCGGTGCGCTGATCGAGGGCGGGCTGGTGCAGGGGCCGTATGTGGCGGAGACGCTCGCGGTGTCGGTCGAGGAGAACTACATCGTGGTGGACGTGTGATGCTGACTGAGGGTGCGACCTGCTGCGATATCCATCCCGGGGTGCCGGGGATCAAGGCGCTGCTGCCGTACATGTCCGAGCATTGGCAGGCGGCGTTCGTGCAGCGGGGGATGGATGGGTTCGACCTCGCCGCCTATCCGATCGGCGCGCCGATCGCCTGCCGGCCGGATTGGCGGCTGCCGGGCAAACGGCCGGGCGCGGACCTGGCGCAGATGCAGGCGGCGGCACTGGACAGGTTCGGGCTGGCGCATGCGATCTGCAATCCGCTGTATGGCGGGGCGGCGGCGGTGAGCGAGACGATGGGGGCGGCGATCTGCTCGGCCATCAACGACTGGATTGCCGACCAGTGGCTCTCGCGCGATCCGCGGTTGCGGGCGTCCATCGTGGTGCCGGTGCAGGCGCCGCATCTCGCGGTCGAGGAGATCGAGCGGCTGGCGGGGGATCGGCGGTTCGTGCAGATCCTGCTGCCGGCGGCGGCGGACATGCCCTATGGCAAGCGGTTCTACTGGCCGATCTGGGAGGCCGCCGAGCGGCACGGGCTGCCGGTGGGCATTCATGCCGGCAGCATCTATCGGCATGCGCCGACGGCCAACGGCTGGCCCTCGCATTTCCTGCACGACTATGTGGCCGCCCATCAGATGATGGAGGACCAACTGCTGTCGCTGGTCAATGAGGGGGTGTTCACCAAGTTCGAGCAACTGCGGATCGTGCTGATCGAATCCGGCGTGACGTGGCTGCCCGGCTTCCTCTGGCGGGCAGTGAAGACGTGGCGCGGGGTGCGGGCCGAGGTGCCGTGGGTGCGCGAATCCCCCGCGGTGCTGATCCGCCGGCATGTGCGGCTGACCGCGCAGCCGATCGATGCGCCGCCGGATGCGGCCGATCTTGGGCAGCTGATGGAGCAGATCGGCTCCGAAGACATGCTGCTGTTCGCCACCGACTTCCCGCACTGGCAGTTCGAGGGGGATGCGGTGCTTCCCGCTGGACTGCCGGCCGGGCTCGCGCGCAGGATGATGTTCGACAATCCACTGGCGACCTACACCCGCCTGAAGGAGACCGTGGCATGAGCGAAGTTCTCGACCGGCAGACGGAGACGACGACGCGGCTGCGCATATTCGACAGCGACATCCATCCGACGCTGGCAACGGCGAAGGATCTCGACCCGTTCCTGTCGGCGAAATGGCGGCAGTTCATCGGCGAATACGGCAAGGCGACGACCAAGCCGTTCGCCGGGCGCGGGACCTATCCGCGGTTCATGCCAAACACGGCGCGGCGGGATAGCTGGCCGCCGAACGGCAAGCCGCCGGGGTCGGACCTGGATTTCATGCGCCAGCAGCTGCTCGATCCCTATGACATCGAGATCGGCATCCTGGAGCCGCTGATGGATGCGATGCTGGTGCGCAATCCCGGGCTGGCGGCGGCGTTGTGCAGTGCCATCAACGACTGGCAGATCGATGCCTTTACCAGCAAGGAGACGCGGCTGCGCGCCTCGATCCAGATCCCGTTCGAGGATCCGGCGGCGGCGGTGGCAGAGCTGCGGCGGCGTGCGCCGGATCTGTCGTTCGCGCAGATCCAGCTGACCTCGGGCAGCACCGAGCCGATCGGGCGGCCGCGCTACTGGCCGATCTTCGAGGCGGCTGAGGCGCTGGGCATGCCGATCGGCATGCATATCGGCGGGGATGGCGGGCATGCGCCGACGGCGGGAGGATGGCCGTCGTTCTACGCGGAGGACCATCACCGGCTGATCCATACGATGCAGTGCCAGGTGACCAGCATGATCCTGGAGGGGGTGTTCGAACGCTTCCCGAAGCTGAAGGTGCTGTGCATCGAGGGCGGCTTCGCCTGGGCGCCGACGCTGGCGTGGCGGCTCGACCGGCATTGGGAGAAAATGCGCAGTGAGGTGCCGGAATGCCGGCGCCCGCCGTCGTCCTACATGCGCGAGAACGTCTGGTTCTCCACCCAGCCGATGGAGGAGCCGGAGCGGCCGGATGATCTGCGGCGGGTGATGGATTTTATCGGCTGGGACCGCATCGTCTATGCGTCGGACTATCCGCATTGGGATTTCGATGACCCGCACACGGCGTTTCCGTGCCGGCTGTCGGACGCCGAGCGGCGGGCGATCCTGCGCGGCAATGGCGAGGCGCTCTACCGGCTGGCATGAGCGGGCTGATCGCGACGCTGAACGCGGGGTCCTCCTCGGTCAAGTTCGCGTTCTATGACTCGGCCTCGCTGGCGCCGTTCGCGCGGGGATTGATCGAAACGCGCGATGCCGGGCGGCATATCCGGGTGCGCGATGCCGGTGGCGCTGTGTGCTGGGAGGAGGCCTGGGCGAGTGGCGCCGGCTTTCATGCGGATGCGCTGGCGCGGCTGTTCAACTGGCATGCCGGCGGGGGGGCGGGAGCCGCCGTGGTGGCCGTTGGGCACCGGGTGGTGCATGGCGGGCGGGATTTCTCAGCCCCGATGGAGATCGGGGCGGCGGTGATGGCGCAACTGGCGCGGCTGATCCCGCTGGCGCCGTTGCATCAGCCGCATAATCTGGCGGGCGTGATGGCGGCCCGGGCGGCCTGGCCGGAGGCGTTGCAGGTGGCCTGTTTCGACACGGCGTTCCACCGGGCGCATCCCTTCGTTTCCGACTGCTTCGCCCTGCCGCGCGCGCTGTATGAGCAGGGGGTGCGGCGCTACGGGTTCCACGGCCTGTCCTACGAATATGTCACCGCGCGGCTGCGGGCGATCGATCCCGAACTGGCGGCGGGGCGCGTGGTGGTGGCGCATCTGGGCAATGGCGCGTCGATGTGCGCGGTGCGGGATGGGCAGTCGGTGGCCAGTACGATGGGGTTCACGGCGCTGGATGGGCTGCCGATGGGCACGCGCTGCGGGCAGCTCGATCCCGGGGTGGTGCTGTATCTCATCCAGGAGATGGGCATGACGGCCGATGCGGTGGCCGAGCTGCTCTACACGAAATCCGGGCTGCTCGGCCTGTCCGGACTGTCCGGCGATATGCGCACGCTGGAGGCGGCGGGGACGCCGGAGGCGGAGGAGGCGATCGGCTATTACGTCGCGCGCATCCGCCGCGAACTCGGCGGGATGGCGGCCAGCCTGGGTGGGCTCGACGGGTTGGTGTTCTGCGGTGGCATTGGCGAGAACGCGGCGGGCATCCGTGCGCGCATCCTGGACGGCATGGGCTGGCTGGGCATCGCGGCCGATCCGGCGGCGAATGCGGCCGGGGCGGGGGTGATCTCGGCCGCCGGATCGGCGGTGCGGGTGCGGGTCATCCCGACCGATGAGGAGGCGATGATCGCGCGGCATACTGCCGCGCTGATCGGCGCTCAGAGCGGCCGGTCGTAGGGGCTGCGGACCTCGCGCAGGCCCTCGACGCGGATGCCGCGGCCGGGTGGGGTGCAGAGCATGTTCAGCGAGACGATGTTGCCGAACACGTCCTGTGGATTGTCGCGGAAATTGTCGCGGCGGTAGAGCGGGCTGATATGCCAGAACATCCGGTAGCCGAAGGATTGCAGCAGGGTGATCAGCTCCGGCGCGCGTTCGGCCCGGTCGTTTTCGGTGTAGACCGTCGGGCGGCAGCGCAGGATGGTATCGACCGCGCCGCGCAGCACCGCAGCTTCCATGCCTTCGACGTCGATCTTCAGCAGGTGGCATTCGGCCAGCGCGAGATCGTCGAGGCGGCGGACCGGGACCTGTACGCCCTCGCCGCCCATCGGCACGCCGCCGAAGTTGTAGGCCTGGTCGGGCGCCAGGTCGGGGATGGTCAGGGTGCCCGCCTTGTCCGAGAGGCCGGCCCAGTGCGCCTCCGCATTCGTCAGGCTGTTCAAGGCGAGGTTGGCGCAGAGGGTCTGGAAGACCAGACGCTGCGGTTCGAAGGCGATCAGCCGGCCGGAGGGGCCGATGCGCTGGGCGAGCGGGACGGTGAGGCTGCCGATATTGGCGCCGACCTCGACGACCGTCTGGCCGGGCTGGGCGATCTGGCAGAGCACCTCGGCCTCCTCCTGGCCGTATTCGCCGTATTCGATGAGCGAGCGGCCGACATAGATGTCGTGCCGGTTGCACAGCATTGGGCCGTGCCGGGTGGCGACCAGGATGTTGTGGCCCTCGGTGGTGTCCATGCTCAGCCCTTCCTCAGAATCGGTGCCCGCCGTTCGGAGAGCACCACGGCGACCCCGGCCGCGACGATGATCGCCGAGCCGAGCAGCAGTGCGGCGCCCGGCGCCTCGCCGAAGACGACATAGCCCAGCGCCGTCGCCCAGACGATGGAGCTGTACTGAAACGGCGCCACGGCGGAGGCGGGGGCGAGTTGCAGGCCGCGATTGACGCAGAGATAGCCGACCAGCGAGATCACCCCCACCAGAGCGAGCGCCACCGCGTCGCGCGCACTGGGCATCACCCAGCCGAACGGGGCGGTGGCCAGGGCGAGGAGGTTCAGCGCCGCGACCTGGCTTGCGACCAGCACGATGTTGGGGGTGCCGCGCAGCCGGCGCGTGGCGGCGAGGGATACGGCGTAGAGCAGGCTGCCCCCCACCGCCACCATCGCCTGCGGCGACAGGCTGCCGGAGCCGGGCTGGAGGGCCACCAGCACGCCGGCGAAGCCCGCGAGCACGGCCGCCCAGCGCCGCCAGCCCACCCGCTCGCCCAGGAACAGCGCGCCCAGCGCGGTGACGTAGATCGGGCAGGCAAGATAGATCGCCGAGGCGTCGGCCAGCGGCACGGCGGTGATCGCCCAGTAGAAGCAGCCGACCTCGATGGCGGAGAAGCCGCAGCGCAGGGCGTGCAGCCCGAAGCGGCCGCCGGCGCGGGCCTGCGCGACCTCCCGCCGACCGATCAGCGGCAGCAGGATCAGCAGGGCGACGGCGCTGCGGAAGAACAGCGTCTCGCCGACCGGATAGCTGCCGACCAGCCATTTCGCCAGGGCGTTGGAGCCGGAGAAGACGAAAACGCCGAGCAGGGTGATTAGAATGCCGGCCAGCGGGTGGCCGGCGGCTGGTGGCGCGGTCATCGCGCGCTAGAACAGTTTCAACCGGCGCAGCAGCGGCAGCATCAGCACGCCGGCCAGCAGGACGAGGCTGAAGGCGTAGAGTGTGCCGTGCGGGTTGTCCCTGAAGGCGAGGCCCTCGGTGTTCATGCCGAAGAAGCCGGTGACGAGGGTGGGCGGCAGGAGCAGCGCGGTCATGCCCGAGAGCAGGGCCAGGCGGCGATTGGCCTTGGCCGCCTGCCGGCCGGCAACCTCGTCCTGCAGCGCGTGGGCGCGGGCCTGGAGCGCGTTCAGGTCGGCGGTGACCGAGGCGACCCGGCGTTCCACGCGGCTGCAGTCCCGCGCGGCCTCGGCGGTGAACCAGGGCGGCGGCTCCTCCAGCAAAGCGGTGAGCATGCTGTGCAGGGGGGCGGCCTGGCGGTGCAGGCGCACGCTTTGCCGGCGCACGATGCCGAGCGAATTCAGCTCCTCGCCGTCGTCATCGATCAGCAGCGCGTCCTCCATCGCGTCCAGCCGGTCACCGAGGTTGCGGCTGACGGCGGCGAGCGAGGCGGCGAAGCCGTGGATGATGGCGCTGAAGAGCTGCGGCACACCCTGGAAGCGGCGGCCGTCGCGCAGTTCCTCGTGCAGGCTGCGCACCGAGCGCAGGCCGTGCCGGCGGGCGGAGATGAACAGATGCGGCGCCATGACGAAGCGCAGCCGGGCGAGCTGGCGCGGGTCTGGCTGGTCGTCATGCTCGAAATCGGCGACCACGCCGGCGATCGCGTCTGACCAGACCTCCATCTGGGTGCGCTCGTCGCTGTCCAGCAGCAGCGCGAGGGCTGCGGGCGGCACGCCGGGCAGGCTGGCGAGGCGGGCGCGGGTGCGGGTGTCGGCGAGGTTGAAATGCAGCCAGACCCAGCCGTCACCGCTGGCCAGGGCGGCATCGGCGGCGGGGCCGTCAAGCGCCTCGGCGCTGCCGTCCTCGGCGAAGCGATAGCCCCAGATCAGGCCGGCATGGTGGCCTTGCAGCAGGTCGGTCACGTCTGTTTGCATGCGCATCGCCTCATTCTCCCAGGCGTTATGGCACAGTGGCGCGCGGGGATCGCGAGGGGAATCGCCGCCGGGCCGATCACGCGGTAGAAGAGGGTGCAGGATCGTGGCGCGCCCGGCAGACGGGTTCGTGTCATAACAGCAACCACCCCGTCGGCAGGGGAGGACGGAGCATCGGGATGGACGAGACGCGACAGGGCCCGGGCCACTGGTTCTCCCGCAAAGGGTGGATGGTGCTGGCGGCCGGACTGGCGCTGGTGGTCGCCGTGGTGGTTCTGTCCTATTCCGCCATCCAGTCGGCGCGAGAGCGCGAGACCGCCGAATGGCGGCGCACGCTGACGAGTTATTCGGCAACGCTGGCGGCGCATGCGCGCCAGGCGCTGCAATCGGCTGATCTGGTGCTGCGCGGCATCGCCGAGCGTGTGCACGACGCGGGGGTGGAGAACGAGGCCGATTTCCGTGCGGCGATGGGCACACGGCAGTTGTTTGACGCGATGCTGGAACGCCGGGCAGGGGTGCCGCAGATCGACGTCACCTCGATCATCGCTGCCAACGGGGATCTGCTGAATTTCACCCGCAGCTATCCGCCCCCCGCCGTCAACCTGGCCGGGCGCGACTACTTCAAGGCGCTGATGCAGGACGGCGTGAAGGGTCTGTTCCTCAGCGCCCCGGTGCCCAACGTGATCGACGGGGCGTGGACCTTCTACATCGCCCGCGCCATCGTCGGGCGCGACGGAAAGCCGATCGGGCTTGTCGTCGCCGGTCTCAGCGTGGCGCATTTCCAGGATTTTTATCGAGAGATTGCCATCGGCGCGCAGGCGGCGATCTCGCTGTTCCGCCGGGATGGCGTGCTTTTGGCCCGCGCGCCGGCGCGGGATGCGCTGCTCGGCACCTCATTCGCCGATCAGGCGGCGTTCCGCGACGGCATTGAAAAGGGGCTTAGCGGCGCGGTGATCGAGACGACGTCGACCCGGCAGGCCGATGGCTCACAGACCGTGCGGCTTGTGGCGCCGCGTCTGGTCGAGGGGTTTCCGGCGGTGGTGAACACCACGGTGACAGATGAATTGTTCCTGCAGAACTGGCGGGAGTTCGTCCGTTCCACCATCACCGCCGCGGTCCTGCGGGTGCTGGTGCTGCTGGCGCTCGCCGTCACCGCCGCGCGGCTGCTGACTGTGCAAGATCGTAATCTCAAGGCATTCGGCCGCGCCCGGGATGCGGCGGAGCGCTCGGCGGCGCAGAGCGCGGAGACACTGGCGCGGCTGCGGACGAGTGAGGGGTCGCTGCGCGAGAGCGAGCGGCGGTTGACTGAGCAGTCGCGGCTGCTGGGGGTGACCCTGTCGCATATGGAACACGGGCTGATGATGATCGCCGCCGACCGCAGCGTGCCGGTGTGCAACCATCGGGCGGTGGAACTGCTCGACCTGCCGGCCGAGGTGGCGGACGGCACCTGGACCTTCGACCAGGTGCTGGCGCGGCAATGGGCGATGCGCGAGTTCGTCGGCTCGGACGATGATTTCCAGGAATTCGTCCGCCGCGGCGGGGTGATGGACGTGCCGCAGGTCTATGAGCGGCGCCGGCCGAATGGGCGGATGCTGGAGGTTCGCAGCACGCCGCTGCCCGGCGGCGGGGCGGTGCGGACCTATATGGACATCACCGATCGCACCGAGGCGGCGGCGGCGTTGCAGGCGGCCAAGGAGCAGGCGGAGGCGGCGAGCCGGGCGAAGTCCGAATTCCTGGCCAACATGAGCCATGAGGTCCGCACGCCGATGAACGGCGTCATGGGGATGAACGGCCTGCTGCTGGAGACCGAGCTTTCCGATGAACAGCGCAAATACGCGCTGATGGTGCGCGATTCGGCGGATTCGCTGCTGACGGTGATCAACGACATCCTCGACATCTCCAAACTGGAGGCCGGCCGGGTCGATCTGGAGACACTGGATTTCGATATCGTGGAGACGATCGAGGCGGCCACCGCCCTGCTGGCGCCGCGGGCGGCGGCGGGCGGGCTGGCGCTGGAGGTCGATATCGATCCGACACTGCCGCCGGTACTGCGCGGCGATCCCACGCGGCTGCGCCAGGTGCTGCTGAACCTGATCAGCAACGCGATCAAGTTCACCGCCCGCGGCGGCGTGCGGGTGGAGGTGCGCCGGATCGGCGAGCCCAGCCCGGAGGCGGATGTGCGCCTGCGCGTGGAAGTGCGCGACACCGGCGTGGGCATCCCCGAGGAGACGCTGCCGCGATTGTTCCAGAAGTTCACCCAGGCGGATGCCTCGGTGACACGCCAGTACGGTGGCACCGGGCTCGGGCTGGCGATCTGCCGCGAGCTGATCGGGCTGATGGGCGGCAGCATCGGCGTATCGAGCAGGCTCGGGGAGGGGACGGCCTTCTGGTTCGAACTGCCGATGCTGGTGGGCCAGAGCGTGCCGAGCTTCGACCGCGGCAGCCTGCCGGAGCGGCTGGCGGGCATTCGGGTGCTGATCGTCGATGATATCGCGCTGAACGTGGAGATCCTGTCGCGCCAGATGCGCACGCTGGGCATGGATGTCGCCAGCGCGCAGGACGGCTTTGCCGCCATCGCCGAATTGGAGCGGGCGTGGTTCCAGGGCCGGCCCTATGATCTGGTGATGCTCGACCAGATGATGCCGGGGCTGGCGGGCGTGGCGCTGGCGAAGCGTGTGCGCGCGGTCGAATCGGTGGCGGAGACCAAGCTGGTGCTGGTCAGCTCGTCGGGGGTCAGCCATCCGGCGGACGGCGCGCCGCTGGATGCGGTGCTGGAGAAGCCGATCCGCCGGGGCGAATTGCTGGATTGCCTGGCCCGGCTGTTCGGCCCCGCGCCGCTGCCTGCGCCGGTGGCGGCGGCGGTGCAGGCAGCACCCGCCGGGCTGCGGGTGCTGCTGGCAGAGGACAACCGGATCAACCAGCAGGTCGCCTATGTGCTGCTCAGCAAGGCGGGGCATCATGTGAGCGTGGTGCAGAACGGCCATGAGGCGGTGGAGGCGATCCGGCGGGACTGGCCGTTCGATGTGGTGCTGATGGATGTGCAGATGCCCGGCCTGGACGGTATTCAGGCAACGCGGCAGATCCGCGCGATGGAGGAGCCCTATCGCTCGGTGCGGATCATCGCCCAGACCGCGCATGCGATGGCCGGGGCGCGCGAGCAGTATATCGCGGCGGGGATGGACGACTACATCTCCAAACCGCTGCGCCCGGCCGATCTGCTGGCACGGATGCAGCAGGACGGGCCGCCGGCACAGCGGCTGGATGCTACGGCCCAGGCCTCGCTGGCCGAAATCCTGCCCCCCGCGGTGCTGCGTGCCATGCTCGACCAGTTCATCGCCCGCGCACCGGCCCGGCCGTGGGAATTGCGGGCGATGCGTGAAGCCGATGACCGCGCGGGCCTGCGCGAGGCGGCGCATTTCGATGTGGCGGAGGCGGCCTATCTCGGCGCCACTGCTGCCAGCGAAGCGGCGCGGCAGATGGAGGCGGCCTGCACGGCAGAGGCCCCGGCCGAGCAGGTCAGGGCGGCGGTGGAGGCCTATATTGCGGCCCGGCAGGCCGCGGTGGCAGAGGTAACGGCCTGGCGAGACCGGCTGCCGGTGGCCTGAGGCGGGCTCAGCCGAGGGCGATGCGGATGTTGCCGAAGTCGTCCAGGGCGGCCGAGGCGCCGGGGGGAACAAGGCAGGTCGCATCGTATTCCTGCACGATCAGCGGGCCGGATGCGGGGGTGGCGGTGAGGCTGGCGCGGTCGCGGACCGGGGTTTCGATCCAGCCGTGGACAGGGAACCAGGCGGCGCGGCTGGCGGGCACGGCGGTGGCGGCGGGCGCGATGGCAGGGGGCAGGCGCGGGCGGTCGGCCAGGCCGGCGGCGATCAGCGAGAGGCCCACCAGCTCGACCGGCTCGCCCGGGGGTGCGCGGAAGCCGTAGGTGCGGTGATGCTCCCGCGCGAAGGCTTCGGGCAGCGTGGTGAACAGGCTTTGCGCGTCGTGGTCGGGCAGGGGGACCGTGAGTTCGCTCGACTGGCCGACGTAGCGGGCGGCGGCGGAGAGGCGCAGGGATTGGCGGGATGCGGAGAAGCCATCGGCGGCGAGGTGGGCCGTACCCTCGGCCAGCAGGGCCGCGATGGCGGCCTGCAAGCCGGCGGGCGGGCTGCCGGCGACCTTCAGACGCAGCGAGCGGGTGGCGTGGTGTTCGGTGTCGGCCAGCAGCAGGCCGAAGGCGCTGAACAGGCCGGGCATCGGCGGGATGATGACGCGGGTGATGCCGAGATCGGCCGCGATGCCGCCCGCGAAGAGCGGGCCGTTGCCGCCGAAGGCGAGCAGGGCGAATTGGCGGACATCGCGGCCACGCTCGACGGAGACGGCGCGGATGGCGCGCATCATCGTAGCGGCGGCCAGGCGCAGCATGCCGTGGGCTGCCTGTTCGACGGTCAGGCCGAGCGGGGTGGCGAGGTTTTTGGCGATGGCGGCCCGGGCGGCTTCAATGTCCAGCCGGATCGCGCCGCCCGCGAGGCCGGCGGGGTCGAGATAGCCCAGCGCGAGGTTGCAGTCCGTGATGGTCGGCTCCGTGCCGCCGCGGCCGTAGCAGACCGGGCCGGGGTCCGCACCGGCGGAGTGGGGGCCGACCTTCGGGGCGCCGGCGGCATCCAGCCGGCAGATCGAGCCGCCGCCGGCACCGACCTCCGCGAGGTCGATGGCGGGGAGTTTCAGCATGTAGCCGGCACCGACGAGCAGCCTCGCACCGGCCATGACGCCGGCGCCGACCTCCATCGCCTCGGCACGCAGGACGCGTCCGTCCTCGACGAGGCCGGCTTTCGCGGTGGTGCCGCCCATGTCGAAGGTGACGATGCGGGGTTCTTCGAGCCTGGCCGCGAGCACGGCGCCGCCGACGACGCCGGCGGCGGGGCCGGATTCGACGATATGCGCGGGGAAGTCCGCGGCATGGGAGGCGCTGGCGAGGCCGCCGTTGGATTGCATCAGTTGCAGGCCGGCGCCGATGCCGAGGGCTGCGAGCCGCGCTTGCAGGGAGGTGAGGTAGGCGCGCACGACCGGCTGGATATAGGCGTTCACCACGGTGGTGGAGGTGCGCGGGTATTCCTTGATTTCCGGCAGCAGGCGCCAGCTTGCGGTGACCGCGACATCGGGCATCGCCGCGCGCACGGCAGCTTCCACGGCCTGCTCATGGGCGGGGTTGGCATAGCTATTGAGCAGGCAGATGGCGATGCTGGCCACGCCCTCGGCCTTGAGATGGGCGATGGCGGCGGCGACGGATTCCATGTCGAGCGGTGTGGTCACCGAGCCGTCGGCGCGCAGCTTCTCCGTCACCTCGACGCGCAGGCGGCGTTCGACGAGGGCTGTCGGCTTGGTCCAGTGCATGTCGTAGAGGCGGGGCATGCGGATGTCGCGGATTTCCAGCACGTCGCGGAAGCCGGCGGTGGTGATCAGGCCGGTGCGGGCGCCCTTGCCCTCCAGGATGGTGTTGGAGCCGACGGTGGTGGCGTGCAGCACCTCCGCGACGGCCTGGGTGCCGAGCAGGGCGCGCAGGCCGGTCTCGATGCCGATGGAGTAGTCCGGCGGGGTGGAGGCGGTTTTGTGGGTGGCGATGGTGCCGTCCGCCGCGATGGCCACGAGGTCGGTGAAGGTGCCGCCGATGTCCACGCCGATGCGCAGGCCTTCGCCTGCGGGGCCGATGCGCAGGCTCATGGCGTGTGCCCCTCATGCAGCGGGCGCCAGCCGACCTTGGGGCCGGGGCCGCGTTGGGCTGCGAGTTTCTGGCGCAGGGCGGCGGTGGCGGCGGTGTCGATCACCGACGGATCGCCGGCGGCGATGACGCCGTAGTCGCGCGCGGCCCCCTCGATGGTGACGAGGCCGTCGCGCAGGTCGCGGGCGACGAGGGTGAGGTCGCGTTCGAGGGGCGGGCCCCAGCCGCCGGCGCCGGGGAGGCGGTGGCGGAAGATTTCGCCAGATCTGAGGGTCATCGTCAGCTTGGCCGCGAGCGGGGTGCCATCGACGCTGTTGGCGCTGGGGCTGCCCGGCCCGCCGCCGTAGAGGCCGTAAGGCAGGTGGGTGTGGCGGTCTGAGCGGACCTGCAGGATGCCCTCGTCGGCCAGCATCCGCCATGTCCGTTGCAGGGCGACGCCGCCGCGATACAGGCCAGGGCCGGCGGTGTCTGGCACCATGCCGTAATCCAGCACTTCCAGGGGATTCTCGGCCTCGATGACTTCCACGGAGAAGCTGGCCATGTTGGCGAACATCGACGTGTTGCCGTCCAGCCCGTCGGCCCAGGGGCGGGCACCCCAGGCGCCGGACATGAAGTCGACGTAGATGAAGGGGCGGCGGGCCTTGTCCGTGCCGCCGATGGTGATGCCGGTGTTGCCGCCCTCGGAGGCGGCGAAGACGCGGTCGGGGTAGAGCATCGCCAGCGCCCCGAACGCCGCGTCCGCGCAGCGAAAGCCGGTCAGGCCGCGGGCGGCGCAGGCGGCGGGCAGCACGCCGTTGGTGACGGTGCCGGGGGGCGCGATCACCTCGATGCAGCGGAACACGCCGTCGTTGTTCGGCATGTTGATGGACATGACGGACTTGGCGGCGGTGAAGCTGGCCGCCGCCGTGTAGCTCCAGGTGTTGTTGATGGCGCCGCGCACCTGCGGGGCCGAGCCGGTCCAGTCGAAGACCATGCGTTCGCCCTGTTTGCGGACGGTACAGACGAGGGGGATGGGCACGCCGGCGTCGATCTGGTCGTCGTCGATGTAATCGGTGAAGGTCGCCTCGCCGTCCGGCAGTTCGGCGAGGCAGTGCCGCGCGAGGCGCTCGGAGTGGTCCATCGTCTCGTCCATCAGGGTGGCGAAACCGGCCGCGCCGTGGCGGGCGACGAGATCGATGATGCCGCGGGCGGCGATCTCGCAGGCGGCGAGCTGCGCGCGGAGGTCGCCCATCACCCGGCCGGGCAGGCGGACGTTGCGCTCGATGATGCGCACCAGCGTGGTGTTGGCGACGCCGCGTTCGTAGAGCTTAAGCGGCGGGATGCGCAGGCCCTCGGCGAAGATCTCGGTGCTGTCCGACGCGTTCGAGCCGGGCACGCGGCCGCCGACGTCGGTGTGGTGGCAGATGGTGGCGGCCCAGGCGACGATGTGCGATTCCGCGAAGACCGGCTTGAAGATGAAGATGTCCGGCAGGTGCATGCCGCCGTCGTAGGGGTCGTTCATCGTCAGGATGTCGCCCTCGGCGATGTCCGTGCCGAAGTGGCGCAGGCAGGATTGCAGGGCCGAGGGGATGGAGCAGAGATGGCCGGGCAGGCTGAGGCCCTGGGCGGCGAGGCGGCCGGCCGGGTCGCAGATCGCCGTGCTGTAGTCCATGATGTTCTTGAGCACGCCGGAATAGGCGGCGCGGTAGATGGTCAGCGCCATCTCGTCGCCGAGGGCCACCAGCCCGTTGCGGAAGAGTTCGGCGTCGATGGGGGAGATGCTGCTCATCGGCGGAGCCTAGACAGTCCCGGGCGCTCTTGCCACCGCCGCGCCCCCGATCTATCCCAACCGTATGAGCGACACGCCCCCCGACCGCCTGTGCAACAACCCCGCCAGCCCGTTCTATGACGAGGCGGTGCTGACGCGCGGCGTCGGCATCCGGTTCAACGGAGTGGAGAAGACCACGGTCGAGGAATACTGCGTCAGCGAGGGCTGGATTCGCGCGGCCGTCGGCAAGACCGTCGACCGGCGCGGCAACCCGCTGACGATGAAGCTCAAGGGCGTGGTGGAGCCGTTCTTCCACGACGTGCCCAAGGACTAGACCCCTCCACACGGAGCCCCGGCATGACGATGCGCCACATCGCGACGACCGGGCCGGGTGGGCCGGAGGTGATGCACATCACGGCAGGCCCCGTGCCGCAGCCGAAGCCGTACGAGGTGCTGATCCGGGTGGCCGCTGCCGGGGTGAACCGGCCGGACGTGGCGCAGCGCAGCGGCTCCTATCCGCCGCCACCGGGTGCGAGCCCCATCATCGGCCTGGAAGTGGCCGGCGAGGTGGTGGCGATCGGGGCGGAGGTGACCTCGTACGGCATCGGCGACCGGGTGTGTGCGCTGACCAATGGCGGCGGATATGCCGAGTATTGCGTGGCTCCGCAGGCACAGACCCTGCCCTGGCCGGCGGGGTATGACGCGATCCGGGCAGCGGCGTTGCCCGAGACGTTCTTCACCGTCTGGGCCAATCTGTTCATGCTCGGGCGGCTCGCCAGAGGCGAGAGCGCACTGATCCACGGCGGCAGTTCGGGCATCGGTACCACGGCGATCGCCCTGGCCGCCGCGTTCGGCGCCACCGCTTATGCCACGGCCGGCAGCGACGCGAAGGTGGCGGCCTGCGAGGCGCTCGGCGCGCTGGGGATCAACTACCGCACCCAGGATTTCGCCGAGGTGATCAAGGACAAGACCGGCGGGCGCGGCGTGGACGTGGTGCTCGACATGGTCGGTGCCGCCTATTTCCCGCGCAATATCGCAAGTCTCGCAATCGACGGGCGGCTGGTGCAGATCGCCTTCCTTCAAGGTGCGAAAGTGCCGGAATTCAACCTGTTGCCGATCATGACGCGGCGGCTGACCGTCACCGGCAGCACGATGCGGCCACGCACGACGGCGCAAAAGGGCGCCATCGCGGCCGAATTGCGTGCCAAGGTGTGGCCGCTCCTCGATGCCGGGCAATGTGCGCCGATCATCCATGCGGTGTTTCCGCTGGAGGAGGCGGCTCAGGCGCATGCGCTGATGGAGAGCAGCGCCCATATCGGCAAGATCATGCTGACGGTATGACGCCGGGGCCGATCCGCCGGGGGGCCCTGCTGCAACTGGCGGGGTCGGTGCTGCTGCTGTCCTCCGCCTGGCCGATCACCAAGCAGGCGATCGGGGCGGGGGTCTCGCCGTTGTGGTTCGGGGCAGGGCGGGCGGGGTTCTCGGGGCTGGCGGTGTTCGCAGCCCTCGCATTGACCGGCAAGCTGCGGCTACCTGGGCGGCAGGACATGCCGGCGCTGTTCGGTTGGGGGTTGCTGTCGCTGGCGGCTTTCTTTGCCCTCACCCATGCCGCGGTCGCCTTCATCGAGGCGGGGCGGACGGCGATCCTGGCGAATGTGACGACCATATGGATCGCCCCGATCTCGCTGATTTTCCTGCATGAGCGCGTGCCCGGGCGGCGCTGGGTGGCGGGTGCGCTGGG
>CAMCJI010000071.1 GCA_945874805.1 Asaia bogorensis | reverse complement strand
CGGTGCTTCGCCTGGTTGGGAAGAAATCGACGGCTGGCCAAGGATTTCGAAGCCACAATCGCCTCGGCAACTGCCTTCCTCTACGCAGCATCAGCCATGCTGTTGATCAGACGCCTCGGTCGTTCCACATGAGTTCAGAGTCAGACTCTTAGTGACATAGACGCTGCCGAGCAGATGCACGCGCAGCACGAACTCGAAATCCGACAGCTCCATTTTGTGGAAGCTCTTGTCGCGCAGCACGCCGGCGTTGTTCACCACGATGTCCACCCGCCCCCAGGTGTCGAGCGCCGTCTGCACGATGCCGGCGGCCGCGGCTTCATCGGCGACGGAGGCGTGGTTGGCCACCGCCTCCCCGCCCGCCGCCACGATCTCGGCGACCACCTGATCCGCGACGGCGGCCGCACTGCCGCGCCCGTCAACCGCACCGCCGGGATCGTTCACCACGACCTTGGCGCCCCGGCTGGCCAGCAGCAGCGCGTGCTGGCGGCCCAAGCCTGCGCCAGCGCCGGTCACGATGGCCACACGGCCGTCAAATCGGATGCTCATGGCATACTCCTGCATGTCTCAAAAAATATACACTGCAACGCTTGTTTAACTATTTCAGCGTATCACGTGCCATGGATGGAGCCCGAGAAGGAACCCATGACAACGCACGCCCCCGCCGCCCACCTCGCTCTGCCGGGAACCACCGCAGCCCGCCGACCCGAACGCCTGCCGCCCGCGATCGCCCTGCCTATCATCGGTGCCCTGTCGATCACCGGTTGGTATGCGATCTGGAAGCTTGGCGGTTGGGTGCTGCACGCGGCCTTCTAACCGCCGTCAGCCTTCGCTGCCTCGGGATCGAAGCCGAGCAAGAACAATCCGGCTGCATCCGCCACGGCGATGGTCGCCTCCCGCTCGGCAAGCAGAGTGCCGCCCGCTTCGAAGGCAATGCCGCGCAGCCCGGCCGCCACCGCGCCGGCCACCGTCGCCGGGCCGATGGTCGGCAGGTCGGCCCGACGGTCCTGGCCGGGCTTGACGGTCTTGACCAGCACCCCGCCCGGCCCCTCCCGCCGCAGCGCGCCGGCACGGGCGAGCATGGCATCGGTACCCTCGATCGCCTCGACAGCCAGCACCAGCCCGGCCTGCACCACGCAGCCCTGGCCCACATCCAGTCCGCCCAGCGTGCGGGCAACCCGCCCGCCGCGCTCGATATCGGTCATCGCCAGCGCATCCGGCGCGGCCCGGGTCAGCAGCCCGCGCGGTCCCACGGCTTCGGCGAGAATCTCATGCGCGCCGATCACGGTGAAGCCTTCCTCGCCGAGCACCCGCACTACCGCGCGCAGCAACCCGTCATCCCCACCGAAGAACACGCCCTTGCCCACGCGGGCGAGCAGCGCCGCACCAACCGCATCAGGGCGCATGTCGAAAAACCCAGGCCGGCGGACCGCGCCCACGAGCACGACCTCCTTGCAGTTCTGCGCCCGCAGCAACTCCAGGATGCGCCCAGCAGCCCCGATGCGTGCGGTGGCATGCGGATAGGCGCCGATCACCCGCGCCTCTGCAAAACCCTCAAGCGCGACGATGAAAACCGGCCGCCCGGCCGCCTGAGCCGCCGCGGCAACCCGCCCCGGCAGCGCGCCGCCACCGGCCAGAATGCCCAGGCCGGGCCGCTCGCCGCTGGTCATCGGTGGAGATCAGGCGTCGTCGTCGTCATCGGCCCGCACCGCCGCCTGCATCAACCCACGCCGCGACGGGCCGTCGACGAAGGCCAGCATTTCCGCGACATAGGCATCATCGGCATAAAGCCGCCGCGTCTCCGCCAGCCGCTCGGTGAACACGCTGGCCCCGCTGAACAGGGCACGGAATGCCGCGCGGATCAGATGGCGCTGCGCCTTGTCCACCCCACGGCGCTGCAGGCCGATCATGTTCAGCCCTTCCAGCCGCGCGCGATTGCCCATCACGCTGCCGAACGGGATCACGTCCCGCTCCACGCCGGACACGCCACCGATCATCGCCGCCCGGCCGATCCGCACGAACTGATGGATCGCCGCGGCCCCGCCGATGATCGCCCCATCGGCGATGCTGACATGCCCGCCCATCACCACATTGTTGGCGACAATGACGTTGTTGCCGACGTTGCAGTCATGCGCCACGTGCACCACCGCCATCAGCATGCAGTTTGCGCCGACGCGGGTGGTGCCCGTCCCGGTGACGGTGCCGCGATGGATGGTGCAGTGTTCGCGGATCTGCGTACCCGCGCCGATTTCGCAGCGGGTCGGCTCACCCTTGTATTTCAGGTCCTGCGGCGGCAATCCGATCGTTACGAACGGTGAGATGATCACGCCTGCGCCGATGCGGGTATGGCCATCAACCACCACGTGGCTGACCATCTCCACCCCGTCCTCGATGATCACATCAGGGCCGATCGAGCACCACGGGCCGATCCGCACCCCCGCACCCAGGGAAGCCCCGGGCGCCACGATGGCGGTGGGGTGGACGAAGCTGTGTTGGGAGGTCACCTGGTCTCTATCGCTCCGCCGCGCGGTCCATGATCATCGCGGCATAGGTCGCCTGGGCCACCACGGCGCCGTCCACCTTGGCAATGCCGGTGAACTTCCAGACATTGCCGCGCTGGTGCTTGCGGGTGACGTGGATGCGCAGCTGATCGCCAGGCACCACCGGGCGGCGGAACTTCGCCTCCTCGATGGACATGAAATACACCACCTTGCCCTGGGCATCCGACCCCAGCGTCTCGACCACCAGCACGGCGGCGGTCTGCGCCATCGCCTCGATGATCAGCACGCCCGGCATCACCGGGTGGCCGGGAAAATGGCCCTGGAAAAAGTTCTCGTTGACCGAGACATTTTTCACGCCGATCGCACTCTCGCCCGGCACGAAATCGACGACCCGGTCGATCATCAGGAAGGGGTAGCGGTGCGGGATGTCGCGCATGATGCGCGCGATATCGATCAGCGCGACCGCCCCGATCTCCGTAGCCTCGGTATTTGCCGTGTTGTCCATCCGCCTCACTCGGTCTCGGTCTTGGTCTCGGTTTTCGTCTCGGTCTTCCGTGCCGCCAGCCGTTTCAACGTCGCGAACTGGCGGAAGAACTCCCGCACCGGCATCGCCGGCGCCCCCACCCATTCCGCGCCCGCCGGCATATCGTTCATCACCCCGGAGCGTGCGCCGATCCGCGCCCCACGGCCCACCTTCAAATGCCCCGCGATGCCCGACTGGCCCGCCAGCACCACAAAATCCTCCAGCACCGCAGACCCGGAGATGCCCGCCTGGCCGACGATCACGCAACACCGGCCAAGCCGCACATTGTGGCCGACCTGCACAAGATTGTCGAGGCGCGAACCCGCACCGATCACCGTGTCGTGCAGCGACCCGCGATCGACCGTGCTGTTCGCCCCGATCTCGACATCATCCTCCAGCACCACCCGCCCAAGCTGCGGCACGCTGACGAATCCCGCCGGCCCCGTCGCGAAACCAAAGCCGTCCTGGCCGATCCGCGCACCGGGATACAGCACCACCCTTGCCCCGATCAGCGCATGACTGATCGAGACATGCGTGCCGATCCGGCAATCTGCCCCCAGCCGCACCCCTGCACCAACCGAGACGAAGGCCGCCAGGCGGCACCGCGCGCCCACCTCTGCCCCCGCCCCGATGACCACATAGGGGCCGATCTCCGCTGATGCATCGATCGCCGCGGTCGGATCAACAACGGCAGTTGGATGCACGCCTGGCACGCTCGGCGGCACTGGATGGAACAGCGCGGCCACCCGCGCCCAGGCGAGGTAGGGCTCGGCGGTGGCCAGCACCACGCAGCCGGCAGGGGCACGGCCCGCCAGCTCTGGCCGGCAGATCACGACGCCCGCGGCACTCGCGGCCAGTTCGTCGGCATAGCGCCGGTTGTCGAGGAAGCTGACCTGCGCGGGGCCGGCGATCTGCAACGGCGCCACGCCGGACACCTGCCGATCCGCCAAAGCCGGGTCGATCGCCGCCCCCGCGGCCTGGGCCACCTCGCTCAGGCTGCGCGCCATCCGCGGGCCGAAGAACCGGGGATCACCGGGCAGGCCGTCCCCCGCACTCATCCCGGATGCGTCAGCCATGGCTCACGCAGCTCAGCGCCGCGGCCCGGGGGCCGGCGCTGCGGCGGGCTGCGCCGGACCGCCCGGGCCAGCGGCCGTCTGCGGCACCGGCGACACACCATCCGGCGGCACCACCACCAGCGGCAGAATCTTATTCAGCTGTTCGGCCACCTGATCGGTGATGTCGAACTCGTTCACGTTGAGCGCCACCTGGGCGCGATGCAGCACCATGTTCATCCCGCGCGATTCCGCGACCTGCCGGATCACCGCGATCAGCGAGGCCTGGATGGCGTTCAGCGCGAACTGCGTCTGCTCCTGCAGGATGCGGTTGCGGTCGCGGAACTGGCGCTGCGCATTGGTGATGCGGTCGTTCAGCTCCTTTTCGCGGGCGCGCACCTGCTCCGGCGTCAGTTTCGCCCGGTCATTGGCAAGCGCCTGCTGCATCGCCCGCCACGCGTCCTGCTCCTTCTGCGCGTCGTCGTTCAGCTTCTCGCGCCGCTCACCGAGCGTGCGGTCCACCGCCTGGGCGGCGAGCGAAAGCCGCATCACGTCCGGCACGCCGATCACCCCCTGCACCGCGGCCGGCGGGCTGGTGCCCTTCGGCAGCGGCGCCAGCTCCGGTACGGGCGGCATGGGGATCTGCGCCAGCGGCGGCTCTTCGGCGCCGGCCTGCGAGCCGGGCGGCGGCTGGATGGACCGGGTCGGCGGCGCCGGGCGCTGCGCTTGCGCGGGCGGGGCTGCCGGGCGGGGCTGCGCCTGTGGCGGGACGAAGAAGTCCTTGTTCGCCGCCGGGGCCTGCGCCTGGCCGGGGAAAGGCAGGAATAGCGCCGCGGCAACAGCCGCAGCGGCAAAAACGGATCGGATCATGTGCACTAGAACCTCGTGCCGAAGCCAAAGCGGATGGTTTGCGTCTGGTCGAATTTCTTCTTGATGATCGGCTGTGCCACGTCGATGTTCAGCAGGCCGAACGGCGTCTTCCACGATATGCCGAGGCCGGCCGATACGCGCGGCGCCGCGTTATCCACCAGCGGCACCACCTTGCCATTCTGCGACAAGGCGTTGACCTGGCTGAGCGAGCCCACATCGACGAAGGCGCGCCCGCTGATGCCGATATCGGCAGAGACCGGCAGCGGGAAGCGCAACTCGCTGGTCTGCGTCCAGATGAAACGCCCGCCCAGGCTGTCGCCAGTGGTGATCGAGTGCGGCCCCGCACCGCCAAGGGCAAAGCCACGCAGATTGTCGCCGCCGAGGAAGAAGCGGTCGATGATCTTTTCCTTGGTGCCGAGATTGTTCAGGTAGCCGACACCCGCCTGGAAGGCGAGGCCCCAGCCCTCGGACCCCACATACCGGTCAAGCGGATAGTAATAGGCCGCATCGACCTTGGTGCGCAGGAAGCGGGTCTGCCCGCCGAGCCCGGCGAAGTCGGTGCCAAGGCGCACGATGTAGCCCTGCCGCGGGTCCAGCCGGCTGTCGCGATAATCGAGCGTCAGCGTCTGGCCGATGGACGACAGAATCGACTCGCCCTTGGCATCCTGCACATAAATCGACGCATTCGAGCCGACCGAGAAGACGTTGCGGCTGACGAGTGAGTAGGTCCAGAGCTGGCGCAGATGCTCAGTGAACTCATAGCCCAGGCGCAGCGAGGTGCCGAGCCGGCGCTCGCTGTACTGGGCGATGCTCTGCAGGTTGTTGATCACCTGGAACACGTCAAAACCGGCAACCAGATTGCGGTCCAGGAACGAGGGGTCCGTCACCGACAGATTGATCTGCGTCTGCTTCTGCGCGACCAGGCCGGACAGGGCCGCATCGATGCCGGTGCCGATCAGGTTCTTCTCGCGCAGACCGGCACTCAGCAGCGGCCCGATATCGGTGGAATAACCGCCGCCGAGGGTCAGTTCGCCGGTCGCCTTCTCCTCGATCACCGTGTTGACGATCTGCCGGTCCGGCGCGGAACCGGGGCTCGGCGTGATGTTGACGGAGGTGAAGTAGTCCAGATCCTGCACCCGCTGGCGCGACCGGCGGACCAGAGCGGCGTTGAACGCATCGCCCTCGGCCAGGCGGAACTCCCGGCGGATCACCTTGTCCATCGTGCGGACATTGCCGGTGATCTCCAGCCGCTCGACGAATATGCGCGGCCCTTCCCTAAGTTCGAACACCAGCTCGATCTCGGATTTCTCGCGGTTGCGCTGCACCCGCGGGCGGATCTCGGCAAACGGAAAGCCGCGGCTCTGGACCACGCGGGTCAGCTCCTGCGTCACCCGCTCCACCGCGTCGCCGTCGTACCAGTCGCCGTCGTCGATCTCCATGTCGCCCTTGATCGACTCCGGCTCCACGCCGCGTAGCGTCGACGTGATGCTGGCCTTGGAGACGCGATATCGCTCGCCCTCGTTCACCGTGTAGGTGACGAAGAAGCCGGACCGGTCCGGCGCCAGCTCGCCGTTCGCGCTCACCAGCTCAAAATCGGCATAGCCCTGGCGCAGGTAGAAGCGGCGCAGCAATTCGCGGTCGAAGTTTACCCGGTCGGGGTCATACGTGTCCGACGAGCTGAGGAAGCGCCACCATGCCTCCTCGCGCGAGCTGATCACGTCACCGAGCTTGCCCTCGCTGAACGCCTTGTTGCCCACGAAAGCGATCCGGCTGACCAGCGTCGCCACGCCGTCCTTGATCTCGAAGATCACATCGACGCGGTTCTGATCCAACTGGATGATCTTCGGCTCCACCGCGGTGCCGAAACGCCCGCGGCGGGAATACAGGTCGAGGATGCGCTGCCGGTCGGACTGCGCCAGCGCCGGCGTGAACACCGCCCGCGGCTTCAGTTGCAGTTCCGGCCGCAGCGTTTCGTCCTTCAGCTTCGAATTGCCCTCGAAGGCGATGCGGTTGACGATCGGGTTCTCGACGACCTTCACCACCAGCCCGTCACCCACCCGGGTGATCGCCACATCGGCGAACAGCCCGGTGGCGAACAGCGTCTTCAGGCTGCGGTCGAGCCGCTCGGAATCGAACGCATCACCCGGCCGCAGCAGCATGTAGGAGCGGATGGTCGCTTCCTCGATGCGCTGGTTGCCCTCCACCCGCACGGCAGAGAGCGTCTGGCCGGCAGCGGCGGCACGCGCGGGCGCCCCCTGTGCAAGGGCCGAAGGGACGGGGGCTGCGGCAAGCAGCAGGGTGACTGCCGCGGCCGTGAGCGCAAGGCGCGAAACGAACAAACCCGAAATCCCTCCAACAAGGCCCTGCCCCGGCAGCGGCGTCGGCTCGCCCAAGACGCGCGGAGAATAGCCGCGCTGTTCGCACAACGCTACCCGGCCCGCACGGCCAAACCTCATCCGCGCAGACCCGCCACCCAGCGGAACAGGCCGAGATGCCCCAGGTCGTTCCATGTGGCAAAGACAAAAAGCCCCAAAAGCAGCGCGATACCGGCCCGGAACCCGTATTCCTGCGCCCGCGGCGGCAGCGGCCGGCCGCGGATCGCCTCGAACAGGTAGAACACCAGATGCCCGCCATCCAGCACGGGAATCGGGAACAGATTGATTAGCGCGAGATTCACCGACAGCACCCCGATGAAGGAAATCAGGCTGGCCAGCCCGAGTTCGGCCACCTTGCCGGACAGTTGCGCGATGCGCAGCGGCCCGCCGAGGTCCTCGGCGCCCTTCGCCGTGCTCAGCATCCCCCACACGCCTTGCAGCGTCTGCACCGTCACGTCCCAGGTCTGCACGATGCCGGCCGGCACCGCCTCGATCGGCGACATCGGCTGGAACTCCGCCTTGCCACCACGCACGCCCAGCACGCCAACCCGCCCGTTCGGCGTCTCGCGCTCACCCGGCGTCACCGTCAGGCGCACCTGATTGCCCTCGCGCAGCACCTGCAGTTCCAGCGCCTGGCCGGGGCTGCGCGAGATGATGCGCTGCACATCCTCAAACCGGCCCACCTTCTCGCTGCCGATCCCCTCGATCCGGTCGCCCGGCCGCAGCCCTGCCGCGGCTGCCGGCGAATCGGGCAGCACGTCGCCGACCACGGGCACCGCCACCGGCCGGCCCTCGACGGCGTTCAGCAGAATGAACAGCACCGCGGCCAGGACGAAATTCGCAAACGGCCCGGCGGCGATGACAATGGACCGCGCGCCCACGGTCTTTTCATGGAAGGTCCGGCCGGGCTGCCAGCCGGCCCGCACATCCGCCCCCACATCCTCAGGCCGCTCCTGCCCGTGCAGCTTGACGTAGCCACCCAGCGGGATCCAGGCGAGCTTCCACTCGGTGCCCGCCCGGTCGCGCCAGCTCGCGATCGACCGGCCGAACCCGATCGAGAACGTCTCGACATGCACGCCCATCCAGCGCGCCGCCAGGTAATGGCCAAGCTCATGAATGAAGACCAGCACCCCCAAAACGACCAGAAAGGCCACCGGGGTGCGCAATATCTCGGGCAGAAAATCGAGCACGATCTATGTCCTGAAAAGAAGGGTTCGCCGTCTATATGGGATCACGCGGCGTGCGGCGCCAGAAGATTGCACACGTCATGCGCAGCCTCGCGCGCCAGCCGGTCGAGTTCCAGCACCTGCTCCAGCGTGTCGGCCGGGCGGGTGCCGATGCGGTCCATCACCCGGGCCACCGATTCGACGATCTGCAGGAAGCCGATGCCCCGGCGCAGGAACAGTTCCACCGCCACCTCGTTGGCCGCGCTGAACACCGCCGGCAGGCCCGCCCCCTCGGTCAAAGCCAGCCGGGCCAGCGGCAACGCGGGGAACTGCACCTCGTCCGGCTCAGCGAACTCCAGCCGGCCCACCGCCCCCAGATCCAGCCGCGGCGCGGCGGTGGCCACACGCGCCGGCCAGGCGAGCGTATGGGCGATCGGCACCCGCATATCGGGGCTGCCGAGCTGGGCCAGCACGCTGCCGTCGCTGTAGTGCACCATGCCATGCACCACCGATTGCGGGTGGATCAGCACGCCGATCCGCGCGCTCGGCAGGCTGAACAGCCGCGCCGCCTCGATCAGTTCCAGCCCTTTGTTCATCATCGTGGCGCTGTCGATGCTGATCTTCGCCCCCATCGACCACACCGGATGGCGCAGCGCGGCCTCGGGCGTGGCGCGCGCCATCTCCTCGCGCGTGGCGGTGCGGAACGGCCCGCCGGAGGCGGTGAGCGTGATCTTCTCCACGGCGCCGCGATTGCCGTCCGCCATCGCCTGGAAGATCGCATTGTGCTCGGAATCCACCGGCAGCAGCGTCGCCCCATGCGTCGCCACCGCCCGCAACATCACCTCGCCGGCGCAGACCAGCGCCTCCTTGTTGGCCAGCGCCACCGCCCGCCCGCCGCGGATGGCGGCCAGCGTGGAATGCAGCCCGGCCGCCCCGGTGATGGCGCACATCGTCCAGTCCACCTCGATCTCGGCGGCGCGCACCACCGCCCCAGACCCCGCATCGGTGGCGATGCCCGAGCCGTCGAGCAGGCGGCGGAGTTCGTCCAGCCCCGCCGGATCGGCCAGCACCGCCAGCTCAGCCCCCAGCAGCCGCGCCTGTTCGGCCAGCAGCTTCGCATTCCGCCCGGCGGCCAGCGCGCGCACGGCGTAGCGGTGCGGCTCGGCCAGCAGCAGGTCGATCGTCTGCGTGCCGACGCTGCCGGTGCTGCCCAGCACGCTGATCCGTTTGACCAAGCCCCGCTCCTCTACCGCCACAGGTCACCGCCCCGGCCGATCGCCAGCGCAAGGAGCGCCGCCAGCGGGGCTGCCGCCAGTACGCCGTCCAGCCGGTCGAACAGGCCGCCGTGCCCGGGGATCGAGCTGCCGGAATCCTTCACCCCGAAATAGCGCTTGGCCGCGCTCTCCGCGAGGTCGCCGCACTGCGAGGCGACCGAGAGCACGGTCGCGACCAGCAGCCCGCTCCAGCCCGGCCGCATGCCCTCCACCGCGGACTCGAGGGTCGCAACCACCAGCGCCGCCAGCAGCCCGCCCGCAGCACCCGACCACGTCTTGCCCGGCGAGATCGCCGGCGCCAGCTTCGGCCCGCCGATCGCCCGCCCGGCGATATAGGCGCCGATATCCGTCGCCCACACGAGCAGCAACAGAAACAGCACGTTGGACAGCCCGGCCACCTCGTCGCTGCGCAGCCACAGCAGCGCCGCCCCGCCGCAGGCGATGTAGAAGAAGCCGCCGCCCAGCAGCAGCCGCCGCGGCGCATCCGCCCGCCGGTCGCACATGCGCACCCATTCGCGCGTCAGCCCACCCACCGCGATGGCCACCAGCGCCAGCCAGGCCAGCCCGCCCCACCACAGGCAGAACAGCGCCACCGGCATCAGCACGGCGGCGGAGATCGCACGAAGCTTCAGATCGCCCCATTGCACAGGGCCAGGAACCGGCATGCTCGGCCGCTCAGCCGGGGCGGGCGCCAAAGCGCCGCTCCCGCCGGGAATAGTCGGCCAGGGCGCCGGCGAAATGCGCGGCCCCGAAATCCGGCCACAGCACATCGAGAAACACGAACTCCGCGTAGGCGGACTGCCACAGCAGAAAGTTCGAAAGCCGCTGCTCGCCGGAGGTGCGGATGATCAGGTCCGGGTCCGGCATCCCGTCGGTTGACAGCCGCCGGGCAAATTCCGCCTCGTCGAGGCTCGCGGGGTCGAGACTGCCGGCCTTCACCGCCTCCGCCACCGCCCGCGCCGCCGCCACGATCTCGCCCCGCCCGCCGTAGGACAGTGCGACGATCAGGTTCAGCCCGGTATTTCCCCGCGTCCGCGCCTCGGCGGCCGTCAGCTCCGCCTGGATATCCGCATCAAACCGCAGCCGGTCGCCGATGAAGCGCAGCCGCACGCCGTTGCGGTTCAGCTCCGCCACCTCGGCGCGCAGGAAATGCCGCAGCAGCCCGGTGAGATCGAGCACCTCGGCCGCCGGCCGCCGCCAGTTCTCGCTGGAAAACGCATAGAGCGTCAGCCACGACACCCCGGCGGCGGAAGCCGCCCGGATGGTGCGGCGCACCGCCTCCACCCCCGCGCGATGCCCGGCCACGCGCGGCAGGTGGCGGTTGGCGGCCCAGCGGCCATTGCCATCCATGATGATCGCGACATGGCACGGCGGATCAGCGCAGGCCGCCGGCTCTGCACCGACCGCCTCCGCCAGACCGATCGACGTGGGGCCCAGGACCATGCGGCGTCAGACCTGCCTGATCTCTTTGTCCTTGTCGGCCAGCATACCATCGATCTGCTTGATGTACTGGTCGGTCAGCTTCTGCACGTCCTCGGCCCAGCGCTTCTCGTCATCCTCGCTGATCAGGCTCTTCTTCTGCATCGCCTTGATCTGGTCCATCCCGTCACGCCGCACGCCGCGCACCGAGACTTTCGACGCCTCGGCATAGCGCGCCGCGGCCTTGGCCAGTTCGGCGCGGCGTTCGCCGGTCAGCTGCGGGATCGGCACCCGCACCAGCTGCCCGTCCGACTGCGGGTTAAGCCCCAGCCCGGCATCGCGGATCGCCCGCTCAACGGCGGTGACGAGGCTGCGGTCCCACACCTGCACGGTGATCATCCGCGCTTCCGGCACCGCGATGGTGGCGCATTGCGGCAGCGGCATCTCGCTGCCATAGGCCTCGACGCGCACCGGCTCCAGCAGCGAGGGGCTCGCCCGGCCGGAGCGCAGGCCAGAGAAATCGCGCTTGAGCGTATCCAGCGCGCCATCCATCCGGCGGGTCAGGTCGAGCTTCAGGGTGTTCAGGTCCGACACGTCATGTTCCTCCGCCAGGCTCTTCGGCACGTCCCATCTGCGCGGGCTCGCCGCGCCTCACCGGTTCTCGACAATCGTGGTGAACTTGCCCTCGCCCAGCATCACGGCCCGGAACGCGCCGGCGGCGTGGATGTTGAACACCAGGATCGGCAGCTTGTTCTCCCGCGCCAGGCTGATCGCGGAGGCGTCCATCACCGCGAGGTCCTGGGCGAGCACATCGTGATAGGTCAGCTGCTCATAGCGCTCAGCGCCCGGCACCTTGCGGGGGTCGGCGGAATAGACCCCGTCCACCTGCGTGCCCTTCAGCAGCGCGTCGCACTTCATCTCGGCCGCCCGCAGGGCGGCGGCAGTGTCGGTGGTGACGAACGGATTGCCGGTGCCGGCGGCAAAGATCACCACCCGCCCCTTCTCCATGTGCCGCTCGGCCCGGCGGCGGATGTAGGGCTCGCACACGCTGGCCATCGGAATCGCCGACTGCACCCGCGTCGGCACGCCGCAGCGCTCCAGCGCATTCTGCATGCCCAGCGCGTTCATCACCGTGGCGAGCATGCCCATGTAATCGGCCTGCGCCCGGTCCATGCCGCTGGCGGCTCCGGAAACACCGCGGAAGATGTTGCCGCCACCGATGACGAGGCAGACCTGCGCGCCCATCTGCACCACGTCCGCCACATCGCTGGCGATGCGCGCGACCGTCTCGGTATCGAGGCCATACTCGCGCCGACCCATCAGCGCCTCGCCGGAGATCTTCAGCAGCACGCGATGATAGGCGAGGGGCTGGCTCATGAGATCCCGATGCGAGCGGCTGGCGGCGGAGCGAAGAGGCACGGCGGCAAGGCACGACTCTGCAAGCCCGCAGGCTGCGGGCGGCACCCTAAAGGCCCCGCCCGCCCCTCACAAGCCTACAGCACGCAGCCTACTTCCGGTATCAGCCCGCGCCGGCGACGGCGGCGACCTCGGCGGCAAAATCGCCGGCGGCCTTTTCGATGCCGTCGCCCAGCTTGAAGCGGGCAAAACCGCGCAGGGTGACGCCGGCCTTCTTGACCACCGCCTTCACCCGGCTCTCGCCGTCATGCACCCAGACCTGCTCCAACAGCACCACTTCTTCGTAATACTTGCGGATGCGGCCCTCGACCATCTTCTCGATGATGGCTTCCGGCTTGCCGGACGCGCGGGCCTGCTCGCTGAGCACAACCTTCTCGCGCTCAAGTGCTGCCGGATCGACATCTCCGAGGTCGAGCGCCTCCGGCGTCGCCGCGGCGACATGCATCCCGATCTGGCGGCCGAGCGCCTCCATGGCGGCCAGCTCGCTTGCCCCCTCGATGGCGGCCAGCACGCCGATCTTGCCCAGGCCAGGCTTGACGGCGGAGTGGATGTAGCTCGCCACCACGCCGGACTGCACGTGCAGCACCTTCGCGCGGCGCAGGTTCATGTTCTCGCCGATCGTGGCGACCAGATGCGTCAGCTCCTCGGCCACGGTGCGACCGGTGCCGGGATAGGCCGCAGCATTGATCGCATCGAGCGACTCGCCCACGTCCAGCGCCACCTTCGCCACTTCCGTGACGAAGGCCTGGAAGGTCTCGTTGCGGGCGACGAAGTCGGTCTCGCTGTTGACCTCCACCATCGCGGCCCGGTTCGGCGCGGTTGCCACGCCGACAAGGCCCTCGGAGGCAACGCGGCCAGACTTCTTGGCCGCGGCCGCCAGGCCCTTCTTGCGCAAGCCGTCGATGGCGGCCTCGATGTCGCCATCGGCCTCCACCAGCGCCTTCTTGCAGTCCGAAATGCCGGCGCCGGTCCGCTCGCGCAGATCCTTCACCATCAGTGCGGTGATCTCGGCCATGGCGGCCTCCTCTCTCGGTCTTGCTTCGTTCAGGCGGTCGGGGCTTCGGCCGGGGCCGGGGCCGCCACGGCGACCTCATCGGCTTCCGGCAGCGCTTCCATCGGCAGGTCCTCAACGGCGCCGATGTCACGGCCCGAGGCGATCATTTCCGCCGAGATGCCATCCAGCACGGCGCCCGAGATCAGGTCGCAATACAGGGTGATCGCGCGGATCGCGTCGTCGTTGCCGGGGATCGGGTAGGTCACGCCATCGGGGTCGGAGTTGCTGTCGAGAATGGCGATGACGGGAATGCCCAGCTTGCGGGCCTCCTCGATCGCCAGCTTCTCCTTGTTCGTGTCGATGATGAACAGGATGTCCGGCAGGCCGCCCATCTCCTTGATGCCGCCCAGCGCGCGCTCGAGCTTCTCGCGGTCGCGGGTGATGTCCAGCACCTCTTTCTTGGTCAGGCCCTGGGTGTCGCCGCCCAGCATGTCGTCGATCTGGCGCAGGCGCTTGATGCTGCCGGTGATGGTCTTCCAGTTGGTCAGCATACCGCCGAGCCAGCGGTGGTTGACGTAATACTGGCCGGACCGCTTGGCCGCATCGGCCACATATTCCGCCGCCGAGCGCTTGGTGCCGACGAACAGCACGCGCCCGCCGCCGGCCACCACGTCGCGCACAGCGCGCAGCGCACGGTCGAGCAGCGGCACGGTCTGCTGCAGATCGATGATGTGGACCTGATTGCGGATACCGAACAGATACGGCGCCATGCGGGGATTCCAGCGGCGCGTATGGTGGCCGAAGTGGACGCCGGCTTCGAGCAGCTGACGCAGAGTGAATTCGGGCATCGCCATCGGCGTGCTCCTTTCCTGAACCGGTTGAACCTCCGCAGGGCCGTCGCCTAGAGGCACCGGAAAATCGCCCTGCGTGTGAATTACCCGCAGCACCTGCCGCGAGCGGCCGGGGTATGGCCGAGATGCGCCGGTTTTGCAAGGCCGCGCCCTTCCCGCAGGTCAGCGGGGAATGTGAGAAATTGTTCTTTTACAAGACATGCCGCAGCGCAGCATCGTATACGATCCTCAACGACGAGGGCGAATTTTCGCTCTGCCGAGCCTGCAAGGCCTTTTTCCCATGATCCGCATTTTTCGCCTGGCCAGTACCGCCGCCCTGGTCATCACCGTCTCGGCCCACGCCGATGCCGCGGTGATCGGCGCCGGGCAGATCCTCACCAGCTTCAACGTCGTCACCACCGGCAACCTCAGCACCACGGCCGATATCGAGGGGCCGGCGGTGATCGGCGGCAACCTCTCGGGCTCCGGCACCTTCTTCAGCTACGGCCTGCCACTCGCCGCGACGTTCAGCAGCTACGGCTCCGTCAACATCTACGGCAGCGCCGGCTCGGCGAGCTACAACGCCAACGGGCTGAGCGTGAAGGTCGCCGGCGCGGCCAGCGGCGCCAGCTTCAGCGGCGCCGCTGCGATCAGCTATCTCAACAGCTTTCCCTATACGATCAGCGACTTCTGGACGCCGATGACCACCCTGTCCACGGCGCTGGCCGGGCTCGCCTCCACCGGCGGCAGCCTGCCGGCGGCGAATTCGAACAATGCGGTGCTCACCGCCGCCCCCACCACGGTGGGCGGCTATGCCAACGTCGCGGTCATCAACATCTCCGCGGCCCTGCTCGGCTCCTACACCGGCATCTCGGTCAACCTGAACGGGGCGAGCACAGTCGTCATCAACGTCACCGGCAACTTCTCCGGCGGACCGAACATGCAGAACCAGGCGGCCTGGCGGTCGAACGTGATCTGGAACTTCGTCAACGCCACCAGCCTCAGCTTCCCGCAAGGCTGGGACGGCACGGTGCTGGCGCCGAATGCCGCGGTGATCAACAACAATGCGATGGAGGGCGGGCTGGCCGCCGCCAGCTTCACCGGCAACGGCGAGCTGCACTATGTGCCCTTCACCGGCAGCACCAGCTTCCTCACCGCCTACGGCACCAGCACGCCGACGCCGGAGCCGGCCTCTCTCGCGCTGCTGGCCAGCGGCCTGCTGGGCCTGGCCGGCCTGCGCCGGAAGGCTTCCCGGCGGTAGGGGGTTGTCAGGCGCGGCGGACCGGCCACGTTGTCGGTTGCCCCTGCCGACGGTATAGAGCCGACATGATGCGCCGATGGCTGATCCTGCTTGGTTTTTTCGCAGCGGCCGGCGGTGGCTGGTACTGGTGGCAGGGCCGCGCCGTGCCCCCTCCCCCGCCGGCGGCAGTCGCCGGGCCGATCGGGGTTGGCGCGCTGGGCCGGGTGGAGCCCGCGAGCCGGGTGCGCAAGCTCTCCCACCCCGGCGGCATGGCCGTCACCCGCATCGAGCGGCTGCTGGTGGCCGAGGGCGATGCGGTCGTCGCCGGCCAGGCGCTCGCCGAGTTCTCCGACGCCGCCCAGAAGGACGCCGCCAGCGCCCAGGCCGACGCCGCGGTGGCCGAGGCGCGGGCGCTGCTGGCGAAGATGCAGGCCGGCGGCCGTGCCTCCGAGATCGCCGCCCAGCGCGCCCGGATCGCGGCGCTCGCCGCCGCCGAGGAGATCACCCGGCGCGAGGCCGTGCGCTCCGAGACGCTGGTGCCCGGCGGGGCCGGCACGCTGGCCGGGGCCGAGCGGGCCCGCTTTGCCGCCATGCGCAGTGCGGCCGAGCGGGTGGAGGCGGAGGCGGCGCTGGAGACGCTGTCCGGTCCGCGGCCGGAGGACCTCGCAGCGGCACAGGCCCGGCTGATCGCTGCCGAGGCGGCCGCGCGCAAGGCGCGGGCCGATGCGGCGCTGACCCGCGTCGTCGCCCCGATCGCGGGGACGGTGCTGCGGGTCTATGCCCGGTCGGGGGATCAGGTGGGCAGTGACGGGCTGCTCGATCTCGCCGATCTGCGGCAGATGGATGTGGTGGCGGATGTCTATGAGACCGATCTTGCCCGGCTGCGGGTGGGGGCGCCGGCGGAGGTGATCGTGCCGGGCGATGCCACCCGCTATCCGGCCGTACTGCGCGAGATCGGCTGGCAGGTCAGGCGGACGACCCAGGCCGGCACCGATCCGGTCGCCGCCGTGGATGCCCGCACGGTGGAGGTGCGGCTCGCGCTGGGGCCGGAGGGGGTGGCGGCCCTGATGCGGCGGACGAATATGCAGGTGCAGGTGGCGATCAGGCCGTGATCGCCGTGCTCGCCCTGCGGCTGGCGTGGCGGCAGTTGACGTCGAGCCGGGCGCGGCTGGCCTCCGCCATTGCCGGCGTGATGTTCGCCTGCGTGCTGGTGTTCATGCAGCTTGGCTTCCGGTCCGCTTTGTTCGAGAGCGCTTCGAATTTGCCGCGGGCGTTGAAGGGGGAGCTGTTCCTGCTCAATCCGCAGACGCTGGTGCTGTTCCGGCCGGAGGGGATGGCGCGGGTGCGGGCCTCGCAGGCGCTGGCGGTGCCGGAGGTGCTGCAGGCGGTGCCGGTGTATCTGGCGCAGACGAACTGGCGCAATCCGCAGACCGGCAAGTTCCGCTCGATCCAGCTGATCGGCTTCGATCTCGAGGCGGGGGCCGTCGATTTTCCCGGCCTGGCGGCGATCGTGCCGGCGCTCAAGCGGGTGGATGCGATCGGGTTCGACCGGCGGTCGCGGCCGGAGTTCGGCGATATCGCCGGGCGGTTCGACCGGGAGGGGCCGTATGATGTGGAGGTCGGGCGGCGGCGGATGACGCTGGTGGGCACCGTATCGCTCGGCACCAGTTTCGGGGCGGACGGCAATGCGGTTATGACCGAGACGAACTTCCGGCGGATCATCAAGGAGCGGGTTCCCGGCAAGACCGATCTGATCGCGCTGCGGGTGCGGCCCGATGCCGATATCGCCCAGGTGCAGGCCAGCCTGATCGCCGCCCTGCCGGGGGATGTGCGGGTGCTCACCCAGGCGGAGCTGATCGCCTGGGAGCGCAGCTATTGGGAGAAGGGCACGCCGATCGGGTTCATCTTCGGTTTTGGCAGTGCGATGGGGTTGGTGGTGGGGATGGTGATCGTTTATCAGATCCTGTTTTCCGATATCGCCACGCATCTGCGGGAATACGCGACGCTCAAGGCGATGGGGTATTCGAATTTCTATTTGCAACTCGTCGTGATGTCCGCGGCGCTGCTGTTGGCGGTGTTGGGATTTGTGCCGGGGATTGCCGGATCGATCGGGCTTTACAAGGTGGTGGCGAATGCGACGCTGCTGCCGCTGGCGATGGTGGCGGACCGGGCGATTTCGGTGTTCGGGATGATCTTCGGCATGTGCGCGCTGGCGGGGCTGCTGGCGATGCGCAAGCTGCGTGAGGCCAATCCGGCGGATATGTTCTGATGGCCGCCCCGATCGCACTCTCCGGCGTGACCTACAGCTATGAGCAGTCCCGGCCGGTGCTGCGGGATGTGGCGCTGACGGTGGGGCCGGGGGAGATCGTGCTGCT
>CAMCJI010000070.1 GCA_945874805.1 Asaia bogorensis | reverse complement strand
TGCCAGAGCGCCGCCGAGCTGATTGGCGTGCTTGCCCATGAAACCGGGCATATTCGTGGCGGCCACCTCGCCCGCCTGCCGGAGGCGATGCGCAACGCCCTCATCCAGTCCATCGCCGCCATGCTGATCGGCGCCGCGGCCGGGGTGGCAGCGCGCGACAGCGGGGCGGCGGCGGGCGGCATCCTGGGCGGCGCCAACATGGCGCAGCGCAACCTGATGGCCTTCACCCGCGGCATGGAAACCGCCGCCGACCAGGGCGCGCTGCTGCTGCTCGACCGGCTCGGCTGGTCCGCCCAGGGGATGCTGGACCTGTTCTCCCGCCTGTCGGAGCAGGAGGCGCTGATGAGCGACCTCAAGGACCCCTATCTGATCACCCATCCGATGACGCGGGACCGGATGGAAACGCTGCGGGCGCATCTGGCCACCAGCCCCCACAGGCTGGCCCGCCTGCCCGCAGGGTTCGACAGCGCGTATGCGATGATGCGCGCCAAGCTGCAGGGCTTCCTCGCCCCCTCCAGCGTCACCCTGCGCCGGGTGAGCGAGACCGATCCCGCCGCCCCCGCCCGCTACGCCCGCGCCGTGGCGCTGTTCCGCCTGGGCCATACCGAACCGGCGCTGGGGCTGATCGACGGGCTGATCGGCGAACAGCCCGGCAACCCCTGGCTGCATGAGCTGAAGGGCCAGATCCTGTTCGAGGGCGGGCGCGGCCGCGCCGCCCTGGCACCGCTGCGCGAAGCCTCCCGCCTCGCGCCGGACCAGCCGCTGATCCGCGCCGCACTCGGCCGGGCGATGATCGAGACGAACGATCCGCTGCTGTTGCGCTCCGCGATATCCGAGCTGGAATTCGCCCTGGCCCGTGAGGCCGACGACCCGACCAACTGGCGCGCCCTGGCCACGGCCTGGGGGCGGGCCGGCAACATCGCCCAGGCCGACCTCTCCCTCGCCGAAGAGGCGGTGATCAACAACAACATCCGCGCCGCCCGCCTGCTTGCCACCCGCGCCGCCGCCGCCCTGCCGCCCGGCCCTGCCCGGCAAAGAGCGCTGGACATCTCGAACGCGGTGAAGAAAGAGAACCGCCAGGGGTTCTGATGCCCCGTACAGGAGCTTCCATGCTGCATCGCCTGCTCGCCATGCTCGCCGTCGTTTTCGCCCTGGCCACGCCGGCCGCCGCCCAGCCCTTCACGCCGGGGCAGCGCGAGGAGGTGGTGCGCATCCTGCGCGAGGCGCTGACCCGCGACCCCTCGATCCTGCGCGAGGCGATCACCGCCCTGCAGGAGGATGAGACCCGGCGCGCCGACACCGCCGCCCGATCGGCCATCGCAGCCCTGCGCGACGACCTCGTCCGCACGCCGGGCGACCCGGTCGGCGGCAATCCGGCCGGCGATGTGACGGTGGTGGAGTTCTACGACATCCGCTGCCCCTATTGCCGGCGGATGGTGCCGGTGATCGCCGAACTGCTGCGCCGCGATCCCGGTGTGCGCGTGGTCTACAAGGACATGCCGGTGCTTGGCCCGGCGAGCATGCTCGGCGCGCGGGCCCTGCTGGCCGCCCAGAAGCAGGGCGGCTACCTGAAGCTGCACGCGCTGCTGATGACCGGCACCCCCACCATCGACCGCGACGCCCTGCGGGTCGCCGCCGGCCGCGCCGGGCTGGACTGGCCGCGCCTGGAGCGGGACATGGAGGTGCCGGACGTTGCGGTGCGCATCAACAACAACCTCGCCGTGGCGCAGAAACTGCGCATTGAGGGCACGCCGGCCTATGTCATCGGCGGCACGCTGCTGCCCGGGGCGGTGGATCTGGCCTCGCTGGAGGATGCGGTGGCTTTGGCGCGCAGGAGGTAAGGGCCGGGCTTCCTTCCCTGCGACTCGGTTTCGGCCCTAGGGTCTGGCAATACTTCGTGAACAGGCCGCGCGCGTGAGCCCTCTCGCCCTTTCAGCCCTGGTGGCCGTGCTCGCGGGTTTCGCGGGCCTCGGCACAGCGGCGACGTGGCGGCGGGCCTGGGCGGCGCCGGGCTCGGCGGCGCTGTGTGGGGTAGGCGCGCTGGTCACCTTCTCCGCCCTGCTCGACGGCGCTGCTCCTGCCTCCCTGGTGTTGCCCTTCGGCCTGCCGGGCGTAGGGATCAACCTCGCGTTCGACGGCCTGTCCGGCTTTTTCCTGCTGCTGCTGTTCGTCGCCGGCGGGGCCGTCTCGGTCGCAGCAATCGACAGTCCCGAGCACGACGCCGCAACCGCGCCCTTCCTGCCGGTGTTTCTCGGCGCGATGGCGCTGACGCTGCTGGCGGCGGACGGGTTTGCCCTGTTGCTGGGCTTCGAGGTGACGACGGTCGCCGCCTTCGCCCTGGTCGTGACGCGCCACCGGGAGGCGGAAGTGCGCAAGGCCGCCCTGCTCTATGTCGGCATGGCGCTGATCGGGGCGGCGTGCCTGCTCGGCAGCCTCGCGCTGCTGGCGCATGGCGGGCGGACGGGGCTGGAGATGCGCTTCGCCGGCCTGCGGGCGCAACCGCCGGAGGGCTGGCGCGCCGTGCTGGTGGTGGTGCTGGCGGTCATCGGGGCGGGCACGAAACTTGGTCTGGCACCACTGCATGTGTGGATGCCGCCGGCCTATGCCATCGCGCCCGGCCATGTGGCGGCGCTGTCCGGGCTGATGAGCAAGGTGGCGCTGTATGTGCTGATCCGCCTGCTGTTCGACCTCGCGGGGTCGGCGCCGGCCTGGGCGGCGGTGCCGCTGCTGGGGCTGGGGGCGGCGGCGGCGGTGCTGGGGGGGCTGCGGGCCAATCTGGAAGGTGAGATCAAGCCGATCCTCGCCTGTTCGACAGTGGAGAACATCGGCCTGATCGTCGCCGGGCTGGGCCTCGCAGTCGCGGCGCGGGCGGCCGATCTGCCGGATATCGCCGTGCTGGCGGCCGGCGCGGCGCTGCTCCACACGCTCGGGCACGGGCTGTTCAAGTCGTTGCTGTTGCTGGGCGCCCAGGCGGTGCAGGACAGCGCCGGCACCCAGCGGCTGGACCGGCTGGGCGGGCTGATGCAGCGCATGCCGGTCACCTGCGGCTGCATGCTTCTGGGGGCGGCCTGCCTCGCGGCCCTGCCGCCCACGGCGGGCTTTGCCGGGGAGTGGGCGCTGTTCCAGGCGATGCTGGCCGGGCCGCGCATCGGCGGGCTGGGCATCCAGGTGGTGGTTTGCGTTGCCGCCGCCCTGATGGCGCTGGCCGCCGCCCTCGCTGCGGCCGCTGCGGTACGGCTGGTCGGCGTGGCACTGCTCGGCCGGCCGCGCAGCCCGCGGTGTGCAGCGGCGGAGGAAGCCGGCGGGGCGACGCGGGCGGCGCTGCTTGGCCTGTCCGGCGCCGTTCTGCTGGTCGGGCTGTTCCCCTCGGCGGTGCTGGGGCTTGCCGGGCCGGCGCTGGCGCTGATCGCCGGGGGCGGTTTCGGCGAGCGGGCGAGCCTGTTCGTGCTCACGCCGGGGATCGACGTCCCCGGATATTCAGCCCTGGGGACGGCCGCGCTGCTGGCTTTGGCCGGCGGGCTGGTCTGGGCGGCGCTGCGCCGCGCGGTGCCGGGGCATCGCAGCGCGCCGGCCTGGGATGGCGGCTTTGGCGACCCGCCGCCCTGGCTGCCCTTCGGCGATCCGGCCACGCAGTACGGCGGGGCGAGCTTCAGCCAGCCGCTGCGCCGGGCGCTGGCTGCCTCGCTGCTCGATGCCCATGAGGCGGTGGACATGCCGGCCCCGGGAGACCGCCGGCCGGCAACGCTGCGCACAGGCTATTCCGATCCCGCGGCACGGCTGCTGTTCGGCCCTCTCGGCGTGCTGCGCGAACGCGTGTCGCGCTTCACCGACCGGGTGCAATTCATGACCATCCGGGTGTCGCTGAGCCTGATCGTCGGCGCGCTGGTGCTGCTGCTGGTGCTGATCGCCTGGGTCGAGCGGGCATGAGCGCGCTGCTCGGCGGCCTGGCGCAGCTGCTGCACCTGGCGTTGATGCTGGCCCTCGCCCCGCTGCTGGTCGGCATGATCAGGCTGGTGAAGGCGCGGCTGCTCGGCCGGCGCGGGCCGCCTTTGCTGCAACCCTGGCGGGACATCCTGCGCCTGGCGCGCAAGCAACCGGTGGTGGCGGACGGCGCCTCCCTGGTGTTCTTCCACGCCCCGGCGGTGATCCTCGCGGCAACCATCGCGGTGGCGGCCCTGGTGCCGGGCTTCGCGCTGGGCATGACCAGCGCGCCGCTGGCCGACCTGCTGCTGATAGCCGGCCTGCTCGGGCTGGGCCGCGCGGTGCTGGCGCTCGCCGGCATGGATATCGGCACTGCGTTCGGCGGCATCGGCGCCAGCCGGGAGATGACGTTCGCGGTGTTCGCCGAGCCGGTGATGCTGCTGGTCATCTTCGTGCTCGCCCTGCTGGCCGGCACCACCAATCTCGATGCGATCGCGCTCACGCTGCATGATTTCTCGCTGGGGCTGCGCGTTTCGCTCGGCCTCGCGCTCGTGGCGACCCTGGCGCTGGCGATCGCCGAGAACGGGCGCATCCCGATCGACAATCCCTCGGCCCATCTGGAAGTGACGATGGTGCATGAGGCGATGGTGCTGGAGTATTCCGCCCGCCACTTGGCGCTCATCGAAATGGCGGCGGCGCTGAAGCTGCTGGTGTGGTTCACCCTGATCGGCACCATCTTCGCCCCCTTCACCGCGGCCCTGCCGGGGGCCGGGCCGCTCGCCTGGCTGAGCGGCCTGCTGGGATGGCTGGGCAAGGTCGCTGTGCTGGGGCTGGCGCTCGCGGCGTTCGAGACAGGGATCGCCAAGATGCGGGTGTTCCAGGTACCGGAGTTCCTCGGCGTGGCACTGCTTCTGGCGCTGCTGGCCGTGGTGTTCCTCTTCGTCAGCCAGAGTTTCGCCTGATGATCCGGCACGGTTTCGGCGCCCTGGGCTACGACGTGGCGCACATGCTGGGCGGGGCGGCGCTGATGCTGTCCTTCCTGCTGCTGTATCAGCGGCGGATCACCGCGGTGATCAACACCTATGCCGCCCAGGCGATCGTGCTGACGCTGGCAGCGGCCTGGCAGGGCTGGGTGCAGGATGCCGGGCACCTGTATGTCACCGCCGCGATAACCCTGGCGGCGAAGGGCATCGCCATTCCGCTGGCGCTGCACAACATCGTCCGCCGCCTGCACATCCATCGCGCCATCGAGCCGGCGCTGGGCGTCTTCGCCTCGCTGGGCCTCGGCTTCTTCCTCGTCGCCCTCGCGATCCTGGTGGTGCTGCCGACCACGCCGGGGGCGGAGGCGCTGACCCGCGAGGATCTCGCCGTGGCACTGTCCGTCGTGCTGCTGGGCCTGCTGATGATGATCACCCGCCGCTCCGCGCTGACCCAGGTGATCGGCTTCATGTCGCTGGAGAACGGGCTGATCCTGGCCGCCGTGGGCGTGGCCGGCATGCCACTGGTGGTGGAACTGTCGGTGGCGGTGCTGGTGATGCTCGCCTTCATCGTCTTCGGCGTCTTCTTCTTCCGCATCCGCGAGCGGTTCGACAGCCTGGACATCACCCATCTCGACAACGTGCGGGACACCCACCGGTGATCGGCGAGCTGCTCTCCCCCGCCGGACTGGTGGCGCTGGTGCCGATCCTGGTGGCGGCCGGGCTCGGCTTCGTGCGCGCCCCCCGGCTCGGCGCCTGGATCAACATCGCCGGGGCGGCGGCGGCCCTGCTGCTGGCCTGCGCGCTGCCGTGGCAGATGGGCGCCGGCACGCTGCTGCTGGTGGACCGGCTGAGCGCGCATATGGCGATCCTGACCGCCTTCGTCGGCCTCACCTCGGCCTGGTTCAGCCGCAGCTACATCGCCGTCGAGCTGGAAGCCGGGCGGCTCGACCCGCCGCGGGTGCGGCAGTACCACGCGCTGTTCCAGGCCTTCCTTGGCTTCATGCTGCTGGCCCTGCTCTCCAACAACCTGGGCGTCACCTGGGTGGCGATGGAGGCGGCGACGATCGCCACCGTGCTGGTCGTCGGCCTGCCGCGCACGGCCGAAGCGGTCGAGGCGTCGTGGAAATACTTCATCATCTGCGGCGTTGGCATCGCGCTCGCGCTGTTCGGCACGATCCTGCTGTATCTCGCCGCCCTGCCGGTGCTCGGCCCGGGGCTGGAGGCGATGAGCTGGAGCAGCCTGTCGCTGGCCGCCGCGCGCGCGCCGGCGCCGCTGCTCAACCTCGCCTTCGTCTTCCTGCTGATCGGATACGGCACCAAGGCGGGCCTCGCGCCGTTGCATACCTGGATGCCGGACGCCCACGCCGAGGGGCCGACGCCCGTGTCCGCCGTGCTCGCCGGCTCGGTGCTGAACGTGGCGCTGGTCATGCTGCTGCGGGTGCGCGGGCTGATGGATGCCAATGCCGAGGCGATCGACCCCGGCGTGCCGCTGATGGCGCTTGGCCTCGCCTCCGTGCTGATGGCGGCGTTCAGCCTCTGGCGGCGCCGGGATGTGAAGCGGTTCTTCGCCTACTCCACCATCGAGCAGACCGGCATCGCCGCCTTCGCCTTCGGCCTCGGCGGGGCGAGCGCGATCTTCGCGGGGCTGCTGCACATGACGGCGCATACCCTCATCAAGGCCGCGATCTTCCACTGCGTCGGCCGCGCCAGCCAACTCAAGGGCGGCCAGAAGTTCGAGGCGATCGGCGGGCTGATCGCGAACCATCGCGCGCTGGGGCTGACTCTGGCGGCCGGCATCATCGCGATCGCCGGCCTGCCCCCCTTCGCGCTGTTCGCCAGCGAGTATCTGATCGCCGCCGAGACCATCCGCCGCCTGCCCTGGCTGATGCTGCCCTTCGGCCTGGGGCTGGTGGTGGCGACCTGGGCGCTGCTGGCGCGGCTGATCACGCTCTGCCTCGGCCCGCCGACGCCCGATGGCGGCATCCGGCTGCCGGTGCATGTGCTCGCCCCCGCCTGGCTGCATCTGGCGCTGGCCGCGATGCTCGGCCTTGCCATGCCGGCCCCGCTGGTCGCCTGGTTCACCGCCCTCGCCGGAGGTTTGGCGCGATGACCTTGGCCGACCTGCTGCGCGAGGCCCATCCCCAGCCCTGCGCCCCCTTCCCCCGCCACGTGCTGGGCGCCGAGGTCTGGGGCGCGATGGGGCCGCTGGCGGAGGCCGTCGATCTGCTGGGAATGTGGGCCGACCCGCTCTACGCGCATGCGCTGCTGCATGAGCGCGGCGGCGCCTTCGCCTTCGTCTCCGTCCCGGTGGAGGCTGGCGCTTACCCCTCGCTCGCCGCGCACTGGCCGGCGGCGGCGTGGTTCGAGCGGATGATCCACGACCTGTGGGGCCACACCGCCAGCGGCAACGCCGAGCAGCGGCCCTGGCTGGACCACGGGCGCTGGGCCATCACCGCGCCGCTCTCCCCCCGTCCGCCCGCCCATGCCGGGGCGGTGGAGCAGCCGGAATTCCTCACGGCAGAGGGGGCGGGCGAAGGCGAGGACATCCACCAGATCCCCGTCGGCCCCGTGCATGCCGGCATCATCGAGCCGGGGCATTTCCGCTTCCACGCCCAGGGCGAGCTGATCGTCCGCCTGGAAATCCGGCTGGGCTGGCTGCACAAGGGCACGCTGTCGATGATGCGCGGCACCACGCCGCGTGCGGCCGCCCGCTTTGCCGCCCGGCTGTCCGGCGATACCACGGTGGCGCATTCCGTCGCCTTCGCCCGCGCCGCCGAGGCCGCCTGCGCCACCGCGCCGCCCGCCCGCGCCATCGCACTGCGCGCGGTGATGACGGAGATGGAGCGCATCGCCAACCATCTCGGCGATTGCGGCGCGCTCGCCGGCGATGCCGCCTTCGCCTTCCTGCCCGCCCGCTTCGGCTACCATCGCGAGGCGATGCTGCGCGCCGCCGCCGCCGGCTTCGGCCACCGGCTGATGATGGATGCGGTCATCCCCGGCGGCGTCGCCGCCGATCTCGCCACCCCCGCGCCGATCCTCGCCGCCCTGGCCGGGATCGAGGCGGAGATGCCGAACCTGCTGCGCATCTACGACGACTACGCGAGCCTCGCCGACCGGATGGTGACGACCGGCATCGTCGAGCCCGAACTCGCCGCCCGCTTCGCCGCCGGCGGCCATGTCGGCCGCGCCTCCGGCCGCAGTTTCGACTGCCGCGTCACCCCCGGCTATCCGCCCTACGACACGCTGAACCCCGCCGTGCCGGTGCTGACGGCGGGCGATGTGGACGCGCGGGTGCGCATCCGCATCGCCGAAATCCAGGAGAGCACCCGCCTCATCCGCACCCTGCTCACCCCCCTGCCCGACGGCCCGCTGGCGGTGCAGCTGCCGATGGTCAGCGCCGAGGGGCTAGGCTGGGCGGAAGGCTTCCGCGGCGACATCTGGCACTGGCTGCGCCTTGAGGGCGGGCTGATCTCGGCGGTGTTCATGCGCGACCCGAGCTGGCTGCAATGGCCGCTGCTGCAAAGCGCCGTGCGCGGCAACATCGTCGCCGACTTCCCGCTGTGCAACAAAAGCTTCAACTGCTCGTATTCGGGAGTTGATCTGTAATGGTCTGGCGCCACATCTCCCGCACGCTTCGGCACGGTCCGCTCACCCAGCCGGCCGAGACCGTCGATGGCGACGAGGTGCACGCACTGGCGCAGCGGCTGGAGGCGACGTCGCGCCGCTTGCTCGGCCGGAGTCTCGCCATCCGCCAGGTGGACGCCGGCAGCTGCAACGGCTGCGAGCTGGAGATCCAGATGCTCAACAGCATCGTCTACGACCTCGAGCGCTTCGGCCTGCGCTTCGTCGCCAGCCCCCGCCATGCCGATGTGCTGCTGGTCACCGGGCCGATCACCCGCAACATGCATGAGGCGCTGGTACGCACTTGGAACGCCACGCCGGACCCGAAGTTCGTTGTCGCGGTCGGTGACTGCGCGGTGGATGGCGGGGTCTTCAAGGGCAGTTATGCCGTCACCGGCGGCGTGGACTCGGCGGTGGCGGTCGATCTGTACATCCGCGGCTGCCCGCCCAGCCCGGCCCAGCTTCTCGACGGGCTGCGGACGCTGCTGGAAGCCAACGCCAAGAGTTAGCTGCGGGGCCGCTCCCCGCGCGCCAGCGCCGCGTCGATGCTCGCCACCGCTTCGGGCAGGGTGGCGATGCCGTCGATCACCATGTCCGCCCCGGCGGCATAGAGGCTGGCGGCGGCGGTGGCACGCACGGCCTGGCGCGCGGCTTCCGGCAGCAGCGCGAGTTCCGCCGCCGAGAGCCCGCAGAAATTGCCGGTCAGCGCCAGCCCGACCGTCCAGGCGCCGGCTGCCTTACCCTCGCCGATGCCCGGCGCGGTGTCGTCCACCTTCACCACGCAAGCCCCGGTGGCCACGCCCAGGGCGGCCATGGCATGCCACATCATCAGCGGCCCCGGCCGCCCCTCCGCAAGGTCACCGGCGCAAACCGTCACCTCCGGCGCATAGCCCGCCGCCGCGGCCAGGGGGGCAAGTTCAGCCATGATCGGGCGGGTGTAGCCGGTGGTGGAGCCGATCCGCAGCCCGCGGGCGCGCAGACGGGCGAGGGCCTCCAGCGCGCCAGGGATGATGTCGGCATGGTCGCGGATGGCGGCGATGTTCATCGGCTCGAACACCGCCAGCAGCCGGTCGATCGCGGCCTCGTCGGCGGCGCTGCCCTGGCCGGCGGTCCAGGCGGCGGCAACGTGGGGCAGGCGCATCAGCGTGCGGATATGGTCGCGCTTGGCCATGCCCATCGGCCCGCGCGCCTCGGCGATGCTCAACCGCACCCCGAAATGGCCGAAGGCGCGGACGAAGGCGCCCATCGGCGCGCGGCTGCCGTGGTCCACCACAGTGCCGGCCCAATCGAGGATGGCGGCGGCGAGTTTCATCCCGGGTGCTCCAACAGGTCGGCGATCGTCTCCTCCGCGATGGCGAAGGCGGTGGAAGCACCGGTGCCCGAGGTGACCATCGCCAGCCGCACCCCCGGCAGTGGCGCCTCGGTGAAAGCCGTCTCCGGCCCGGAGGGATACACCCCCGTCCAGCGCTCGGTGACCACGGGTACCGCGATACCGGTCACCGCGGTGAACTCGGCGAGGATGCGCCGGTCCACCGCCTCCGGCTGGAACGGGTCGGGCGTGGGGTCGTAGTGATGGCTGTCCCCGACCACCAGCGAGCCGTCGGCGGACTGCACGACAATCAGGTGGATGCCATCCGCCAGCGCGTCCGCCTGCTCGGCCTCCAACCGGGCGCGCAGCGCGGGCAGGCGGGGGCTGGCGCCATAGCCGAGATAGCGCACCAGCCCGAGATCGCTCATCAGGGCGGCCGGCAGGCGGAAGCCGGGATCGGCCAGCCGCAGCATGTGCAGCTTGCACAAGGTGACATCCCGCCGTGCCATCACCTCGGGAAACAGGCTGACGAGGTCGGGACCGGGGCAGACGACGATACGCTCCGCATCGATCGGCCCGCCGGCAGTATGCAGCCGCCCGGTCTCGACCCCCTGCACGGCGGTACGGCGGCGGAATTCCACGCCCTGGGTTTCGAGCCAGGCCGCCAGCTTCGGGATCGCCGTGCGGGATTCGACGCGGATCTCATGCGGGGAATACAGCGCCCCCGCGTGCGGCGGCAGCATCGGCGCGGCCGCGGCCAGCCCCGCTGCGTCGAGCAGTTCGCAGCCCTCGCCCATCGGGCCGCGGCTGAAATCCTCGAGCACGGCCAGCGCCTCCGCCCGCCGGGCGACCATCAGCAGCCCCGCCTGCTCCACCGCAATCCCCGCCGGCGCGGCAACCTCGCCCCAGACCGCACGGCTGCGGCGGGCACGGTTCCACGTCGCACCCGCCTGCTGGCCGGTGACGGTGATGAAGCCGAAATTGCGCACTGAGGCACCGGCCGCCCGCGCATCCCGCTCGATCACCACCGGCCGCAGCCCCGCCCGCAGGGCGGCAAGCGCATGCGCCAGCCCCAGGATGCCGGCGCCGACGATAGCCACGTCATGCCTCACCCGGCTGCCTCCACCCGCGCCAGGCGCACGGCGGTATGGCCCCGGCTGGGGCGCAGGCTGGGCATGATCATCATGCAGTCGTCATGCGGGGTGCGGATCTCCGTATCCCCATCCATCGCGATCACGGTGTTGCGCCGCCCGATCACCTCGCCGCCGTGGAATTCACGCACGAAGGAGAAGCTGGCGGTGCAGGCCGTCACCACCTGGGTCACCGCGGCAAAACGGCGGCGGGGCGAGGCGGGCGGCGGCGGCAGGGCGGCGGGATCGACCATGCCGAGATGGTGCAGCGCCGCCGTCACCGCATCCAGGCTGGTGCGAGCGGTGCTCTGCCGCCAATGCTGCCCGGCCTCCACCAGCACCGCTGCCGGGCCAGGTGCGTCGGCGGCGAAGCGGCGGTAGTCGATCAGCCGGCGGCCGCCGAGATGCCCGCCATCGGCGACGATCAGCGGCGGCACGCCGATCGCCAGGCCCAGCGCCCGCCCCTGCCGCGTCAGGCCACACAGGATCAGCGGATCGGAGGGCCAGAGCATGGAATGCAGATCAACCAGCACGTCCGCGCTCTCGATCAGCGGGCGCAGGGCCCGGGCCCGCGCAAGCTCGCTCGACTGCCGCGGCCCATCGAGCACGCCAACATCCCACAGCCGGTTGAGGTCCTCATCGACGAAGCGGCTGGTAGTGGGGTTCCCGGCGTCGAAGCGTGCGAAGGCGTCGAGATTGGCGAAGGCGATGCTCAACCGGCCGCGCAGCGGGCGTATCCCCCCGCGCAATAGCGTGTCGAGCGCGATGGCTCCGGCAAACTCGTTGCCATGCGTCAGGGCGAGCAGCACAAGATGCGGCCCGGGGCGGCCGGAATCGAAGCACGTCACCCCGGGGATTCCGGTGTTGCCGGCAAGCCAGGGCGAGATGTCGGGCGGGGCAATCTCGATCGGGAATTGCGGCAGCGGGGTGGACGCGGCCTCCTGCGCGTCCGTCATCCGCCACCCGCCACGCCGGGTGACGGGCCGCGGCTTGCGGTCTGCGTTCGAGCGATCGTTCCCGTCATACCCGCAGTCTATACGCCCGAACGCAGCCGGCAACCGCCCTTTGGCCGGCGATCACGCCGTGCTTTACAGAGTTGCATATGCACCGCAATCGTACAACCCGTTGAATTAAATCTGTTTTGCATCTTTGCCGCGCGACGACGCCGCCCCTCGGCGTCGGAAAATCTTACACTGCCCGAATCGACCTGATCACATTACCCATAAAAACAACGATCTACGTCTTCGGCACATCTTTTGCATCGAAAACGCCATCTTCTCATGCGTGAAGGTATTAATCGATGTCCAGGAACATTGCCGCCGTTACCCTTGCAGCTCTTCTCGCCAGCAGCGGCGCCCACGCGCTCAGCATCTCCACCACCAACTCGGCCACGGCGCTGTCCGCAGCGGTGCTCGACCCCTCCTCGGGCATCTCCATCATCGGCGGTACCGAGGCGGTGCAGGGCGGCGCGACGCAGTCCGGCACTTACAGCGGGTTCACCATCGCGCCCACCTCCGGCTCGACCCCGACGCTGAGCCTGACCAACGGCATTGTGCTGACCTCGGGCTCGGCGAACCTGCCGCTGACCAACACCCTCAACCAATTCAACCCTTCTTTTCCCGGCTCCGGTTCGAACGCCCTGCTGACGACGCTGAGCGGTCTCCCAACATTCGACGCCAATGCCGTGTCGTTCTCCTTCACCGTCGCCTCCGGCAATGCGGTAAAGGCGGATTTCGTTTTTGGAACGGATGAGTTCCCGACACAGACCGTCACCGACATCTTTGGCTTCTTCGTCGATGGCATCAACTACGCCCGATTCAGTGGCGGCGAACTGATCTCGAATACCCCTGGCAACCCGACAAACTTCATCTCCAATCCGGTCGGCGGCGGTCTCTACGGCATCGAATACAACGGCCTGACGCGCGTGCTTTCGGTGGTCGGCCTGCTCAACACCAGCCTGTCCACCCACACGGTGACGATCGCGGTGGCCGACACGAGCGACACCATCTTCGACAGCGGCGTGTTCGTCACCGGGCTGCGGGCCACCAACACCGGGAGCCAGACCGGCGGCATCACCGAGACGAATATCCCCGAACCCGCCAGCCTCGCGCTGCTCGCCATCGGCGCCGCCGCCCTCGGCTTCGCCCGCCGCCGCCGGGGCTGAGACCCGCCCGGGGGGCTACCTGCGCCAGCGCGCCAGCAGCAACATCGCCCCCCCGGCGAGCAGCCCCCAGAACGCGCCGCCGATCCCGCCGAAGCTGAGGCCGGAGCCGCTGATCAGAAAGGTCAGTACCGCCGCCTCCCGCCGTTCGGGATCGGCCACCGCACCCATCAGCGCCGCCCCGAAAGCGCCCAGCAGGGCAAGCCCGGCCACGGCCTCGATCAGCACCGGCGGGGCGGCGGCGATGAACAGGCTCGCCGCCCCGGCCGTCAGCCCGAAGGCGATATAGACGCAGCCGGCCATCACCGCCGCCCACCAGCGCCGGGCAGGGTCGGGATGGCTGTCCGGCCCGGCACACAGCGCCGCAGTGATGGCGGCGAGGTTTACCGCATGGCTGCCGAGCGGGGAGGACAGCAGGGTGAAGCCGCCCGTCCATACAAACAGCCGTCCGGGATCAGGGCGGAAGCCGTTGGTCGTCAGCACCGCCATGCCCGGGATGTTCTGCGACGCCATCGTCACGATGAACAGCGGCACCGCAATGCCGATCGCCGCCTGCAGGCTGAAATGCGGCATCACCAGCACCGGCTGCGGCCACGCGGCCGCAAGCAAGCCGGGCGGCAAAGCCACTGTGGCGACGATGATGCAAACCGCCATCGCCACCGCCGCCGGCACGGCAAACAGCCGGTTCAGCCGCGCCACGATGGCCCAGGCAGCGATGATCGCCAGCCCTGCCAGCGGGTCCGCCGCCACCGCGCGTGCCGGGGCGAGGCAGAGATTGAGCAACACGCCGGCCAGCATCGCACTCGCCAGCGGCACCGGAATCGCCGCGACCGCGCGGCCCAACGGGCGGAACAGCCCGGCGGCGATGATCAGCACTCCGGTGATGGCAAACGCCCCCACCGCCTCGGCAAACCCGCCGGGCAGGGCGCCGGAGGTCGCCAGCAGCGCCGCCCCGGGCGTGGACCAGGCGATAGAGATCGGCATGCGCGTACGAAACGACAGCAGGATGCCGCAGATGCCCATCGCCACGGACACCGCCATCAACCCCGACGCCGCCTGCTCGCGCGTGGCGCCCACCGCGGTCAAACCCTGGAGAATCACGGCAAACGAGCTGGCGAACCCCACGAACCCCGCCAGCAGCCCGGCCGAGACGGCCGAGACCGAAATCCCCCTCAGCACGCCGCGATGGCCAGCCGGCGGGCGGCGCGGGTGCGACCGATCAGGGGCAGCAGGGCGGCCATCTCCGGCCCCTCCTCCTCCCCGGTCAGCGCCAGGCGCAGCGTCGGCTCGGCATGCGCCGGCAGCCCGGCGGTCCAGTCCGCCCAGACCGTCGGGGCCCACGGCTCCTCCGGCAGGCAGGCAAGCGCCGCGCTGAGCAGGCCAGACGCGCCCTCGATCACCGGCGGCACGATCTCGCCCGCCACCACATCCCACCAGCCCCGCGCCTCCGGCAGCAGGTCGATGTGGCCGCGCACGGCCTGCCAGAAGCTCTCGGTCGCCCCCTCCGGGAGGCGGGCGGCGATATCGGCGAAGCTTGTCTGCGCCAGGGTCGCGCGATTGGCCGCCAGCAACGCGATCGGGCTGAAGGCCGCCCGGCCGAAGCGGCGCAGGTCGCACTCCGCCGCCAGTTCCGCGAGCGACGCCGGCAGCGCCGCCCGCCCGGTGCCCAGCGTGGCGAGGAAGGCCACAACCGCCGACGGTTCCATCCCGTCCGCCCGCACCTGCCGCAGCGCGAGACCTTCCGGCCGCCGCGCCCCCGGCTCGCCCATCGCCGGCAGATGCGCGATCACCGCCGGCGGGGCCAGGCCCAGCGCGGCGGCGATATCGAGCTGCATGGCCGTGCCGTCCTGCTGCTCGGCGCCGCGGATCAGGTGGGTGATGCCCAGCTCCGCATCGTCCACCACGGCGGAGAGCAGCGGCAGGATGGCACCGTCCTCCCGCTTGACGATCGGATCGGACAGGGCAGGCAGCTTCACCTCCTGGCGCCGCAGCGTCGCATCGTCCCAGGCGCGCGGCGTGTCGGACAGGCGGAAGCGCCAGTACGGCACCTTGCCCCCGGCCTCGGCGCGGCTGCGCTGATCGGCCGTCATACGCAGCATCGCCCGGTCATAGACCGGCGGCTTGCCGCGCCGCACCCGCTGGTCGCGCTTGGCTTCCAGCTCATGCGGGCTTTCGAAACAAGGGTATATCCGGCCGGAGGCCTCAAGCGCCGCTACCGCCGCCTCGTAGCGCGCGAGCCGGGCGGACTGGTGGTGCACCTCGTCCCACCCCAGCCCGAGCCAGCCGAGGTCGGCCAGGATCGGCGCGGGGTCAACCGGGGCGGCGGCGTCATCGATGCGCAGCACGAACTGCCCGCCATGCCGGCGGGCGAACAGCCAGGCGACGAGGGCGACGCGGGCGCTGGCCAGATGCAGCGGCCCGGCAGCGGCAAAGCGGACGCGGATCATGCCTCGCCGTCCGCGTCGTCGCCTTCGTCGTCGCCGTCATCCAGCCTTGGGTCCAGCGCCCGCCAGTCGCGGTCCTCGCCGCGCGCCGGCTGCTCGGCGAAATCGTTGATCACCCCCGCACTGGTCCAGCCGGCCGGCCCGGCATCGACCACCAGCGCGTCCTCACCAAAGGCAAACCATGCATCCAGCACGTCACGCGGCCGCGCCCCGGGGCTGCGGCACCGCTCCACGCTGTCGCGCACGTAACGCCGGGCGAACTCATTGGCCTGCATGATGGTAAGGAAGCCGGGCACCTCCTCCACCACATTGTCCTCTGCGCCGCCCGAGAGATCGAGAATCCGCACACGCCAGCCGCCCTCGGGGGCGAAGATGTCGCTCATGAGATCAGCGCCGTGAACCCGTTCGTGATCGGATACCGCCGGTCCCGGCCGAAAGCGCGTTGGGTGATTTTCACCCCCGGCGGCGCTTGCCGGCGCTTGTATTCCGCGCGGTCGAGCATTTTCCACACCCGCAGCACGGTGGCGCGGGTGAAGCCCTCGGCCACCAGCGCGTCCACGCTTTTCTCGCCTTCGATGAGGCCTTCGAGGATGGCGTCGAGTTCCTCGTAGGGCGGCAGGCTGTCCTGGTCGGTCTGGTTCGGCTTGAGTTCCGCGCTCGGCGGTTTGGTGATCACCCGCTCCGGCATCACCGGCCCGGCGGGGCCGAGGCCGAGCGGCCCCTGTTCGTTGCGCCAGCGGCAGAGGGCGAAGACGGTCATCTTGTAGACGTCCTTCAGCACCGAATAGCCGCCGCACATGTCGCCGTAGAGGGTGGCGTAGCCGACCGACATCTCACTTTTGTTGCCGGTGGTCAGCAGCATGTGGCCGAGCTTGTTGGAGATCGCCATCAGGATCAGCCCGCGCGAGCGCGACTGGATGTTCTCCTCGGTGATATCGGCCTGCCGCCCGGCGAACACCGGCGCCAGCACGCCCTCGAACGCCGCCATCGCCGGCTCGATCGACAGGCTGTCGCAGGCAATCCCCAGCAATCGCGCGCATTCCGCCGCGTCGTCCAGGCTGTCCTGGCTGGTGTAGGGGCTCGGCATCATGAAGGTGCGCACCATCTCCGGCCCCAGCGCATCCACCGCCACCGCCGCCGAGATCGCCGAATCGATGCCGCCCGACAGCCCCAGGATCACCCCCGGGAAGCGGTTCTTCAGCACATAGTCGCGCAGGCCAAGCATCATGCTGCGGTAGATGGATTCCAGCCGCCCCGGTTCCGGCGCCAACGCCTGCGGCGTGCATACCAACTGGTCGCCCACCCGCGTCCATTCGGTCAGCGTGACGGCTTCCTCGAAATGCGGCATCTGCACCGCCAGCGACCGGTCGGCGTTCAGCACGAAGCTCGCCCCCTCGAACACCAGCTCGTCCTGCCCACACACCTGGGCGCAAAACACGAAGGGCAGCCCGGTTTCCACCACCCGGTTCACCGCCAGCGCGATGCGCTTCTCGTGCTTGTCCACCTCATAGGGGCTGCCGTTCACCGACAGCAGGATCTCGGCCCCGCTCTCGGCCAGCGTCTCGGCGCAGGCCGGGAACCACCAGTCCTCGCAGATCAGCAGCCCGATGCGAAAGCCGCGGAACGGCACCGGCCCCGGCGCCGGCCCTTGGTCGAACACCCGCTTGTCGTCGAATACGCCGTAGTTCGGCAGCTCGTGCTTGGCCCGCCGCGCCACCACGCGCCCGCCATCCAGCAGGAACGCGCCGTTGTACAGCTTGTCGCCATCGGCCCAGGGCCCGCCCACGATCAGCCCCGGCCCGCCATCGGCGGTATCGGCGGCCAGCTTCTGCAACACCTCCTCACACGCCGCGACGAAGGCGGGCTTCAGCACCAAATCCTCGGCGGGATAGCCGGCGATCGAGAATTCGGGCGTGACGACAAGATCCGCCCCCAGCCGCGCCGCCTCGGCACGCGCGCGGCGGATATTGGCCAGGTTGTGCACCACCTGGCCTTCGTGCGGGTTCAGCTGGGCAAGTGCGATGCGAAGCGTGTCGGACATGCGCGCACGCTAGAGGCAGTGGGCCGGGGGTTCAACTCGCCGAGGTCAACTCGCCGGGCCGAACCCTGGGCCCATCCGCCCGTCAGGCCGTGGCCGGCGGGGTGGCGCCGCCCTGCTGGCGGCGGTTCTGCCACAGCGCCAGGAAGTCGATCGGCTGCACCAGCACCGGCGGGAAGCCGCCGTCGCGGGTGATGTCGGCCAGGATGTTGCGCGCGAACGGGAACAGGATGCGCGGGCACTCCACCAGCAGCACCGGCTCCACCGTCTCGGCCGGCAGGCCGTTCAGCGTGAACACCCCGGCATAGGCCAGCTCGGCCAGGAACACCCGGCTCTCGCCAGCCGCGGCGTTCGGATCATGCGCCTCGGCGCGGATCTGCAGCGTCACCTCGAACACCTCCTGCCCCTCCGTCACCCGGCGGGCCTGGACGTCGAGGTTGATGTCCACGCGCGGCGCCGCGCGCA
>CAMCJI010000069.1 GCA_945874805.1 Asaia bogorensis | reverse complement strand
AAGCGCTTCTCTTTCCACAAATAATAGTGAACGTCCTCATGCGCCGTCTGCGCCAGGGATGGATCGACCTGCAACCGCTCGGCCAGCCGGCCGGCGAAGGCGGCGGCATCGCGGGCGGTCGCCTGGCCTGGCGCCGCATCGGGGTCGGCGAGGAGTTCCGGGTTCAGCCAGACCGGCTCGCTATCCGTCCGCCAATGCGCCGAGAGCGCCCAGCGCGGCAGCGGCTCGCCCGGATACTGCTTGCCCTGGCCGTAATGCAGCGCCGCCCCCGGCGCCCATAAGGGCGCGAGGCGGCGCAGCAGTTTGCCGGCGAAACGGCGCTTGGTGGGGCCGAGCGCATCCGCGTTCCATTCCGCCGCCTCCCGGTCTGACGCCGCGACGAAGGTCGGCTCCCCGCCGAGGGTCAGGCGCATGTCCGCCTGCTTGAGCAGCCGGTCCACCGCCGCCCCGGTGCGGTTGATCTCAGCCCAGGTCTCGGCGGTATAGGGGCTGGTGACGCGCGGGGTCTCGGCGATGCGGCGGACGGCCATGTCGAAGGCGAATTCGACCTCCGCCTTCTCCGCCATGCCGGAGATCGCGGCGGCCGATTGCGGCTCCGGGCTGGCGGCGAGCGGGATATGCCCTTCCCCGGTCATCAAGCCGGAGGTCGCGTCGAGCCCGATCCAGCCGGCGCCGGGCAGATACACCTCGGCCCAGGCATGCAGGTCGGTGAAGTCCGATGTCGGGCCGTCCGGCCCGTCGAGCGGCTTCACGTCGGCGACCAGCTGGATCAGGTAACCCGAGACGAAACGCGCCGCAAACCCCAGATTTCGCAGCAATTGCACCAGTAGCCAGGCGGAATCGCGGCAGGAACCGCGACCCTCCCCCAGCGTCTCCTCCGGCGTCCAGACGCCGGGTTCGAGGCGGACGATGTAGGAGATGCGGCTTTGCACGAGCTGGTTCAGCGCCACCAGCAGATCGACGGTGCGGCCGGATCTCGGGGCGGCGGCGATCAGGGCGGCGAGCAGCGGGCCGGGCTCGGCCAGCCGGCGGAAGGGGGCGAGTTCGGACTCCAGCACCGGATCGTAGGTGAAGGGGAAGGTCTCGGCGTCCGGCTCCAGGAAGAAGTCGAAGGGGTTGATCGTCGCCATATCGGCGACGAGATCAACGGTTACGTCGAAATGCTTCACTTTCTGCGGGAACACCACCCGGGCGAGAAAATTGCCCTGCGGGTCCTGCTGCCAGTTCAGGAAATGCGGCTTTGGCGCGATCGTCAGCGCGTAGGACAGCACCGGCGTGCGCGCATGCGGCGCCGGGCGCAGGCGGATGGTCTGCGGCCCGAGGGTGATCGCCCGGTCGTAGCGGTAGCTGGTGCGGTGCGTCAGCGCAACGTGAATGGACATGCGGGCGTCACCTGAAACGGGCGGGGGAGATCGCGTCGAGGGCGGGGGCAGCCGCACCGGGGTCGCGGCCGAGGATCATGTCGGCCACCAGCCGCCCGGCCGCCGGCGAGGTCTGGATGCCATAGCCGCCCTGGCCGACATTCCAGAAGAACCCCTCGGCCCCCGGCGCCCAGCCGAAGCACAGGCTGCCATCCGGCACGAAGGTCCGCAGCCCGGCCCAGGAACGTTCCACCCGGCGCACGTCGATATCCAGCACCTGCTGCATCCGGTCGATGGCGATCGCCACGTCGAGCTCATCGGGTTGCACGTCATGCGGCGTGTCCGGCGTCTCGTCGGCCGGGGAGACCATCAGCTTGGTCCGCGCCTCCGCCCGGGAATACCACGTGCCGGCCGCGTCCATCACCGCCGGCCAGTCGGTCGGCACATGCGGCGCGGGGTCGATGATCACGCCAGTGCGCCGCTTCGGGACGAGTCCCACGGGCGCAACGCCGGCCTGCGCCGCCACCTCGTCGCCCCAGGCGCCGGCAGCGTTGACGACCACGGGCGCGCGGAAGGCCGCCCCGCCGGTCACCTCCACCTCCCAGGCGCCATCGCGGCGCTCGATGCGCATCGAGCGGCTGCGCAGCGCCATCACCCCACCGCACTGGCGCAGCTGGCGCAGGAAGCCCTGATGCAGGGCGGCCACATCCATATCGAACGTATCGTCCTCGATCAGCGCGCGGGTGATCACACCGGGCCGGATCGCGCCCACCAGGCCCATCGCCTCGGCGACGGAAATCTCCCGCTGGCCGCCGACGCTGGCGGCGATCACCTCGGCGAAATCGTCCTCCTGCCCCTCGGGGGCGACAGTCAGCACCGGGCGGTGCGCGAACAGCGGCGTCTCGGTGAAGCCGGGCGGCGGCGCCTCGAAGAACGGGCGGGACAGGCCGGTGAGCAGCCGCACATCCGGCGGGCCGTAGTTCAGGATCCACAGCGCGGCGGAGCGGCCGGTGGTGTGGTAGCCCGCCGCCTCCTCCGCCTCGATTAGCACGACCTTATGGGTCTCGGCGAGATGGGCGGCCGCCGTGGCCCCGGCGATGCCGGCGCCCACGACGATGATATCGGCTGCATGTATGTCCATAACGCCAGCATATCCTATGGTGCAACGCAGCAGGCAAGAGCCAAGCGCGATCCCCGCTTTTGCGGCACGCTACGGCGGTGCTAAGGCGAAACCAACCATACGAGACACGCGCGCCATGCCGCCCATCCCGCCTTTGGTCTTGTTCGGTGCCGGCGGGCCGCTGGGCCCGGAGCTTGAGGAGAGCTGCCGCCGCGCCGGCCTGGCGCTCACCGCCATCCTGCGCAACCGCGCCGTGCCGGATTTCGCGCTGGACGCAAGCCTGCTGGCCGACGCCTCGTCCGCCTTCGCCGGCGCTGGCTTCCTCTGTCCGCTGTTCACCCCCGCACATCGCCGCATCGCGGCCGCCGAGGCCGAGGCGCTCGGCCTGATCCCCGCCGCCGCCTTGCTCGACCCCACCGCAATCACCGCCGCCTCGGCCAGCTTCGGGCCGGGCTGCTACGTCAATGCCGGCGCCATCATCGGCGCGGCCGCGCGGCTCGGCCGCTTCGTGCTGGTCAACCGCGGCGCGAGCCTCGGCCACCACGCCGAGGTCGGCGACTTCGCCTCGATCGGCCCGGGGGCGGTCATCGCCGGCCAGGTGCGGATCGGCGCGGGCAGCGTGCTCGGCCCCGGCGCCGTGCTGCTGCGCGACCTCCCGCCCCGCGCCACCGCACTCGGCAACCCCGCGAGGATCGCGCCATGACCCGCCCGGCCCCGCCGCCCGGCGCCCCCGTCGTGCATCTCTACACGATCTGCTGGAACGAGGCGGCGATGCTGCCCTTCTTCTTCCGCCACTACGACCCCGTCGTGCACCGCTACGTCTTCCACGACGACGGCTCGACCGACGGCACGCTAGAGATCCTGCGCGCCCATCCGCGCGTGGAAATCCGCCCCTTCCGCCGCGTCATCGCCACCTCCTACGTGCTCTCCGCCCAGAAACTGCACGAAACCGGCTGGCAGGAAGCGCGCGGCGTGGCGGACTGGGTGATCTGGACGGCGGTGGACGAGCATCTGCACGTGCCGGAAGGTGGCCTCGGCCCCTACATCGCCGGCTGTCACGCCGGCGGCATCACCTTCGCTCCGGCGATGGGCTACCAGATGGTCGCCGACGGCTTCCCCCCGCCCGATGCCCTGCTCTGCCGCGACTACACGCAGGGCGCGCCCTACGACCTGATGTGCAAGCTCAGCCTGTTCCGCCCCGATGCGATCGAGGCGACAGGCTACGGCGTCGGCCGCCACACCGCCGCCCCGCGCGGCCGACTGGTGTATCCGGCCGAGGATGCGCTGCTGCTGCTGCACTACAAATATCTCGGCCGCGACTACACCGCCGGGCGCAACGCCCTGCTCGCCACCGGCCTCGGCGCAATCGACAAGACCTACGGCTGGGGCGCGCAGTATTCCGCGGGCGAGGCCGCCCTCGCCGCCGAGTTCGCCGATTTCGCCGCCCGCGCGGTGGATATCACCCAGCCGCCCGCCTATCCGCATCCGCTCTGGTGGCGCCGGGATCGCGAATAGCGGCCTTGCATGGCCCGTTAACTGGTTACATCGTAGCTGTGGCGTAGCAATCGATGGAGACGTGCCATGCACTCGTATTCCCCCTGCGCCTGCTGCGCCCCTCCCCGTTTGGGCCGCCGGGCGATGTTCGGCCTGGCCGCCGGGCTGCTGGCCGCCCCCATGCTGGCAAAGGCGGCGGATGGCACCGCCTACGACTCGATGCTGCTCTCCTGCATCGACCCCCGGCTCGTCAATCCCGTGCATAGCTGGATGGAAGGCCGCGGCCTCGGGGGCAAATACAGCCAGATCAACATCGCCGGCGCCTCGGTGGGCGTGGTGGCCGAGCCCTTCGCCGGCTGGCGCCCGGCCTTCTGGGACAACCTCGCCACCTCGATCCAGCTGCACAAGATCGGCCGGTTGATCGCCGTGAACCACCGCGAATGCGGCGCCGCCGCCATCGCCTACGGGCCGGACTCGATCAAGACCGCCGACGCGGAGACCGAGTTGCACCGCAAGATCGCCGCCCAGTTCCACACGGCCGTCGCCGCCAAACACCCTGCCCTCACGGTCGAAGTCGGGCTGATGGCGCTGGACGGCTCGATCATCCTGCTCTGACGGGGTTGTGCGGCCCGCCCGCCCGGCCGAGGATGGCGGCAGGTCAGGGGGGCGAACGATGGTCGACACGGTGCTGCGCAGCGATACGGTGGTCACCCCGGACGGCGTGATCGCGGCCGACATCCACATAAGCGGCGAGACCATCCTGCGCGTCGCCCCCATCGGCCCGGTGCCGGACGGGGCACGGCTGATCGACATGACCGGGCGCATCGTCATGCCCGGCGGCATCGACCCGCATGTGCACTGCGCCTGGCCGATGCCCTCGCCCGATGGCGGCCCGCCGCAGCTCACCATGCCCGCCAGCGTCGTCAGCCGCGCCGCCGTGCACGGCGGCACCACCACCCTGCTCGACTTCGTCCGCTGCATCGACGGCGATACGATCGAGGACGCGATCGCCAGGCGCACCGCCGGCTGGGTGGGCGCCTGCCACACCGATTTCGCCTTCCATTTGATGGTCGAGGGCGACATCGCACCGGACCATCTCACCCAGCTCGCCGCCGCGCTCCGCGCCGGCCACCCGACGGTGAAGATCTTCACCACCGACATCACCCCCAACCGCAAGGGACGGATGGTGGATTTCGGCGATATCTGGGAGGTGTTCCAGGTGATCGCGGCCAATGGCGGCCTCGGCGTCATCCACGCCGAAGACAACGACATCGTCATGCACATGTACGGCAAGCTGATCCGCGAGGGCCGCACCAGCTTCCACAACATGGCCGAGGTCCACAACGCCTTGTCCGAAGACCTGTCCTTCCGCCGCATCATCCGCCTCGCCGAGGCGGTGCGCGGCACCGCGCTCTACATGCTGCACACCTCCGCCGCCTCCGGCGTGGCGGCGATCCGTGAAGCACGGGCGAAGGGCCTGCCGATCTACGGTGAGAGCCTGCACCAGTACATGCTCTACACCGCCGAGGACTACAAAAAGCCGAACGGCCAGATCTACCACACCTATCCCAGCCTCAAATCCCCCGCCGACCAGGCAGCCCTCTGGGGCGGCACGCTGGACAGCGTGATCCACTGCGTCGCCACCGACGAACTCTGCTGCACCCTCGCCCAAAAAACCCAAGGCGTGCGCATCGACGACACCACCGGCGGCAACTCCGCCGTCGAGCCGCGCGTCGCGCTGATGTACACTGAGATGGTCGGCCGGCGGGGCTACACGCTGGAGCGCTTCGTCAACCTCGTCAGCTCCAACGCCGCGAAGATCATGGGCATGTATCCCCGCAAGGGCGCCATCGCCGCCGGCGCGGACGCCGACATCTGCGTGCTCGACCCCACCAAGCGCCGCATCATCACCGCCGCCGACCTGCACGAGACGGACTACACCCCCTGGGAGGGCTGGGAGGCGCATGCCTGGCCCTGCCTGACACTGCTGCGCGGCAAAGTGGTGATGCAGGACGGCGCGCTGACCGGCGACCTCGCCGACGGCAAATGGCTGCCCCGCCAGATCGACCCCGCCATCATCGCCGGCCCCGCGCCGCTGTGACGCAAACCGAGCGCGCCGCTTTGCTGCGGGACGCGCTGGCCGTCTGGGGCGTGACGGCGAAGGTCGAGGCGGAAGGCGAGGCCCTGCTGATCAACCGCGACGGCGACGTCTTCACCGTCACCACCGGCCCGGCGCCAACCCGCTGGTTCCTGCGCACCCCCGCCGGCCGCACCCGCCCCGCCCCTTCGGTCGTGGCCCTCCTCGAAGCTTTGCGCCGCGCGTTGGGGGTGGCGGAGGGGGCGTCACTTGTGGTCGGCGGCGGGGCGAGCCTGTCGGGCCAGTAGAAGGCAAGTGGCAGGAAGCGTCTTCTTTTTTGAAAAAAAGAAGCAAAAAACCTTTGTCCATGGCTTCGCCGAAGTGCCGGATCGAAAGTTGAAAACTGGCGAAGCCAAAAAAGTCCACCCATGTCACAAACCAACAGCACCGCTAAAGCCGCCCCCAAACGGAGAAAGTTTTTTTGCTTCTTTTTGTTCACAAAAAGAAGAATCTTGCTTGCCTATCGCCAGCTAAGCAACACCCGCTCCAGCAGCCCCAGCGCGGCGGAGACCGTCAGGCCGATCAGGCTCAGCACCACGATCCCCGCCAGCAGATTGTCGGTGTCGTAGAGGTTGCCGGCCGAGAGCACGAAGGCGCCGATGCCCCGCTCCGCCCCGATCATCTCGGCCGCCACCAGCAGGATGATCGCCGTCGAGGTGGTGATGCGAAAGCCGGAGAGGATCGCCGGCAGCGCCCCCGGCAGCACGATCTTCCACAAGATCGCCAGCCGCGACAGGCCGAAGCTCTGTCCCATGCGGATCAGCCCGCGCGGCACCCCGTCGATCCCGGCCATGGTGTTGATCACCGTGGGGAAGAACACCCCGAAGGCCAGGGTAACCACCTTCGAGCCCTCGCCGATGCCGAACCAGATGATGAACAGCGGCACCAGCGCGATCTTCGGGATCGGGAACAGCGCGGAGACCACCGCCATCCCCGGCGAGCGCGCCAGGGTGAACAGCCCCACCGCCACGCCCACCGCCAGCCCCGCCGCCGTGCCGGCCGCCCAGCCCCAGGCCAGCCGCGGCAGGGAGGCGCCGAGATGGCGCCACAGCTCGCCGGATTTCGTCAATATCCATAAGGCTTTGCCGATCTCCACCGGCGGCGGCAGGAACTTGGTGGACATCCACCCCGCCGAGGCGGCCCCCTGCCAGGCCAGCAGGATCAGCACCAGCGTCGCCACCCCCGCCAGCCGGAACTCGCGCGGCGCGAAGCCGCCGGCGCGGAACGGAACGTCAGCCATGCGCCACCTCCCGGTCCGCCTCCGCCGCATCGCTGCGGATCAGCGCCCATAGCCGCGCCTCCACGGCCAGCAGCGAGGGATCATCCGCCCGCCGCGCAGCCAGCGGCGTGTCGATCCGGATGACCTCGCGCACCCGTCCCGGCCGGCGCGACAGCACCACCACCTGATGCCCCAGCCGCACCGCCTCGGAGAGCGTGTGCGTCACGTACACCACCGTCATCCCCCGCCCGGCAATCAGCCCCACGAACTCGTCGAGCAGCAGGTCGCGCGTCTGCGCATCCAGCGCCGAGAGCGGCTCATCCATCAGCAGCACCGCCGGGCGCACCGCCAAGGCCCGTGCGATGCCGACGCGCTGGCGCATCCCGCCGGAGAGCTGCTTCGGCCACATGCGGGCAAAAGCGGCCAACCCCGTCGTCGTCAGCACCTCCGCGATCCGCCCCGCCCGCTCGGCGCGGGAGAGCCGCGTGCCCTCCAGCGCGAGGGACACATTGCCCGCCACGGTGCGCCAGGGCAGCAGCGCAAAATCCTGGAACACATAGGTCAGCGGGTTGAGGCAGTCCGCGCCCGCCTGCCCCTCGATCCGCACCGCCCCCGCACTCGGCCGCAGCAGCCCGCCGATGATCGACAGCAAAGTGGACTTGCCGCAGCCGGACGGGCCGACGAGCACGGTCACCTCGCCCGCCCGCACCGCAAAGCCGATGCCGTCGAGCACCGGTAGCGCGCCAAACCGGTGGCTGACGCCTTCGACCGTCAGGCCGACGCTGCCGCTCACCTGGTCGGCATGAAGGACGTATTGATCGCCAAAGCCGGATCGACCTGCGTCTTAATCAGCCCCTGCTCGAAGAACCAGGCGATCTGCGCACGCACGTCCTCAACGTCGAGCGCCGCCCCTTCATCATACCAGCCGATGCCGGCCTTGATCTTCGCCTCCGCCGCCGGATCGCCGGTGAAGACGTATTTCGTCAACTCGCCGATCGCCTTGTCGGTATCGGCGGAATAGACCGGCTTGCCCGCCGCGTCGAAGCGCAGGAAGGCGGCGCGGTAGTCGGCAACCCCCTTCTGATAGGCCCGGCAGAACCGCCGCAGGTCCTCCGGCCGCTTTTCCACCATCGCCGCCGTCGCGAACAAGGCGGTGATCTGATAGGGCAGCACGTCGCCGACCCAGCCGATGATCTTGGCCTCACCCGCCGCCTCGATCGGACGGGCCATCGAGGCGATGGCCATCGTCGCGTCCACCTGCCCGGTCCGCACCGCGGCCACCATGTTGGAGATCTGCTGCAAGGGCCGCAGCGTGACGCTCTTCAGGTCGAACCCGGCAATCCCCGCCAGCCGGCCGATCATGTAGTGGAACGACGAGCCGTACTGGGTGATCCCGAACGTCTTGCCGCCGAGCTTGTCGAGCGAGGTGAGCCCCGCGTCGTACGCCTGCTTGGAAACCAGCACAGCGGTGAGGTGAAACCCCTTCTGCTCATGCAGCCCGCCGCCGATCACCTTCAGCTCGCCCTTGCCGGCCAGCGCGAAGAACCCGCCGGTGAGCGCCGTCACCCCCATGTCGGTATCGCCGGCCACCGCCGCGGCCGCGATCGGCTGGGCGGCCTCGAAGAAGCGGAACTGCACCTCCACCCCTTCGGCAGCGAAGTAGCCCCGCTCCTGCGCCAGGTAGAACGGCGCAGGCGACAGCGTCTTCAGCAGCCCCAGCCGGATCACCGGTGCCGCCCGTGCGGGTGCCGCCACTGCAGCAGCCGCAAGCGCCATCATCGAACGCCGTGCAATGGTCATGTGAGTGTCCCCCCAACTGGTAAAAGTTTTTTGGTTCTTTTTTTCAAAAAAGAACAGCCTTCCTCTACACGAAAGGCGCGGAGAACCCCTCCTCCGCAAACGCCGCCAGCACCGCCGGCCGCGCCAGCAGCCGCGCGGCATACGCCCCGAACGGCGGCACGTCACGCAGCGGCACCGGCAGGGTGCGCCCCCAGCGGAGCAGCATGAGCAGATACAGGTCGGCGGCCGAGAAGGTCTCCCCCAGCAGATACGGCCCCTCGCCCAATTGTGCGGCGATCACGGCAAACATCTCCGCCAGCCGCCGCCCGGCCCCGGCCTTCACCGCCACAGCCACCGCCGGGTCGTCCACGATCTTTTCCGGATAGAACCACAGATGGAACTCCGCCTGCGGCGTGTTCGACAGATGGATCATCCAGCGCAGAAACGCCGGGCGTAGCGCGCTGCCATGCGGCGGGGCGAGCTTCGCCTCGGGGAAGCGGTCGGCGATGTGGATGGCGATGGCCGCCGTCTCGAACAGCACCAGCCCGTCATCCTCGATGGCGGGGATGCGGCCCGAGGGGTTGAGGCGGCGATATTCCTCGCTCAACTGCGCGTCCGTCCGCCGGTCCACCAGCGCCAGGCGGAACGGCGCCCCAGCCTCGCGCAGCAGCATATGCGGCAGCAGGCTGGCGTTGCCGGGATAATAGTGCAGCGTGATCATCGCATCCGCTCCCAAACCGCGGCCGGGTCGAGGCCGGCGACAGCGCGCGCCTGCGCCTCGGTCTCGACCGCCCGCGCATCATACTGCGCCCGCGTCCAGCCGACAGGATCGGCCATGCCGGCCAGCTTGGCCAGCCCAGCGATGAGCGTGCCGGTGCGCCCCAGCCCGGCGCGGCAGCCGATATAAACGGGGCGGGGATCATCGCGCATCACCAGCAGCAACGAAGCCAGCATCTCCGCAAACCGCTCCGGCGCCGGCGCAGAAAAATCCGCGCGCGGCAGCAGCAGCGTGGCACCGCCCGCCCGCGCCGACTCTGCCTCCAGGCACAGCCCGATCACCCCCTCCGGGCAGTCATCGAAGGGCCCGCCCTGGATCTCCCGCTCGGCTCCCAACAACCGAAGGCGGACCGCGCCGTTCAGTGTGCGCCCTCGACCTGCATCTCGCCGAGATAAGCCTGCTTGATCATGTCGTTCTGCCGCACATCCTCCGCCGCACCCGACAGCACCACCTGCCCGGTCTGCAACACATAGGCCCGATGCGCGATCGACAGCGCCATGTTGGCGTTCTGCTCGACCATGAAGATCGTCACACCCTGCCTGTTGATCGTCTGGATGATCTCGAACACCTGCTCGACGAACAACGGCGACAGGCCCATCGACGGCTCATCCATGCAGATCAGCCGCGGCCGCGCCATCAGCGCGCGCCCGATCGCCACCATCTGCTGCTCCCCGCCCGACAGCGTGCCGCCAAGCTGGTTGCGCCGTTCCTTCACCCGCGGAAACAGCGAATAGACCCGCTCCAGATCCTCCTGGAACTGCGCGCCCTTCGGCTGGGTATAGGCACCCATCTCCAGGTTTTCATACACACTCATGCGCGGAAACAGCCGCCGCGCCTCCAGCACCGGCGCGATCCCCCGCTCCACCCGCGTCGAGGTCGCCAGCTTGCTGATCGGCTGGCCATCATAGATCACCTCGCCGGACTGCGGCCGCACCACCCCCATGATCGTCTTCATGGTGGTGGACTTGCCCGAGGCATTGCCGCCGAGCAGGCAGACGATCTCGCCCTTGCGAATGGCGTAATCGACGTTCTTCAGCACATGCAGATCGCCGTAGTAGGTGTTGACGCCCTTGAATTCCAACAACATGTCAGACATTCGCCGCCACCCCCGCATTCGCCGGACCGGCCTGCCCAGCCTGGGCGGACCGGCCGAGATAGGCGGTCAGCACCTGCTCATCCTGGCGCACCACGTCCGCCGGCCCCTCGGCGATCTTCTCGCCGTGATCCAGCACAATGACGTTCTGCGCCAGCCGGGTCACCACATCGAGCTTGTGCTCGATCAGCAGGATCGTCAGCCCCGCCGCGTTGAGGCTCTTGATCTGCTCGGCCAGTTCCAGCGTCTCCGCCGGGTTCATCCCCGCCGTCGGCTCATCGAGCAGCAGAATGCGCGGGCGGGACGCTATGGCGCGCGCAATCTCCACCCTCCGCCGGTTGGCGTAGGAGAGCCCGCCCACCACCTGCGCCAGCCTCGGCGCCAGCCGGTTGCCGAACAGCCCGATGATATCCAACGCCCAGGCTACCGCCCGCGCCTCCTCCGCCCGCACCTTCGGCGTTTGCAAAATCGCCCCCACCGGCCCGATGCCCAGGCGCGCATGCTGGCCGATCATCACGTTCTCCATCACCGACAGATTGGAGAACAGCCGGATGTTCTGGAACGTCCGAGCCACCCCATGTTCGAGGATCTGATGCGGCTTCAGCCCGATCAGCTCCACCCCGTCGAATTTGATCGACCCGCCATCCGCCTCCACCAGCCCGGTGATGACGTTGAACATGGTCGACTTGCCCGAGCCATTCGGCCCGATCACCGCCACCACCCCGCCCCACGGCACGGTCAGGCTGATCTTGTCGAGCGCCGTCAGCCCGCCGAACTTCACCGTCACATCGCGCACTTCCAGCGCATTGCCCGCCGGATTCTGCCACCGCCCGATCTTCTCCAGGCCCACGAAGCCCCCGCGCTGCACGCTCGCACTCTGCTGCGCGAGGTTCAGCGGCGGCACCGGCCGGCGCGCGGGGATCAGCCCCTCGCGCCGAAACAGCATCATCACCACCAGGATCACCCCGAAGATCAGCTGGCTCCATTCCACCAGCCCGAGCATCGGCAGGATCAGCGACTGCAACAGCTGCAGCACCAGCGCCCCCACCACCGCCCCCCACACGCTGCCGATGCCGCCGAGCACGATCATCACCAGGATCATGGTGGAGACGTTGAAGTTGAACATCTCCGGCGTCGCCGTCTGCAACTTCGCCACGTAGAACACCCCGGTGATCCCCGCCATCGCCGCCCCCACGGCAAAGGCCAGCAGCTTGAAGTTCACCTGATTGACGCCCATCGCGCCGGCGGCCGTCTCATCCTCGCGGATCGCCATCCATGCCCGGCCCACCCGGCTGTCGCGCAGGCGGATCGAGACGAAGATCATCAGCGCCACCATCGCCACGCTGACATAATAATAAGGCAGTTCATCCACCCCGAAGCTCACCCCGAACAGCTTCGGCGCCTGGATGCCGTTCAACCCCGCCGCCCCGTTGGTGATGCTCTCCGAATTGCGCGCCACGATCGGCACGATCTCGCCGAAACCCAGCGTGACGATCGCCAGATAATCCCCGCGCAGCCGCAGGGTCGGCGCGCCGAACAGCACCCCGAAGATCGCCGCCACCACCGCCCCGGTCGGCAGCGCGAGCCAGAAGGACAGGGTGAAATGCACCAGGTCCGGCCCGCCCATGTTCATCTTCTCAACCAGGCCCAGCGTCTCGAACGGCACCCAGAACTCGGTCCAGGGCGGCATGATCTGAAACGCGGTGAAGATGCCGTAATAGTAGGCGCCGATCGCGAAGAACGCGGCGTAGCCGAGGTCCAGCAGCCCCGCGAACCCCACCACGATGTTCAGCCCCAACGCCAGCGCCGCCAGCGACGCCGCGGTGGATACCGCATCGACATGCGCGCCGTTGTCGTCGACCAGCGGATACACGATCACGATGAACAGCAGCGCCGCCAGCCCCAAAGCCTGCCGCCGCTTCGGCTCCATCGCATCGAACGGGCGGGAGACCGCCGCCATCACCGACTGATACATGCGCCGCCCCCTACGACTTGTTCGGCGCAAGTCGGCCCATCAGGCCGGCCGGGCGGAAGACGAGCACGAGTACCAGGATCGAGAAGATGATCACATCCGCCCAGGCCGAGGCGATATAGGCGCTGGCATAGGCCTCGATCAGGCCGATCAGCACGCCCCCCAGCATGGCCCCGGGCACATTGCCGATCCCGCCCAGCACGGCGGCGGTGAACGCGCGCAGCCCGGCGTTGAAGCCGACGATGAAGCTCGTGGTGTTGTAGAACAGCCCGTAGATCAGCCCGCAGGCCCCGGCCAGCGCCCCGCCGACGAAGAAGGCCGTCATGATCACCCGGTCCACCTCCACGCCCATCATCCGCGCCGCGTCCGGGTCCTGGGCGGTGGCGCGCATCGCCTTGCCGAGTTTGGTGTAGCCGACGAAATAGGTCAGTCCCGCCATCAGCCCGGCCGAGACGATCCAGATCAGCACCTCGCGCAGGCGCAGCACCGCGCCGCCGAGGTCCATCGTCAGCGCCGGCAGCGGATTCGGGAAGTTTTTCGAATCCGCGCCGGCGATCAGCACGATGCCGTTGAAGAGAACATAGGAGCTGCCGATGGTGGTGATCATCTGCGCCGGCCCCTTGACGTCCCGCAAGGGCCGCAAGAGGAAGCGTTCAATCCCCACGCCGATCCCGCCGCATATCGCCATGGTCCCGAACAGGGCCACCACGAGCACGGCCACCAGCGGCAGGCCCGTCAGGATCACACTCTGCCCTGACAGGCCCATCGCCTCCAAAATCCACAGGGCGACGAAGCTGCCGACCATGAAGACGTTGAAATGGCTGAAGTTGATCAGCTCCATGATGCCGTAGACCAGCGTGAAGCCCAGCGCCAGGAGCGCATACATCGCCCCCAGCGAAAGCCCGTTGATGGTCTGCTGCAACAGCACATCGGCGAAAGTCATATGCCCGTTCCCGCCGTCAGATCAGGACTGCGGTGCAACCGAGACGTACTTGTACTGCGCCGAGGCATCGTTGAGCGGCTTCGTCGCATCCTTGGTGATCTTGTAGACGCTGACCACGCGGCTCTTCAGGTCGCCGTGCTCGTCGAACTCGACGACGCCCTGCAGCGTCTCCACCTTCACCTTCTGCAACGCGTCGCGGATGCTCGCCCGGTCCGGCGTCTTGCCGGCGGCAACAATCGAGCGTGCCGCCTCGATGATCGCGGTCGCAGCGCTGTGCGCGGTGATGGTGTAGTTGTCCGGCGACATCTTGTAGCGGGCGTTGAAGTCCTTCACCCAGGCAGCCAGCTTCGGCTCGCCCACCAGTTCCGGGCTCGCCTGCGTCGCATACCAGCCCTCGACGGCCGGGAAACCCGCGCCTTCCAGGAAGTCCGACGCCCAGACGCCGTCGCCGCCGCCCTTGATCACGTTCGGGATGATCTCGTAGGCCTGCTTGGCCAGCTTCACCCCGGCCTGCGTCACGCCGCCGTAGTAGATCGCCTGCGGGTTGAGTGCCTTGATCTTGGTCAGCACCGCCGAGTAGTCGGCAGCCTTCGGGTCAAGCCGCTCGCGGCCGAGCACGGTGATGCCCTTCTTCTTCGCCTGCGCCTCGAACGTGTCGGCGATGCCCACGCCGAACGCGCCGGAATCGTCGAGCATGAACAGCGTCTTCACCTTCAGCACGTCGGCGTAGTAGTTCGCCATGTTCGGGCCCTGGAAGGCGTCCGTCGTCACCGTGCGGAAGTAGATCGCCTTGCCCGCCGGGCGGAACTGGGCGGCAAACTTCGGATCGGTGATGTCGGGGTTGGTCGAGGACGGCGTGATGATCGGCAGGTTGCCCTGGCTCAGGATCGGCGCCATCGCCTTGCCGGCGCCAGACATCATCGGCCCGATCGCCGCCGAAATCGCGCGGTCGGCGACCATCTTGCGGGCGTTCGTCGCGGCCTGCGCCGGATCGTACTGGCCGGCCGTGGCGGTCGCGTCGTCGAACTTCTCGACCTGGAAGATATAGCCCTTCACGGTGCCCTTCTTGTTGGCATCGTCGAACGCCATCTGCGCGCCGGCGGCGATCTTCGTCGCACCCTGCGCATCGGCACCGGTGAACGACAGGTTGAGGCCAACCTTGATGACCTTCGGCTTGGCCTGGGCATGTGCCGACTGCGACACGCCAATGGTAGCGGTAGCCGCGAGCGCTGCTGCGGCCTTGAAAGCGGAACGACGCGAAAGCATAGCTACTCTCCCTTGCTGGCGGTCCGTGGCGCACGGCGCCACGCGAGTGGTGCAACACAATGTGTCATGCTGCTGCCACAAGTCTGCTTCGCGTGTGCAGCAAGGGCAAGCCCCAATGTTACAAGAAGTTTTCCTGGCGCGGTTGCCGCCGGATTGCGACTGCCCGGGCCGCCCCGATCAGGCCGACCCGCCGGCACCGAACAAAACCCATCAGCAGGTTTCGCTCGGCGTGGAACCGGTCTAAAGCCCCCGGCATGGCCCCTCCTCTGCTGCATCTGCAAAACATCCGCCTCGCCCTCGGCTCCTCGCCGCTGCTCAACGGCGCCGAAATCGCCGTCGGCCCCGGTGACCGGCTCTGCCTCGTCGGGCGCAACGGCTCCGGCAAATCCACCCTGCTGCGAGTCGCAGCCGGCCTGATCGCGCCAGACGGCGGCACCCGCTTCGTCCAGCCGGGTGCGACCGTCCGCTACCTGCCACAAGAGCCGGACATGGCGGAGTTCGACAGCGTGCGCGCCTATGTGCTCGCCGGCCTCGGCCCCAGCGACGACGTCCACCGCGCCATGGCCCTGCTCGACCGCCTGGGCCTCACCGGCGAGGAACACCCCTCCCGCCTCTCCGGCGGCGAGGCCCGCCGCGCCGCCCTGGCCCGCGCGCTCGCCCCCGAACCCGACATCCTGCTGCTCGACGAGCCGACGAACCATCTCGACCTCCCCGCCATCGCCTGGCTCGAAGCCGAGCTTGCCGCCTCGCGCAGCGCCATCGTGCTGATCAGCCACGACCGCCGCCTGCTCACCGCGCTGTCCCGCTCCATCGTCTGGCTCGACCGCGGTAGCACGAAGCGCCTCGACCGCGGCTTCGCCCATTTTGAGACCTGGCGCGACGAAACCCTCGAAAACGAGGCCCGCGAAGGCCACAAGCTCGGCCGCAAGCTGGTGATGGAGGAGGACTGGCTGCGCTACGGCGTCACCGCGCGGCGCAAGCGCAACGTCAAGCGCCTCGCCGACCTGCACACCCTGCGCGACCGCACCCGCGCGCTCCGCGACCCCCAGGGCGGCCCCCGCCTGGCCGCGGCCCAGGGCGACATCTCCGGCAAGCTCGTCGTCGTCGCCGACGCGGTGGCCAAAGCCTTCGACGGCCGCCCGGTGGTCAAAAGCCTCACCACCCGCGTCCTGCGCGGCGACCGCGTCGGCATCGTCGGCCCGAACGGCGCCGGCAAGACCACCCTGCTCAAGCTCCTCACCGGCGAGCTCGCACCCGATTCCGGCAAGGTCACCCTCGGCGCCTCGCTCACCATGGTCACCCTCGACCAGAAGCGCGACAGCCTGAACCCCGACACGACGCTGTCCGACACGCTGACCGGCGGCCGGACCGACCAGGTGGACGTCAACGGCCAGCGCCGCCACGTCATCGGCTACATGAAGGACTTCCTCTTCGCCCCCGAACAGGCCCGCACCCGCGTCGGCGTTCTCTCCGGCGGCGAGCGCGGCCGCCTGACCCTCGCCGTCGCTCTCGCCCAGCCCGCCAATCTGCTGGTGCTCGACGAACCCACCAACGACCTCGACCTCGAAACCCTCGAACTGCTGCAGGAAATGCTGTCCGACTACCCCGGCACCGTCCTGCTGGTCAGCCACGACCGCGACTTCCTCGACCGCGTCGCCACCTCCGTCATCGCCTCGGACGGCGACGGCGTCTGGACCGAATACGCCGGCGGCTATTCAGACATGCTGATCCAGCGCGGCGCCATCCCCCACCCCACCGCCACCCCGGCCAAGCGCGGCCTCACCCAGACGGCAAGGCCCACCGCCGCCCCGCGCAAACTGTCCTTCAAAGACAAGCACGAGCTGGAAACCCTGCCCGCCCGCATCGCCGCCCTGCAAGCCGACATGGCCAAACTCGCCCGCCGCCTGTCAGACCCCAACCTCTACAGCAAAGACCCCGCCGGCTTCGCCCGCATGACCAACAGCCTCGCCACCGCCGAACAGTCGCTGGCGGAGGCCGAGGAACGCTGGCTGGAGCTGGAGATGATGAAAGAAGAATTAGCGAAGTAAGGATCTTCTTTTTTGAAAAAAGAAACAAAAAACTTCTATCCATGGCTTCGCCGACGAGTCGGATAGACGGTTGAAAAGCCGGCGAAGCCATAAAATCCGCCGCCGCCAAAAACCAATCCCGCGACCAAAGCCGCCCCCAACGGACAAAGTTTTTTTGCTTCTTTTTGTTCACAAAAAGAAGACTCTACTTACCTCCTTGCCTCTCTCCCCTACCGCCGCAACCGTAACTCCGACCCCGCCGCAATCCACCCCGCCTCGATCGCATCCAGATCGATCACCCCCGCCGGGTCCGCCTTGCGCGGCGCCGTCGCCAGCCCCTTGGCGCGCGACGTCCGCCAAAGCCCCAGCAGCCGCTCCAGCTCCTCCAGCGGCGCCGTGTGGTCATCCACGCGCAGGTCGATGTCGGCGAAATCCTCCGTCGTGAACAGCTTCAGCGCCGCGGATTGCTGCCCCCGCCGGTCGCCCCCCGCCGCCTGCCCCGCCTGCATCCCGGCGACCATCCGCTCCGCCAGCCCGCCCATCCGCGCCTGGAACGCCGCGAGGGTCGCCGGCACCACCTCGCCGTTGGCGAGCATGTTCCCGGCCACGCTCACCGCCGGCCCGGCCACGCTGCCGCACCACATCACGCAGTTCTCGCCCGTCCACGCCGCCACCCGCCCATGCCGATCGACCGCGTGCACCTGCCGCAGCCCACGCCCCGCATCCCCCGCCATCGCCGCCGCGATCGCGAGTTCCGGCGAGAGCCCCCGCGCCAGCCCATCCAGCACCACCGGCCCGAGATAGCGGTTCGAGATCGACTGCGTCGCCACCGCCCCCACCCCCGCGCGGATATGCGGCACCGTGGCGCCGACGGCGAAATTGCAGGTTGCCACCGCCACGGCAAAGGCGCCCGTGGCGGCATCATGGGTGACGATGGACCATGTCATGTGCTTCTCTCCCGCCTATGTCCCCCCACCCTACCCCAACCGCCCCCGCATGGCCCAGCTAAGCGACGACTGCTTCGCCTTCGGCGGCGCCCTCCTCCCCCTGGCCGAGGCCCAGGCCCGCATTCTCGCAGCCTTCCCCTGCGTC
>CAMCJI010000068.1 GCA_945874805.1 Asaia bogorensis | reverse complement strand
TTGCTGTTGCCCGCCGGAAAGCTCGTGCGGGTAGCGATGCAGCAACGCATCCAGTTCCATGATCGCCGCCAGTTCCTCCACCCGGCGGCGAACGTCGGCTGCGCTCCCGCCGGCGATACGCGGGGCGAAGCCGATATTGCCGGCGACCGCGCCGGGCAGGTCAGCGGGGTAAGCTTTCGCGGCCCCATGGTGCGGCTCGCGGTCGATCTCGGCGAGGCCACGGTGACGGTGGACGGGGCATCGGCCGGCCAGCGCTGGCGGGTCGGCGCGCCGATCCGCCTGGCGCTCGACCGGTCGGCCGCGGTGGTGCTGGCGGACAAGGCGGCCTGATGCCGCTCCGCGCCCGCCAGACGCCGGCGGTGGCCGTCTCCGCCATTGTGCTGGCGCTGCTCGCACTTTTTATCGCCCTGCCGGTGCTCGCGGTGCTGCGCGAAAGCATCGTGATCTCGGGGCCGATGCCGCCCGACCGGCTGCGCCAGGTGACTGCGGACGCCCTGGCGTTGCTGCCGGAGGAGCGGCGGGCCCCGGCCCTGGCGCGCTGGGTTGCCAGTGCCGATCAGCGCGAACGGCTGGAAGCTCTGGCCGCCGCCTTCGGCCTCGCCCGCCTGCCGGTGCCGTGGGATCAGCGCGCCGCCTTCTCGGAGCAGGACCGCGCCTCCGCCGCCGCGCTCGCCGCGATGGAGGCACCGGCGCGCGAGGCGGTGCTGGCCGAACTGCCGGTTGCCATCGTCATGCTGCACAAGCGGGTAGCGCTGGCCTTCCAGCTGCGCGACCGGCTGGCGCCGGACGCGTTCGACCGGCTGCGCAACGGCACGGAATCCCGCCTCGGCCTCGATCACTACCGCGCGGTATTCGATGAGCCGTATCTGCGCCGGGCGGCCCTGAACAGCCTGGGCATCGGCCTGCTGGCAGCCAGTGCGACAACCGTCCTGGGCTTCCTGCTGGCCTATGGCATCAACCGCGGCGGCGTCCGCCTGCCCGGCCTGGTGCGTGGGCTGGTGCTACTGCCGCTCGTCTCCCCGCCCGTGCTGATCGCCACCGCCACCCTGATGCTGTTCGGCCGCCGGGGCCTGGTCACCCACAGCCTGCTCGACCGCACGCTCGGCCTGATCGACTCCGAGCAGACCAACCTGTTCGGCCTGTTCGGGGTCATCGCCGCGCAAACGCTCAGCTTTCTGCCGGCGGCGGTGATCGTGCTGGAAAACGTGCTGCGCAAGCAGGATGGCCGGGTGGAGGAGGCGGCCGCGATCGGTGGCGCCGGCCGCTGGCAGATCCTGTGCAACGTCACCCTGCCGCTGGCCGTCCCCGGCCTGAAGCGGGCCTTCGTGCTGGCGTTCATGTTCAGCATGACCGATTTCGGCAATCCGCTGATCCTCGGCCGCGACATCCCGGTGCTCGCCGGCGTTGTCTATGACGAGATGACGGCGTTCCGGAACACCGCGCTCGCCACTGCGCTGTGCGTGTGGATGGTGCTGCCGGCGCTGCTGCTGTTCCTGGCGCTCGAAGCCCTCGGCGGGCGCCGCCGCTACACCACCGGCGAAGGCACCGGCGGCGCGCCCGAACTGGGCCTGCCCTGGGGCTGGCGTGCTGTTCTCACCGGTGTTGCCGCCTGCGTCGCCGGGTTGGTGCTGGCGATCTACGGGACGATCGCGCTGGGCTCGGTGACCCGCATCTGGGGGGTCGACTGGGGCTTCACCTGGGCGCATTTCACCGGCGCGGCGCTGGATCCCAGCCTGGCCGGGGCGCCGAACCCTGAACGCAGCATGACGCTGGTGTGGCAGAGCCTGCGCATCGCCCTGATCGCCGGGCCAATCGGCGGCCTGCTCGGCGTGATCATCGCCACCACCGTCGAACGCCTCCGCCCACCGGGGCGGGAGGGCATCGCCTTCCTGGCCAGCGTTCCCGCCGTGCTGCCGGGGATCATCCTGGGTATCGGCTACATCCTCGCCTTCAACCTGCCGCTGGGCGTGCATGCGCTGTCGCTCACCGGCGGGTCGACGATCCTGGTGCTGAACATCGTCTTCGCCAACCTCACCATCGGCGTGCTGGCCGCCCGCGGGGCACTGCAACGCCTGGACGCGGCGGTGGAGGAGGCGGCAGAGAGCCTTGGCGCGGGGCTGATCACCCGCTTCTTCCAGGTCACCCTGCCGATGCTGCGCCCGGCGCTGCTGCTGGGCACGCTGTATGTGTTCGTGCATGCGATGACCACCCTGTCCTCGGTGATCTTCCTGGTCTCCGGCGACCACAAGCTGGCCGCAGTGGCGATCTTCAACGATGCCAGCGGCGGCCAGTACGGCCCGGCCGCGGCCAAGAGCATGGCGGTGCTCGGCCTGTCCGGCCTCGCCATGCTGGCGATCTGGCTGCACGATCGCGCCCGCCTCACCCCATCCGGAGTGCCCCGCCCATGAGCCTTCCCGCCAGCCGCGAGGCCTGGATCGCCGAGGCCCTCGGCCCCGAATCCGCCGCCCTGGTGGCGCGCGATGCCGCCGCCTTCTTCCACCAGGACGGCTCGAGCCCCTGCATCGGCGCGCTGCGCAGTGCCGCCGGCGTCTGGCTGGAGGATATGGAAGGCCGGCGCTACATCGATCTGCACGGCAACACCGTGCACCATCTCGGCCACGCCCACCCCCGCCTGCTGGCCGCCCTGCACCGGCAGCTCGACACGCTGTCCTTCTCGCCACGCCGCTACACCAACCCGCCGGCAACCGCCCTGGCCGAGGCGCTGCTGGCGCGCTGGCCGGGCAAGCAGCGCCGCGTGCTGTTCGCCACCGGAGGGTCAGACGCGATCGAAATCGCGCTGCGGCTGGCACTGGTGGGCACCGGGGCGCGCGGCATCGTATCGCTCGAGGGCTCGTACCACGGCCACGGATTCGGGGCGATGGGCCTGTCGAGCGCGCGGTACGACCCCCGCCTGGCCATGCTCGCGGACCGTCACCACGTCACCCCCTACTGGGACACGGCGCACGGCGGCGCGGAGCGGATGGTGGAGGACATCGCCGCCGCCCTGGCCGACGCCCCCGGCGGCATCGCCGCGGTCATCGCCGAGCCGATGCGCTCGAACTGCCACGTCCCGCCCGGCTGGCTGTGGCCGGCGGTGCGCGCCCTGTGCGACCGGCACGGCGCGTTGCTGATCTTCGACGAGATCCCCTCCGGTCTCGGCAAGACCGGCCGGTTCTTCGCCTTCGAGCATTTCGGCGCACAGCCCGACCTCGTCGTGCTCGGCAAGTCGCTGGGCGGAGGGCTGCTGCCGATCGCCGCCGTGATCGCGGATGCCGCGCTCAACGTCGCACCCGAGCTCAACCTCGGCCACTACACGCACGAGAAGAACCCGCTCACCACCGCCGTCGCCCTGGAGACCCTGCAGGTGATCGCCGACGATGGGCTGATCGCCCGCGCCGCGGCGATGGGCGTGCATGCCCAGGCCCTCGCAGCACCGCTGATCGCCGCCGGGCGGCTGGGCGGGTTGCGCGGCCTGGGCCTGCTGCTGGCCGCCGAACTGCCGGACATCCTCGGCAGCGACCGGGGCGCGCGCGCCCGCACGGCGGTCTTCGCTGGCCTGCGGCAGGGCGTGTCCAGCACCACCAAGCCCGGCGGGGCGGTGGGCTTCTCGCCCCCGCTGATCATCGGCGAGGACGAACTCGCCCTGGCGATGGCCGGAGTGGATCGCGCCTTCAACGGATAAGCGCAGCAGACAGCTGAGGCGGTGCGCCTCAGAGCAGGCTCAGCGCCCGCCCGTCCAGCGCGGGGGCGGCGACACCGAGATGCGCGAGCACGGTCGGCGCGATATCGACGGCGCTAGTGGGCTCGGCGCAGACCGCCCCGGCCGTGAACCCACGCCCGGCGATCATCAGGAAGGGCGACTGCTCCCACACGCCCAGTCCGCCATGCTGACCGCAGCCCAGCCGGTCCGGCTTGCCATCCGGCGGCATCGCCACGAGTGACTGGCCGGGCACGCCGTGGGCATTCGGCTCGAGGCCCGACTGCATGGCAACAGCGAAGGCCAGCGCGCCTGCCGCCGACTGGCCAACCTCCGCGAGATCGGTTGCGTCGAACACCCGGCCGGCCCAGGGCTGCGCCCGCAGGAAGGCGCCGATCGCCGGGATGCGCGCCCGCTCGTCCGGATGCACATAGATCAGGCAGCCGGTGCCGTTGGCGGCCGAGACCACGTCGCCCGAGTCCATCGCAGCCTTCAGCCCCGCGGCCACCAGCGCGCCCTCGACATCCACCACGCCGGAGACCGTCTCGTGCCCGTGGTCGCTGGCGACGATCAGCAGCACATCCTCGCCGGCCTGCCGCAGCCCGGCGACAGCCGTGATCACCATGCCGGCATGCGCATCTGCCGCGCGCAGCACCGCGAGATGCTCGGGCGAGCCAAGCGGCACGGCGTGCTGTATGTGGTCAGGCTCGCCCATCCAGATCATCGACAAGGCCGCCGCGTGCGGCAGGGCGGCGATGAAGCGATCGGTCATCACCCGGTCGCCGGCGATGTCGCACTCGATGTCGAGCCCATCCGCCAGCGGCACCCGGCCGGGGCCGAAGCTGCCCGCCCGGTGATAGACATGGCCGTGGCCGTCGGGGTCGTGCGTGTAGGCCGCGCCAGGCGAGACGTTGCTGAAGATGATCGCCCCGCCATGCGGTGCCAGGCGCTGCGCCATCGTCGGCATGGCCAGCGACGTGCCAGTGACGGTGCGCCGGTGCTGCAGGAAATCCGGCAGCCCGGCATCCCGGCGCACCAGCCGGCCGCCCTCCACCAGCACCACGGTATTGCCCTGCAATCCGTGCCGGGCCGGGAAGCAGCCGGTCGCCATGCTGGAGGAGACCACCCGCGTCGCCGAGGGGAAGACGGAGCGGTGCGCGGCAAAGCGGCTCGCCCCCGCAGTGAAAGCCGAGACGCAGGGCATGAGTTCCGGCGTCACGCTGTCGCGGCGGACCCCATCGAGAATGACGACAACGGCGCGCGGCATGGCGGTGCTCTCCCTTGCAAACCAGCAACACGCCACCGCCGCGCCGATCTGGCCAGGGGGGCGGCGTGATGTTGCGATGAATTTGCGCGGCGAGGAGGGCAACCCTATCCGCATGACCCGCCAGCGGGTCGGCAAGCGGTGACGCGTTCGCGCGAGCATGACCATCGGATCACGACATTGGACACAGGCGTTCCGATCAACAGGAGTTGGTATGACTCGAGTGGGCGGAGGGATTTTGCGCCCTCGACCCCAACCTTGGCGCGCTCGGGGTCAACTGCCCACAACGCGAGTTCGGTCAGGAAGGCGCCACACCCCGCCTTGCCTCCCTACTCCTCAGCCGGCACGAACCGCAGGGCCGCGCCGTTGATGCAGTGGCGCTCGCCGGTGGGGGCTGGGCCGTCGGGGAAGACGTGGCCGAGGTGGCCTTCGCAGCGGGCGCAGTGGACTTCGGTTCGGGTCATGAACCAGGAGCGGTCGGTGGAGGTTTCCACGCCGCCTTCGACGGGCGCCCAGAAGCTGGGCCAGCCGGTGCCGCTTTCGAATTTGGTGTCGGATTCATAGACCGGCTGGCCGCAGCCGGCGCAGGCGAAGGTGCCGCGGCGTTTTTCGGCGTTGAGCGGGGAGGTGCCGGCGCGTTCGGTGCCGTGCTTGCGCAGGACCTTGAACTGTTCGGGGGTGAGGATTTTCAGCCATTCGGCGTCGGTGCGGGGGATATCGGTCATGCGGGCCTCCTGATGGGGTGAATGTGGCCTCGCCGGTGGGATGGCGCAACGGGCGGCAGGCATGATACCGCAGATGCGAACGGGATGCAGGGGCAGTGGGTGGAGAGTGTGGGGGCCTTGCTGCGCACGCCAGGGTTTCGGCCCTATCTGGCGGCGTCGGTGCTGGCACGGACAGCGGAATCGGCTTTGGCAGTGCTGCTGGGGGTGGCGGTCTATCAGGCTTCCGGCAGCGTGCTGGCGTTGGGCTGGCTGGGGCTGATCCAGGCCATACCGTTGATCGGACTGGCGTTGTTCGGCGGGCATGTGGCGGACCGGTTCGACCGGCGGCGGCTGGCGATCGGGGCGAGGCTGATGATGGCGGTGCTGGTGGCTGGCATGGCGGCGGCGTTCTGGCTGCTGCCCGGGCAGGCGCTGGCGGCGCTGTATGTGGGCGCGTTCCTCGGCGGCGTGGTGCATGCCTTCTCCGAGCCGGCGCTGTCGGGCTTGGAGGCGCAGGTGGTGCCGCGGGCGCAGGCGGTGCGGGCGGCGTCGGTGATGGGGTCGGTTTCGCGGGTGTTTTCGCTGTCCGCTCCGGTGGGGTTTGGGTTTCTGTATGACGGGATCGGGCCGGCGGCCTGCTACGCCATTCTGGCCGGGCTGCTGGCGCTGTCGAGCCTGGTGCTGACGCTCGGCGTGCCGGCGCGGCCGATGCCGGCGCCCACCGGGCCGCGGCCGCGGATGATGGAGAACATCGCCGAGGGCGTGCGGTATGTGTTCTCCAATCAGGTGCTGATCGGCTCGATGGCGCTCGATCTGTTCGCAGTGTTCTTCGGCGGGATGGCGGCGCTGCTGCCGGTGTTTGCCGAGAACCTTGGCTGGGGCTCGGCCGGCGTGGGGCTGCTGCGCGGGGCGATTTCCGCCGGTGGGCTGCTGGCGATGGCCCTGGCCGTGCGGTTTCCGCCGCGCCGGCATGCCGGGATCATCCTGCATCTGGCGGTGGCGGGGTTCGGGGTGGGGGTGATCGTGTTCGCCCTGTCGGAGACGTTCTGGATTTCGATGGCCGCAGTGTTCTTCGCCGGGCTTTGCGACGGGGTGAACATGGTGATCCGCCACGCCATCGTCCGTCTCGCGGCACCCGAGGCGATGCGCGGACGGGTGGCGGCGGTGCGGATGGTGTTCATCAACTCGACCAACGAGCTGGGCGAGTTCGAGAGCGGGGTGGTAGCCCATTGGCTCGGCCCGGTGATGGCGACCTGGGGCGGCGGGGTGATCACGCTTGGCGTGGTGGTGGCCACCGCGATCCTCGCGCCGAAGCTGCGGCGGCTGGATCTGGGTGCGTTTGAACGGGAGCGCGAGCGTGCTTGAAACTCTGGCCTTCCTGCTCGCCGCCGCGGCGGTGACCGTGCCGCTGACCCGCCGCGCCGGGTTCGGCAGCGTGCTGGGCTATCTGATCGCCGGGCTGGCCATCGGGCCTTCGGGGCTGCGGCTGGTGACGGATGTGGAGCAGATCGCCCATGTCTCCGAACTCGGCGTGGTGATGCTGCTGTTTCTGATCGGGCTGGAGCTGCGGCCGGCGCGGTTGTGGGTGATGCGCCGGGCGGTGTTCGCCATGGGCGGCGCGCAGGTGGTGCTGACGGCCGGGCTGCTGACGTGGCTTGCGCATCTGGCCGGGCTGGGCTGGGCGGGGGCGGCGGTGGTGGGGCTGGGGCTGGCGATGTCGTCCACCGCGATCGTGCTGCCGATGCTGGGCGAGCGGCAGTTGCTGGCAACCCGCGCCGGGCGGGACAGTTTTGCGGTGCTGCTGTTCCAGGACCTCGCCTTCATTCCGCTGGCGGCGATGGTGCCGCTGCTGGGCGCGGGGATGGGGGGGATGCCGGATGCCCTGCCCTGGCGCGAGGTGGCGGTGGGGCTGGGGGGCATCGGGGCGATCCTGGTGATCGGCCGGTTCGGGCTGGGGCCGGCGTTTCGCGCCATCGGCGGTGCGCGGGCGCCGGAGCTGTTCGTGCTGCTGGCGCTGCTGACGGTGGCCGGCGCGGCCGCGCTGGCGCATGCGGCGGGGCTGTCGGCGTCGCTGGGGGCGTTCATGGCGGGGGTCCTGCTGTCCGACAGCGACTACCGGCATGAGTTGCAGGCGGATATCGAGCCGTTCGAGGGGCTGCTGCTGGGCTTCTTCTTCATCTCCGTCGGCATGTCCGCCGATCTTGGGCTGCTGCTGGCCCAGCCGGGGTGGATTGCCGCGGCGGTGGCGGCGGTGGTGCTGGCCAAGGCGGCGCTGGGGGTTGGGCTCGCACTCGCGTTCCGCCTGAAGCTGGCCGATGCGCTGCGGTTCGGCTTGGCGCTGCCGCAGGGCAGCGAGTTCAGCTTCGTGCTGTTCGCCTCGGCCGTGGCGGTGGGGGCGCTGGCAGCGGACCAGGCGCGGGCGGCGACGCTGGTGGTGGCGCTGTCGATGGTGGCGACACCTTTGATCTTTGCGGCTTCCGAGCGGTTTTTGATACCGCGTCTGAAGAAGCCGGTCGCCGAGAATTTCGATCCGATCCACAATGACGGAGCCGAGGTGATCCTGCTCGGCTTCGGCCGGGTCGGCCAGATCGTCGCCCGGGTGCTGCGGATGAACGGCATCAAATTCACCGCGCTGGAGCGCGATCCCGCGCAGCTGGAGGCGGTGCGGCGGTTCGGCAACAAGGCCTATTACGGCGATCCCGCCCGCCCCGATCTGCTGCGGGCTGCGGGGGCGGAGACGGCGAAGCTGCTGGTGATCGCGATGGACGACATGGAGGAGGTGCTGCGCGTGGTCGACATCGTCCGCCGCACCTTCCCCGACCTGCCGATCCTCGCACGCGCCCGCAACCGTCGGCACGCGCATCTGCTGATGGACCGCAAGGTGGAGGGGCTGGTGCGCGACACCTTCCACTCCTCGCTGAAGCTGGCGGAGATGACGCTGACGCAGCTGGGAATGGACGCGGCGCGAGCCGGGCGGGTGGTGGAGCTGTTCGCGGCACACGACGAAAAGGCGCTGGCCGATACCCACGCCTATTACAGCGACGAGAAGCAACTGCTGCAGAACGTCTCGCAGTGGGGGCGCGAGCTGGAGGGGATTCTGGAGGCGGACCGCGAGAAGACGTGAGCCTCAGAACCCCCTGAACTGCGCGAACTCAGTCGCCGGCTCGCGGACGGTGCGCAGGGCGTTGGCGGGTGCGTCTGGGTCGGCGACGCCGATGGCCATGCCGCAGACGATCTGCTCCTCGGCGGGGATGCCCAGCAGCGGGCGGATCACCGCGGGGAATTCGGCGAAGACGGCCATGTGGCAACTGTCCAGGCCGCGGGCGCGGGCGGCGATGGCGAGGGTTTGCAGGAACATGCCGTAGTCGATCCAGCTGCCGATCTCCAGGCGCGCGTCGATCGTGCAGATGAGGCCGACCGGGGCGCCGAAGAAGGCGAGGTTGCGCAGCAGGTGGGCGCGCATCTTCTCCGTCTCGCCGCGGGCGATGCCGAGATGGCCGTAGAGGGCCCAGCCGATCTTGCGGCGGCGGGCGAGGTAGGGCTCGGGCAGCGGGGTGGGGTAGTACTGGCGTTCCGCTGCGGACGTGGCACCCGCCTCGAACGCGGCGGCGAGACCGGCGCGGAAGTCGTCCAGCGGCGCGCCGGCGAGCGCGATCACCCGCCAGGGCTGGATGTTGGTGCCGCTGGGCGCGCGGGCGGCGATGTCGAGCAGGTGTTCGATCGTGGCGCGGTCCACCGGGTCCGGCCGGAAGCCGCGGATGGAGCGGCGGGTGGTGATCGCGGCCTCGGTCTCGTTCTGCGGGCTTACCATGCGGAATGGCCGCCATCGACGGTGAGCAGGGAGCCGGTGGCGAAGCTGCTGTCCTCGCAGGCGAGGAAGAGGATGGCGCGCGCGATCTCCTCCGGCTCGGCCATGCGGTTGAGCGGCGAGCGGGCGGCGAGTGCGGCCTTGAAGCCCTCGGGGTCCGGGGCGGACTGCACCATCCGGTTGAAATAGCTCGTCATTGTCGGGCCGGGGAGAACCGCGTTGACGCGGATATTCTGGTGGGCGTGGTCGATCGCCATGGCCCGGGTGAGTGCGGCAACGCCGCCCTTCGAGGCGACATAGGCCGCGCGGTCGCGGATGCCGACGAGCGCGGTGTTCGACGAGGTGTTGACGATCACCCCCCCTCCCCCGGCCGCCATCGGCGGGATGGCGTGGCGGGCGCAGAGATAGACGCCCTTGAGGTTGACGCGCATCAGCTCATCCCAGGCATCCGGCTCGGTCTCGGTGACACTGCCCTGGATGCCGAAGCCGGCATTGGCGACCAGCACGTCGATGCCGCCGAAGCGGTCGAGGGTTTCGGCCACCATCGCCGCGACCTCCGCGTCGTCGCCGACGTCGCAGGCGATGGCCAGGCCGTCGAAACCATCGGCGATGGCGCGCGCGCCGTCGATATCGCGATCGACAACGGCAACCCAGGCGCCCTCGGCGGCGAAGAGACGGGCGGTGGCGGCGCCGATGCCGCTGGCGGCGCCGGTGACGATGGCGACTTTGCCGGAGAGGCGCATTTTCTTGGTCCGTTCAGTGGTTAGAGAAGGCAAGGAAGGGTCTTCTTTTTGTGAACAAAAAGAAACAAAAAAACTTTATTCGTTGGGTGGGGGTCTGGCTCGCGAAGTGGGGGTTATTGGCTTCGCCGCGTGCCAAAAGTTTTTTGCTTCCTTTTTTTCAAAAAAGAAGAGTCTTGCCTTCCCTAAACCTGACTGTTCTTCGTCGGCGGCGCGAACACAGTGCGAGCTTCGATCGCCAGCGTGTCGGCCGGGCGGGGGAACGGCGTGGGATCAGGCGAGCCCGCGGTCTTCGGGCGGCCAATGCCGGCGAAGAAATCCTCCAGCCCGTTGGGGACGACCAGCCAGACGAAGGTCAGGTCCGTGGTGCCGGTGTTGATGAACTTGTGGCGGCGGTGGCGGCCGAGGAAGAAGGTCGTGCCGGGGCGCATCGGGTGTTCGACGTCTTCGACCAGGGCGGTGCCCTCGCCGGCGATGACGTGGATGACTTCCTCGACGCGGTCGTGGGCGTGCTCGCGCACAAAGCCGCCGGGGGGCACGATCTGGGTGCCGAAGCCGAGCTTGTGTTCCATGCCGACGCGGGCGGGGGAGAGGATGACCTTGATGTGGCCGTTGGCCGGTACGGGCTGCCAGTATTCCTCGGCCTCGCCCGGTTGCACGATCAGCAGTTCGCCCTGGGGTTCGCTCATGTCGCCTCGCCTGCGGTCAGGATGAAATCGATGGTCTGGAGCTGCCCGGAGGTGAGGCGCAGGCCGAGCTTGCTGCGCCGCCAGGCGATGTCGTCGGCGGTTTGCGCCCACTCCTGGGCGGCGAGATAGCGCACCTCGGCGGATGTGAGGTCGGTGCCGGGGATGGGGCCGAGCTGGGCCAGGGCCGTGGCGCTGCCGAGCAGCAGGCGCGCGCGGGTGCCGTAGGCGCGGGCGAGGCGGCGGGCATGGGCGGGGGCGAGGAACGGGTAGTCGGCATGCAGGCTGGCCACCAGGGCCGCGAACCCGTCGGTGGGGAAGTCGCCGCCGGGCAACGCCGCACTGGCGGTCCAGCCGGGGGCCGCACCGGTGGGGGCGGGCAGATGCGGGGCGAGCTGGGCGAGGGCGGATTCGGCGAGGCGGCGATAGGTGGTGATCTTGCCGCCGAACACGCTCAGCACGGCCGGCTCGCCCGCGGGGGCGTCGAGCTTCAGCACGTAGTCGCGCGTGGCTTCCTGGGCCGCGCTGGCGCCGTCGTCATAGAGCGGGCGGACGCCGGAGTAGGTCCAGACGACATCGGCAGGGGTGACGGGCTTTTTGAAATAGCCGGATGCCCCCGCGCAGAGGTAGGCGATTTCGTTTTTCGAAATGGCGACGGCGCCGGGGTCGCCGGTGAAATGCTCGTCGGTGGTGCCGATGAGGGTGAAATCGGTCTCGTAGGGGATGGCGAAGAAGATGCGGTCATCGGCGTTCTGGAAGATGTAGCAGCGGTCGTGTTCGACGAGGCGCTTCACGACGATGTGGCTGCCCTTGACCATGCGGACCTTGGCCGGTGCGTTGGCGCGCAGGACGCCGCCGATCACCTGTGCCACCCAGGGGCCGGCGGCGTTGACCACGGCGCGGGCGCGGATCGTGCTCGTCTGCCCGCCGGTGGTGCGCAGGGTCAGCGTCCAGGCGCCGGCTTCGCGTACGGCGGCGATGCAGGCGGTGCGCGTGGCGATCACCGCCCCGCGTTCGGCGGCATCGCGGGCGTTGAGGACGACGAGGCGCGAATCTTCCACCCAGCAGTCGGAATACTCGAAGGCGCGGGTGAATTCGGGCTTCAGGGCGGCGCCGGCGGGGTCGTGGCGCAGGTCGAGCGTGCGCGTCGCCGGCAGCTTCTTGCGGCCGCAGAGATTGTCGTAGAGGAACAGGCCGAGGCGCAGCAGCCAGGCTGGGCGCAGGCCCTTGTGGTGCGGCAGCACGAAGCGCAGCGGCCAGATGATGTGCGGGGCGATGCCCCAGAGCACTTCGCGCTCCATCAGGGCCTCGCGCACCAGGCGGAATTCGTAGTGCTCGAGATAGCGCAGGCCGCCGTGGATGAGCTTCGTCGAGGCGGCGGAGGTGGCGCCGCCGAGATCGCCCTGTTCGCACAGATGCACCCGCCAGCCGCGCCCGGCCGCATCGCGGGCGATGCCGGCGCCGTTGATGCCGCCGCCGATCACCGCGAGGTCGTAGATGTCGCTCATGGGTCGGCCTTCTGCGTCGCAGCAGGGGGGGCGTGCGCCTGGATCATCAAGGCACGGGCCCGGGCGAAGCGGGCGGACACGCCGGAGCGGCTCTGGCGGTGCAGCAGCAGCAGGGTCAGCGCGCAGGCCGCGATCCCCAGCGCCCAGGGGCCGGCCAGCCAGGCCAGCGCCACCAGCGCGAAATAATAGGAACGGATGCCGGCGTTGAAGGTGGCGACCGCGCTGGAGAGAACGCCGCCGATCTCCGCCGTCAGCCGGTCGCGCAGCCCCGTCTCCAGCCGCATCGGTGGGTAGGCACCCAGCAGGGCGACGGTGTAGTTGAGCTGGCGCAGCGCCCAGGTGAGCTTGAACAGGCCCTGCACCAGCACGAGCAGCGGCAGCAGGATCTTCAGCTCCAGCAGCCCCCGGGGCATCGCGACGCCCACGCCCTCGAACGCCGGCAGCAGCCGGTCGAGGCCGGTGAGCACGCCGATCAGCGCGCCGATGGCGATCAGGCTGGTGGAGGCGAAGAAGCTGGTGCTGTGGACGACGAGGCCGATCAGCGAGCTGTCGAAGATGCGGTTGTCGCGCAGGGACATGCTGCGCATCCACAGCACCCGCACATCGTGCAGGCCGGCATTGATGGCACCCGGACCGAGGAGGCGGATGGCGACGGGATAGCCGAGCCAGGCCGCCAGAAAGACGGTCAGCGCCGCCAGGTCGGAGGCTGCGAGGTCGGGGAAGAACGCCATGCGCCTGATATAGCCAGTCCGCGTGCCCCTCGTAACCCCGCCACGCCTGGCGCATAAGGCCGGGATGAACCCCCCTCCCCGCATTGCCGTCCCCCGGATCGCAGTCATCGGCGCCGGCCCGGCCGGACTGATGGCAGCCGAAACGCTTGCCGCCGGCGGCGCCGCCGTCACCCTGTTCGACCGCATGCCCACGCCCGGCCGCAAGCTGCTGATGGCCGGGCGCGGCGGGCTGAACCTGACCCACTCCGAACCGCTCGACCGGTTCGTGCCGCGCTACGGGGCGAGCGCGGCGCGGCTGGCGCCGTTGCTCGCGGCCTTCCCGCCGGAAGCCCTCGTCGCCTGGGCCCAGGGGCTGAGCCAGCCGGTGTTCACCGGCACATCCGGGCGGATTTTCCCGCGCGCGATGAAGGCGAGCCCGCTGCTGCGCGCCTGGCTCGCGCGGCTGGCGGGTCTGGGCGTGCAGTTGCGCACGCGGGCGACCTGGACGGGGTGGGATGCGGCCGGCGCGCTGTGCTTTGCCGATGGCAGCAGCTTCGCCGCCGATGCGACGATCCTCGCACTCGGCGGGGCCACCTGGCCGGGCCTGGGATCGGACGGGCGATGGGCGGCGCTGCTCGGCGACATCCGTATCACCCCGCTGCGCCCGGCGAATTGCGGCTTCGCGGTCGACTGGTCGGCGCATCTGCGCGCGCGGCATGCCGGGCAGCCGCTGAAGCGCATCGCGCTGAGCTTCGCCGGAGAGAGCGTTCGCGGCGAGGCGGTGCTGACGGCCGCGGGGATCGAGGGCGGGGCGGTCTATGCCCTGTCCGCGGCGCTTCGCGAGGCGATTGCCGCCGAGGGCCAGGCGACGCTGCATATCGACCTGCGGCCGGACATGGAAGCCGCGGCCCTGGCCGGCCGGCTGGATGCGCCGCGCGGCGGGGTGTCGCTCTCCAACACGCTGCGCCGCGCCGGGCTTGATCCGGCGGCGATCGGGCTGGTGCAGGAGGCGCTGCATGCCGGAGCGGGCGGCCCGCTCTCGGCGCTCGTCAAGCACTTGCCGGTGCGGCTGACCGCGCCGCTGGGAATGGCGCGGGCGATCTCTACCGCCGGCGGTATCGCCTGGGACGAGTTGGACGCGCGGCTGATGCTACGGCGGCGCCCCGGGCTGTTCGCGGCCGGGGAGATGCTGGACTGGGAGGCGCCGACGGGCGGTTACCTGTTGCAGGGCTGCCTGAGTTCCGGCGTGGCGGCGGCGCAGGGCGCTCTTGCATGGCTGGGCGAACGGGGGGCAGAGTCAGGGGCAAAACCGGGAGACCCTGCATGATCCCCCTGATCGATGTCGCCCCGCTGTTCGGCCCCGCCGGTGAAGCGCGCGATGCCGCCGATGCAGCGATGTTCGCCGCCGCCACCGGCTCCGGCTTTCTGACCATCACCGCCCCGCCCGCGCTGCTGCCCGCCACCGCCGCGCGCCGCGCCGCGTTGCTGCACATCTTCGACCTGCCGGACGCCGAGAGCCGCAGGCTGTGGCGCCAGCGCTACGACCCTGCGCAGCCCAACATCTATCGCGGCTGGTATCCGGCAACGCCGGGCATGACGCGGGTGACCGGCTACGATGTCGGCCCGGACGTCGCCCATCCCCGCAGCCCGGACGCGGACAGCGACCCCCTGCTGGAGCCGACGCCGTTTCCCTCCGAGCCCGCCCTGCCCGGCTGGCGGGATGCGGCGGCGGCGTACTACATCGACATGGAGCGGCTGGGCGGCACGATCATGCGCAGCTTCGCCCGCAGCCTGGGCCTGGCGGAGGATCATTTCGCCGCGGCCTTCTCCGGCGGCAACTCCACCCTGCGGATGATGGACTACCCGATCCCGAACGAGAGCGACCTCGCCGCCGACGATCCGACCCGCACCTACGTCCAGCACAAGGGCGAGACGCGCATCGTGCTGACCGGCGCGCATATCGACAGCGGCTTCGTCACCCTGCTCGCGCAGGATGGGGTGGAGGGGTTGCAGGCGCTGGCGGCCAGCGGCGAATGGCTCGACGTGCCACCGCGCGAGGGCACGCTGGCGGTCAATTTCGGCGGCCTGCTGGAACGCTGGACCGGCGGGCGCATCCGCGCGACCAGCCACCGCGTGCTCGCACCCGGGCGGCGGCGGCACTCCATCCCGTTCTTCTATGAGCCGCGGGTGGATGCGGTGATCCGCCCGCTGCCGGGCAATCCGGATTTCGCGCCCTTCCCCTACGGCGACCATCTGTGGACGGCGATGATGAAGTTCGGCACCTTCAAGGGCATGGAAAACCAGCGCACGCCGCGCGGCGTGGCCCAGGCGGCATAGGCCGCCTCAGCCGCCGTAGCCTTGGCGCAACCAGTCGATCAGCCGCAGCGGATGGCCGCGTGGCTGCCTCGCAGCCACGCGGCGGGCGTGGACTTCGCTGAGCAGCACCTCCTGCCCCTGTGCGCGTTCGAGCAGCATGTGCCGGCCGAACACCTCCGTCGAACCGGGATGCCGCCCGACCATGACGATGCCGGCCTCCGGCAGCGCGGCGGACAGCAGGGTGATCATGGCGTCGCCGGTCTCGGGGTCGAGCGTGTCGGTGGCGTAGCCCAGCACGACCCAGCGCGGCCGCAGCAGGATCAGCCGCGCGAAGGTCAGGCGTTGCAGTTCCGGGCCTGAGAGCGTGCGCCCCCAGTCCGCCTCGATGGCCAGTTGATCGGCCAGGGGGGCGAGGCCGACGCCGGCAAGGGCTGCCACCAACTCCGCAGTGGTGAATTTGGAGGCGGGTTCGGGGAAGGTCATCGCGTCGGCCAGCGGCCCTTGCGGCAGGAAGGGGAGCCGGCCGACGGCAACCATCTCCGCATCGCCCGGCAGGTCGATACAGCCGCGCCCCCACGGCCAGATGCCGGCCAGCACGCGGAACAGGGCGGCGGAGGCCTCGCCGTCGCCATCGATGAGCATGCGCTCGCCGGGCTGCAGGTTCAGCTCGATGTTGGAGAGCATGGCGGTGCCGTCTGGGGCTGCCACCCACAGGTCGCGCACACCCAGCAGGGGGCCTGCGGCGCGGTCGAGGTTGATCGCCGTGGCACCGCTGCGCGCGGCTTCCAGCGCCACGGTCTGCACCGCGTCCTCCAACGCCAGGATGCGCTCCACCGAGGCGCGCCACTCGGCGATGCGCGGCAGGTTGTCGATCGGCCAGGAGAGGGCGGCGGTGACCTGCTGGAACGCCTGAGCGGACTGCATCAGCGCGCCCAGCGTCATGGTGCCTGCCATGAAGCGCGGCGTGCCGACGAGGATGGGAAAAACGCCGGCGACGGTGACGTAGCCGGAGGTGAAGGCGAGCAGCCGCGCGAGGCTGGTCGATTGACCACGGAAGGCGGCGAGGATGGTGTCGAACGAGACGACGAGGCGCCCGCGTTCCGATGCCTCGGCTCGGGCGATGGCGATCGGCTCGGCATTCTCGCGGGCGCGGACAAGGCGGAAGCGGAAATCGGCCTCGCGCGTCTGCCGCATGTCCGTCGCGCGCACCAGCGGGCGGCCGAGCAGGAAGGCCACCGCCGCACCGGTGCCGGCATAGAGCAAAGCGAGTGCGACGAGATGGCCGGGCAGCGACAGGCCGAAAACGCTGATGCGCCCGGACAGCGACCACAGGATACCGACGAAACTCGCGAGCAGCAGGATGCAGTAGGTCAGGCTGCTGGCGAGATCCACCGCCGCCTCGGTGGCGATGCGCACATCCTCGGCGATGCGCCCATCGGGGTTGTCGTGATCGCCCGGGATCAGGCCGACCTGATAATGGCGCGAATCCTCCATCCAGCCATCGATCACCCGGCCGGTCAGCCAGCGCCGCCAGTCGAGGTAGAGGATCCGCCGGGCGACGAGATGCAGTGTGTTGGCTGCCATCGTGCCCAGGACGATCAGGGCGAAGATGCCGATCTGCAGCATCGCGCTGTCGGTGGAATGCCGCTCCAGCGCGTCGAACAGGTCGGCGCTCCACCAGTTCAGGCGGATCGCCACCGCGACCTGCGCCACGATCGCCGCGGCCAGCAGTGCGACCAGCAGCCGTGGCCGCCAGCGGCCCGGCTGGGTGAAGTATGGCCCAGCCAGGCGAACGAAGCTGCGGAGGAAATGGACTCCCGACGGCGCCGCCGCATCAGACATGTGCGAGGTTCGATCCCACGAGCCACAGATTCTGGTCCACCCCGCGCGAGATGCCCGTCAGCAGGTCGGCGGTGTCCGCATCGCCGAACGCCGTCGCGGTTGTCGCGGCTTCGCGCACGGACTCGCCGAACGCAGCAAGCGCACCGCAGACCGCAAAACAGTGCTGCTGTACACCAGCGATGTGGTGGGGATAGGGGATCAGGAAGGATTCGGCCGCCGCCGTCGCTGCCGTGCCGCGCGCATCGCCGCCCAGCGCGCCCGCCCGCTCGGCCAGTGCATCGACATCGGCGAGCGCCGTTTCGGCCACCTTGTCGAGCAGTTCGTGCACAGCGATGAAGCCCGGGCCGCGGACGTTCCAATGGGCCTGCTTGAGCTGGCCATGCAGGTCGATCGCGGCGGCGAGATGGCGGTTGAGGAGCATGACCGCCTGGGTGCGGGTCTGCGCGTCGAGGGTGTTATGGGTATGTTGCATGTGTCGGTCCTGCGAGGGCGTGATGACCGCCGGTGGAGCACCCGTGGGTCTGAATAATGCTATAAAACAGGGAGATGGACGGGAGAGACGCTGGCCGGTACGGCGTGGCGGCGCTCCCCGAACCCGATGGGTTCAAGGTCATCGCGGCGTGGCGCACGGGTCGGATGTGGCGGTGGTGCCGTCCGTCATGTGCTCGCTCCCTGCTTGCTCCAGAAGCGAGTCTAGCGGCGCAGGCGCGCTCCCCGGCAGCGTCGGAGTCTACGCATAAACCTGGGCCGGAACGGTCAGAACCGGACCGAGGCGGCCAGCGAACCAAAATTAAAGAGCCCGCCTTTCTGGCCGCGGAAGGAAGCCGTCTGCCACGTATGCGTGTAGCTGAGGCGGATGCCGTGCCACAGCACCGCCAGCCCGGCCTGCATCTCCGCCATCAGCCAGTTGTGCTGTACATGCGCCGAGGACTGAAACAGCGCGCCGTTGAGCAAAGTGTCGCGCGCGACCACCTGGCCGTCCACACCGGCGAAGATGTACCAGGTGAGTTCCTGCCGCGCACCGAAG
>CAMCJI010000067.1 GCA_945874805.1 Asaia bogorensis | reverse complement strand
CTATCGACCCGTGATCTGGGAATCCCCTGATTTCAAGCCGTCTCCGCGACGAAGTGGCCCGACTTACGCACCAGGTCTATTGTGCGGGTAGGCCGGGCGCAAATGGATAAAGTTTTTTTGCTTCTTTTTGTTCACAAAAAGAAGAATTTCGTCTGCCTTTACTTCGCTTCCTCCAGCAACAACCAGATCGCCGCCGTCCAGGAGAAGCTCGCCCCGCCGGCGCCCGTGCCGGTTTGCGGGTCGAAGTATTCGGCGAAACCGGCCTGGGCGATGAGGTCGCTTGTGTGGTGGCGGATGAGGCTGGCGGAGTGGGCGTCGCCCATGTCGGCGAAGCCTTCGGCGATCATCCAGTTGACGACGGCCCAGATGGGGCCGCGCCAGTAGCGCAGGGGCTCGAATTTTTCCGAATGCGGGTCCGTGGAGGGGACGAGGTGGCCGGCCTTCGCCCAGCGGTGCAGGGTCTCGCGCATCGCGGCGGCTTGCTGCGGGGTGGCGGCGCCGGCGAAGAGGGGGAGGAAGCCGGCGGAGGTGGCGGGGGCGAGGGGGGAGCCGTCGATCAGGTCGCGGCTGGTGAAGAGGCCGTGTTCGGGGTTCCAGAGTTCGCTGATGGCGGCTTGCATCAGGGTGATGCGGGCGGCGATTTCGGCCTGTTCGGCCGGGGTGCCGAGGGCCTCGGCGATGGCGAGGAGGTCGCGTTCGGCGCGCAGGAGGATGGCGTTGGTGGCGATGTCGGCCACGCGCAGGGGGGAGGCGGCCATCATGCGGGCGGGGTTCCAGCCGGCGTGGCGGAACGTGTCCACGAGGTGGATGAAGCGCTGGTAGTCCTCCGCGCGGGGGCGCATGGCGGGGTCGATATGGCTGGTGTCGCGCCGGCGGATGGTGGTTTCGGTGGTGGTGGGGACGCGGGCCATCGGGATGTCCCAGGCGGGGGAGTTGTCCATCCCCGTCTCCCACGGGTGCAGGGTGGTGACGAGGCCGGTGGATTGCGGGTCGCGCGCGGTGGCGAACCAGCGGTGGTAGGCGAGGAGGGCGGGGTAGAGGGTCTTGAGGCGGTCGGTGGCGGCTTTGGGGGTGGCGGAGCGCTGCCAGATGCGGCGGGCGGCGGTGGCGATGACCGGGGGTTGGGTGATGCCGGTGGTGGGGGGCGTGCGCTCGATCTGCCAGACGTCGGGGCCGGGGAAGTAGTCGTCGGATGGGGCGTGGAAGATGATCTGGGGGATCAGGCCGTCTTCCCATTGGCCTTTGGCGAGGTGGTCGAGTTCGTCCCAGGCGCGGGGTTCGTCGAACGTTGCGAAGCCCATGGCTACGAAGGCGGAGTCCCAGTTCCACTGGAAGGGGTAGAGGCGGGCGGTGGGGACGGTGTAGCCGCCGCGGTCGTTGGTGCGCAGGACTTGGCGGGCTTCTTCAGTGCGAGATGTCATCAGTGGGTTCCGGTGAGGGATGCGCCGGTCTCGGCGTGCAGCCAGGTGATGCGGTCGGGGCGGGGGCGGAGGTGGAGGATGGTGCCGGCGGGGGGCAGCGTGTCGGCCGGGGCAACGACGCGGATGCGGGTGCCGGCGAGGTCGCCGGTCAGCAAGGCGTGGCTGCCCATCGGCTCGGCGACGAGGACGCGGAATTCGGCGCCGGAGGCAGCGATGTCGATGTCCTCGCCGCGGATGCCGAGCGTGACCGGGCCGTCGGCGCGGGGGCAGGGCAGGGTGAGGCCGGCGAGGTCGGCGGTGCCGTTGGTGGCGGTGACAGGGCAGAAGTTCATCGGGGGCGCGCCGACGAAGCCGCCGACGAAGCGGGTGGCGGGGTGGCGGTAGAGGGTGGCGGGGACGTCGATCTGCTCGATGCGGCCGCTGTGCAGGACGGCGATGCGGTCGGCGAGGCCCATCGCCTCGGTCTGGTCGTGGGTGACATAGACGGTGGTGGTGCCGGCCTCGCGGAGCACGGCCTTGAGTTCGGCGCGCATTTCGAGGCGCAGCAGGGCGTCGAGATTGGAGAGCGGCTCGTCCATCAGCAGGACCGAGGGCTCGACGGCGAGGGCGCGGGCGACGGCGACGCGCTGGCGCTGGCCGCCGGAGAGCTGGCCGGGGTAGCGGGCGAGGTAGGGCTCGATATGCAGCAGGCCGGCGACCTTGTTCACCTGGCGGTCGATGCGGGCCTTGTCGGCGCCGGCCATGCGCAGGCCGAAGGCGACATTCTCGGCGACCGTGAGATGCGGGAAGACGGCGTAGTTCTGGAACACCATGGCGAGGCCGCGCTTGCGGGGCGGCAATTGCGAGACGTCGCGCCCGCCGATCAGCACGCGGCCTTCGGTTTGCGTCTCCAGCCCGGCGATGATGCGCAGCAGCGTGGTCTTGCCGCAGCCGGAAGGGCCGAGGAGGGCGAGGAACTCGCCGTCCGGCACCGTCAGCTGCACTTTTTCGAGGGCGACGACGGGGCCGAAGGCCTTGCGGATGCCGTCTATGACGATCTCAGCCATTGGGCGTCTCCTGAAGTGAGTAAGGCCAGGGGCTCTGCCCCTGGACCCCGCCAGGGACAGTGTCCCTGGACCGACGATCATGAGTTGGGTTTGAGAGAGGGGGTCGGCCCGGCTGTCGCAAGCGGGCGATGACCCCCTCTCTCAAACCCAAGCTGAAGAATGCCAATCCAAGGTCGCCGACCTTGGTGGGGGTCGAGGGGGCGAAGCCCCTCGCCTTGCTTGCTTCCGGCGCGCTCATCGGTTCGCGATCCCCCACATGGCAAACAGATGTTTGCGGACCAGGAAGATGAAGAGGACGGAGGGGACGATCAGCAGGAAGCCGCCGGCGAATTGCAGGTGCATGGGGCTTTCGGAGAGGACGGCCAGGAGATAGGCCGTCAGTGTGCGGTTGCGTACGGTCAGCACCGAGGCGGCGAAGACCTCGTTCCAGGAGATGACGAAGGCGAAGATCGCGGTCGCGGCGATGCCGGGGAGGGCCAGTGGCAGGACGACGCGGATGGCAGCACCCACGCGCGAGCAGCCGAAGACCCAGGCGGCTTCCTCCAACTCGCGGGGGATGGCCTGGAACAGGCTGGCGGAGACGAGGATGGCGAAGGGCAAGGCCAGCGTGGTGTGCATCAGGGCGACGCCGAAGGGCGTGTCGTAGACGCCCATGCGGATGAAGCTGACCGTCAGCGGCAGGGCCAGGATGGCGACGGGAAAGGCGCGGGTCATCATCACCAGCACGCGGAACAGGGTGGCGCCGCGGAAGTTGAAGCGGGCGAGCGCGTAGCCGGCCGGGGCGCCGAGGAGGATGGCCATCACCATCGTCATCATCGCGACCTGCACGGAGTTCAGCGTGGCTTTCCAGACGCCTTCGATCGCCAGGAACTTGGTCAGGCCGTCCAGCGTGCCGCCGATGGGCCAGAAGGGCTTGGGCCAGGCGCTGATCTGCGCCTGCCCGCCCATGGCGCTGGCGGCGATCAGCCAGATCGGCACCAGCACCCAGGCGCAGAGCACGGCCACGCCGGAGAGGAAAACCCAGCGACGCAGCGTCATGAGCGTTGCTCCGCGGGCGTGCGTAGCAGGCGCAGGAACACCAGTGTTGCGGCCACCGAGATTGCCATGATGACCATGGCATAGGCGGCGGCCACCCCCGTGTCCTGGTTGAAATGCTTCCAGTTGTAGGCCTCGCTGACCAGCACCGGGAAGTTGCGGCCGCCCAGCGCCATCACCACGGCGAAGGCCTCGAAGGCGAGGACGGTGCGCAGGATCAGGGCGGTCTGGATGGAGGGTTTCAGCAGCGGCAGCGTCACTTTGGTGAAGGCCTGCCAGGGGGAGGCGCCGAAGACCTCGGCGGCCTCGCCGTATTCCTTCGGCAGCACCTGCACGCCGGCGACGAGGATCAGCAGGACGATGGCTGTGGCGCGCCAGATCTCGGCGATGGCAACCGCCATGAACAGGGCGAAAGGAGTCTCATAGGTCAGGAAGCTCTCGGGTGCGCTGATCACGCCGAGGTGGAAGAGGATGGTGTTGAGATAGCCCTGGTCGGTCAGGATCGCCAGCCAGACCAGCCCGGCCGCGAGGTCCGATATGCCCAGGGGGATCGACCAGATCCACAGAATCACCGACCGGCCGCGCTGGATGTGGCGCAGCATCATCGCCATGCCCATCGCCAGGCACAGCTGCACCGGCACCGCCACCAGCACCAGCTTGAAGGTGTTGGCCAGCGCGTCGTTGAAGTTCAGGTCGTCGGCCATGCGGTGGAAGTTGCCCATGTCCCAGGTGCCGCGAACCTGAAACGCCAGCGCGCCGGTCTGCACGAGGGGGATCAGGAACAACACGCCGAGGAATAGAGCGGCCGGGGCGACGAGGGCATAAGGGAGCCAACGGTTCTGCATCTTGGCCCTTGGGGTGGGGAGGGAAGGCGAGGGGCGGGGAAGGAAGGCAAGAATCTTCTTTTTTGAAAAAAAGAAGCAAAAAACTTCTGTCCGGGGCTTCGCCGACTAGGCGGATAGACGGGTGAAAAGCTGGCGAAGCCAAAGAATCCGATAAACCTCAGCGCGCATTTGGTAAGTCAGCGTGATCCAACGGAAAAAGTTTTTTTGCTTCTTTTTGTTCACAAAAAGAAGACTCTTCCTGCCGCTTGACTTCCAATTTTCAACCCAACGTCAGATCGATTGGCTTCGCCGTCTGGTCTGACAGCCGGCAAAGCCAATCGACGAGGCGCTTGCTTCTACTTCACCTGGCAAGCGCCCGAGCTCACCGGGTCCGGCCTCCAGCAGGGCGCGCCGGTTTCGGTCATCAGGCGGGTGAGGGTGGCGGCTTGGCGGTCGAGCACGTCGCGGGGTTTTTCGCCGCGCAGGACGATGCGTTGGAAGGTGTCGAGGAAGATTTTGTCGAACTCGCCGGATTTGGCGCCGAGGCCGACGGGGAGCAGGGCGGCGATGCCGTCCGTCGCCGCGCCGGTTTTCTGCACGGCGGAGACGGCGAGTTTCATGCCGGCGGTGAGGTCGGTGGGGAGTTCGGCGGAGGTGACGGGGAAGAAGCCGACGGTCGAAGCGGTGGTGATCTGGGTGGCGGGCTTGGTGAGGTGGTCGATCAGCGCCTTGGCGCCGGCGACGTCAGGCGCGCCGGCGGGGATGGCCAGGCCGACGAGGACGGGCATCCAGCCGCGGCCTTTGGGGCCGGCGGGGGCGGGGAAGGTGACGAATTCGTCGGGCTGTTTGGTGAGCGCGTCCAGCACCCGGGCGATGTGGTCGAAGCCGACCCAGACGTCGCCGGTCAGGAGCGGTTCGGCCATGAAGTTGATGTTGGTGGAGTTGGGGGTGACGGACTTCCACAGGGCGGCGAACTCGGTCCAGGCCTGTTCGGCTTCGGGCGATTTGAAGGTGGTGATCACGCCGCCGGTGTAGCTGGGCAGCAGGAAGCCTTCGAAGAAGCGGTGCATCAGCCCGGTCGGCCCGGCGGGGAAGCCCAGCAGGCGGCGGCCGGTGGCCTTCTGGAGGTTCGCACCCCATTAGGCGAGCTGGGCGTAGGTGAGTTTGTTGATGTCGGCCCCGGCCGGCAGGTGCGGCAGGGCCTTCTTGTTGGCGACCATGACGTAGGTTGCCTGCATCCAGGGGATCATCAGTTGGTTCGGGGTGCCGAACTTTCCGAGGTCCATCAGGTCGGCGGCGAAACCGCGGGCCTTCAGCCTCTCGGCCACGTCGTTCAGCGGGGTGAGGATGCCGGCGGGGACGAGGGGTTGCAGCTCGCCATGGACGCCGGCGAGCAGGCTGATGGTGTGTTTGCCGGCCTGCTTTTCGGCCTGCATGCGGACCACCATTTCCGGCGGCTGTTCGGGGACGAAATCCACCTTTCCGGCATAATCCTTGAGGATCTGCGTGCGCATGATCTGCGCCGTCTCCACCGGGCGGAGCTGGGTGGAGAGGAAGACGGTGGGCTGCTGGGCCTGGGCCGGCAGGGCCAGCGCGAGCAGGGCGGCGCTAAGGCCGAGGAGCGTTCTGCGGTTCATTGGTGGTGTTTCCTCCCGGGGATGCTGATGCCGCGGCGGCCCGTGCCGGTCCGTCCGAGGCGCGTTGGATGAGTTCGGCCTGCCAGAGTTCCTGCATGCCGTCGGCGGGCGTGCCGGCGATGCGGGCGAGCAGCATTTCCACCATGCGGGCGGCCGCGCGTTCGATCGGCTGGGCGATCGTGGTCAGCGGCGGGTCGGTGTAGGTGGCCACCGGCAGGTTGTCGAAGCCGATCACCGAGATGTCCCCGCCGGCGCGCAGGCCGGCGTCCGCCAAAGCGTGCAGGCAGCCGACGGCGAGACGGTCGGGGGCGCAGAGGATGGCGGTGGGGGGGGCGGGGTCGGCGAGCATGGCCTTGGCGGCGAGGAAGCCGGATTCCTCGGAGGGCTCGACATGGGCGAGCGGGCCGGGGGGGAGCTGCGCGTCCCACAGGGCGGCGTGCCAGCCGGCTTCGCGGTGATGGGCAAAGCTGTAGAGGGTCGGCGCGTTGATCATGCCGATGCGGCGGTGGCCGAGGCCGATCAGGCGTTCGGTGGCGGCGCGGCAGGCGGCCTCGCCATCGATGTCCAGCCAAGCGAAGACGCGGGGCTCGTTGGCGCGGCCGTGGGCGACGAAGGGCATGTTCTGGTCGAGCAGGTAGGCGATGCGGTCGTCGCGGCGGCGGGTGCGGGCGACGAACAGGCCGTCCACTTTGCGGGTTTCGACCATTTTGCGGTAGGCGCGCATCTCCTCCGCGCCGGGGCGGGCGGTGGTGACCAGCAGGTCGAGGTTGGCCTGGGCGAGGGCGGGGCCGATGGCGGCGAGCATGCGCAGAAAGAAGGGGTCGGCGAAGTCGCCGGGGCTGGTGGGCACGACGAGGCCGATCGCGTCTGCCCGGCCGCGGCGCAGGCGGCGGGCGTTTTCGTTGGGGTGGTAGTTGAGGCGGGCGGCTTCGGCTTCGATGCGGGCGCGGGTGGTGGCGGCGACGTCGCTGAAGCCGCCGAGCGCCCGCGACACGGTGGTGATGGAGATGCCGAGATTCGCGGCTATTTTGGCCAGCGACATGTTGTTTGACGTTTCCGAAAGCTTTTGGATTGTTGACTTCGATAAGGCCAAACGATTTGGTCGTCAAGAACTGTCGAAAGGAGTCCCGCCGTGATCAACGACTACGCTGCCGGCCAAGCCGACAGCCGGCCCTGGGGCGACTGGGCGGTGCTGGATGCCGGGCCGGGCTATTGCGTGAAGCGCATCCGGGTGATCCCCGGCGGCATCCTGTCGCTGCAGCGCCATCGCCACCGGGCCGAGCACTGGGTGGTGGTGGCCGGGCGGGCGCGGGTGACGCGGGATGCGGAGACGCTGGAACTGGGGCCGGATCAGTCGGTGTATCTCAAGCTCGGCACAGTGCATCGCGTTGCCAATCCCGGCGACGTCGATCTGGTGTTCATCGAGGTGCAGACCGGCGCCGAGCTGCGCGAGGACGATATCGAGCGGCTGGAGGACAGCTACGGGCGGAGCTGATCAGCGCAGGGTGAAGGCGTAGGGCCAGTTCAGGATCGTCGCCACCAGGCTGCCCGAGGCGGTGCGGAACATGCCGTCGCAGCGGGTGAGGCCGGGGAAGGTCATGCAGACTTGCCCGTCCGTTGCGCGCCAGGTGCCGCCGGTGCCCCATTTGATCATGCCGCCGCGGCGGTCGTCTGGCTCGGCCTGGTCGTAGCGGTCCTGGTAGGTGAAGGTTCCGTCGGCCTTCCAGGTGATCAGCACGCCGTTCGAGAAGTCTGACACGCGGCCGGGCAGGGCGGATTGCAGCTCGGCGGCCGAGAGCGGGGTGCCGGGCGGGGCGATGGGGGCGCAGGCGGCGAGGCCGGCCAAGAGGGCGGCGAGCGGGAGGATGCGGGTCATGGCGGCTCCTGACGAGTCGGCTACTGGCTCCTCAGGTGGGGCTTCCGGCCGCAGGGGTCAACCGGGCTTGCGCGGGGGCCGCCCTGTGCCGCACAAGGCGCCGATGGTTGGGAACAGGAAGCTGCGCCGCGAGGATGGTCCTTTGTGGCGCCAAGCGGCGGGGCGGCTGCGCACGTCGATCGCCGCGGGGCGGATCGGACTGGGGGAGGCGTTGCCGACCGAGGCGGCGCTCGCCCGCATTTTCGGGGTCAGCCTGATCACCGTGCGCCATGCGTTGCGCGAGCTGGAGGCGGACGGGCTGATCCGCAAGCGGGCGGCGAAGACGGCCGTGGTCGTGAGCACGGAGCCGCGGCTGCCGGCGGTGCGGCCGCTGAACAGCCTCGCCGATATCGTCGCCGCGACCGCCGGCGCGCGGCTGGATATCTTCAGCTACGGCGAGGCGCGGGCGGCGGAACCGGCCGCCGTGTTCGGGCTGCCGCCGGATACGGCGCTGTTCTGCCTGCGCGCCCGGCTGCTGCTGGATGAGGCGCCGCAATCGGACGTGGCGATCTACTTCCCGCCGGAGATCGGCCGCCACCTCGCGCGGGCGGATTTCGACGACGTGGTGGTGTTCCGCTCAGTGGAGCGGCGGCTGGGGATCAAGCTGGCCGGCGCCAGCATCACCGTCAGCGCCGAACTGGCCGACGCGGCGCTGGCGCGGCGGCTGGACTATACGCAGGGGGGCGCGATCCTGGTCAGCCGGATGGTCTATCTGGATGAGGCCGGGCGGCCGGTGGAAATGACGATCGCGCGGCACCGGGCGGACCGGCATCGGGTGGCCTATGCGTTCAGCGGCCGGTAGGCCGGGGCGTCACGCCCGAGCATGACGGCGATGGCGGTGAACACATCCGCGAAGGCCGAGCCCTCGCGCCAGAACACCGGCGGCTCGCCGAGCGGGGCGGGGACGCGCAGGCGCTGGCCGCCGGCGTGCGCCTCACCGGACCACAGATGCACCCAGCGGACGCCGGCGGGGAGATAGGCGGACCACGTCTCGTGCGCCGCCTGGTGGACGGGGGCGACGAGGAGGTCGGGGCCGTAGAGGTACTGGTCCTCGATCTCGTAGCAGGCGGGGTCATCCTCGAAATGCAGGAACAGCGGGCGCTGGGCGGGCAGGCCCTGGGTTTGCGCCTCCGCGCCGAGGTGGCGCAGGTAGGGGACCAGCGCCCGCCACACCTGCGTCATCCGGGCGAAATGGGCGAGCACCGTCTCGTCCTGGTCGATCTGCAGATTGTGGCCGGGGCGGTTGCCCTCGTGCGTGCGCATCATCGGGGTGAAGGCCGCCATCTCCGCCCAGCGCATGATCAGCTCGCCGGTGCGGACGTTGCCGAACAGGCTGGTGTAGCCGCCGATGTCGCTGTGGTGGTACGCGTGGCCGAGCAGGCCGGCGGAGAGCGCGCCGGTGATCACCGTGCGCAGGCCGTCATGCCTTGAGAAATCGACGCACTGGTCGCCGGCCCAGAGCATCGGGCAATGCGCCTGCGATCCGGTGAAGCCGGCGCGCATGAAGAACAGCGCCTCCCCGGTCTGCCCCGCCTCGGCGACGGCCTGGGCGTTCACGCCGGCCCAGATCGGCGGCCAGGCGTTGTGCAGCATCGTCGCCTCGCCGCCCTCCAGGAGCGCGTCGATCGGCAGATATTCGCCGAAATCGGCCATCCAGCCGGAGATGCCGATATCGAGCATGTTGCCGCGGATGATCCGCCGGGCGAACCAGTCGCGCGCGGCGGGTTTGGTGAAGTCCACCACGCCGCAGGAGAACTCGCCGAAATCGACGAGATGCGTGGCCCCCGCGGCGTTGGTGGCGAACAGGCCGAGAGATTCGGCCTCGGGGAACAGGCTGCCGTCGCTGCACAGATAGGGGCTGACATAGGCCATGAAGCGGATGCCGCGCGCGCGCAGTTCGGCGATGCGGGCGGGCAGGTCAGGGTAGCGGGCGGGGTTCCACACCCAGTCCCAGAACAGGCGCGTACCGAAGCTGGTGGTGCGGATGCCGGCCCAGTCCTCGCACCAGATGGCGGAGACAGCGGTGCCGGCGGCGATGATGCGGTCCAGCCGGTCGAAGCCGGAGGCGCCGGATTTCAGGCCGATGACGGCCCCGTTCATCAGCCATTCCGGCAGCGGCGGCTGGCGGCCAAAGCGGGTGGAGACGCGGCCGACCAGAGCGGGCAGGCTCGGCGCCACCATCAGCTCCAGCCGCTCCGGCATCGCCCAGCATTCGAGTTCGTGGAAGCCCGCATGGCGGAAGTCGAACACGCTGTACGCCGTGGTTTCCAGATGCACGAATGTCCGGCGCGAGGTCAGGAAGCTGGGCTGCGGGGCGTTGGTGCTGTCGAAATTGCCGCCGGCCACGCCGGCCTTGTAGGTGATGAATGTGCCGGGTTCGCGCCCCACCCCGGGCTCGGAGGTCCAGAGCCGGAAGCGGCGGCCGCGCAGGTTCAGATGCGACATCTGCTCGCCGCAGCCCCAGGCGTGCTCGCCCGGCTCGGCATGCAGGCGCAGCCAGAGGCGGTTGAGGCCGGGTGCCGCCCCGACGACGTGCAGGATGGCGCTGTCCGCCGTTTCCTCCAGGCGCAGGGTGAGCACGCCGAAGCGGATCAGCGCGCCGTCGATCTCCGCCATCGCCAGCGGCACGCGCTCGACGAGATAGTCCGAGATGGCGAAGTTGCCCTGGTGCATGTCCATCCGCGCCTCGCCGCGGCCGATATAGGCGCAGGGCTCGGCCTCGGTATGGCGGATCAGCAGCGTGCCGCCGATGCGGAGCTCGAAGCCGTTGTCGATGGGGATCAGGGGCATGGTTGGTCCGGGGGCGGGAGGGAGCAAGAGTCTTCTTTTTGTGAACAAAAAGAAGCAAAAAAACTTTGTTCGTTTGGTGTCGGCTTTAGTTTCTGGATTCGGTCGCTGCAACGGTACTTTTATTGGCATCGCCGTCTATTCTTAGAGACGGCGATGCCAATGAATAAAGTTTTTTTGCTTCTTTTTGTTCACAAAAAAAAGAATCTTCCTGCCACTTGCCTGCGCCTGCCTCAGTTCAACGTGATCCCCGCATCCACCACAAAGTTCTGCCCGGTGCAGCCGGATGCTTCCGAGGATGCGACGAACATCGCCATGCGGGCGACGTGGCTGCCGTCCAGCACCATCTTCAGGGCTTGGGCTTCCTGGATCGATGCGTCCACGGCGGGGGTGCGCCACAGGGCGGCCTGGCGTTCGGTGAGGATGGCGCCGGGGACGATGCAGTTCACGCGGATGCCGGATGGGCCGTATTCGCGGGCCATCGTGCGGGTCATGCCGTGGATGGCGGCTTTGGCGGCGGTGTAGCCGACCATGCCGGGGCGCGAGCGCATCCAGGAGACCGAGCCCATCAGGATCACAGCACCGCTGCCGCGCGCGGCCATCAGCGGGGCGACGGCCTGGGTTGCGAAGAACTGGTGGTCGAGGTTCAGCGCCAGGGTGCGGTGCCACTGTTCGGGTTCGACGGTGCCGATGGCGTGGCGGTCGTCGCGGGCGGCGTTGTTGATGAGCACGGCGATCGGGTGGGCGGCCTCGGTGGCGGCGATGGCGGCGCGCAAAGCGGGGATGTCGGTGACGTCGCAGTGGCGGAAGCTGGCGCCGGTCTCGTCGCGCAGGGCTTCGGCGGCTTCCTCGTCGATGTCGAGGAAGGTGACGTGGGCGCCCTGGGCGGTGAAGCCGCGCACCATCTGCGCGCCGATGCCGGAGGCGCCGCCGGAGATGAGCACGCCGGCGTCGTGCAGGCTGCGGTAGGTTGCGCTCATGCTTGGGTCTCCACGCGATAGGTGATGCTGCCGTCTCGGCTTTCGCCGGGGGCGAGGATGAACAGGCCGTGGCCTGGCTGGCTGTCCATACGGTTGATCGCGTCGTTCATGTGGCTCACCGGTTCGAAGGCGAAATGCGGGACGCCCGGCGGCGTGTAGAGGATGCAGTGGCCGAAGATGGGGTCTGACGTGATCTCCAGGCTGTGGCCGAAATCCGGGTTGTCGATGCGGGCGTGGCCGGTGAAGCCGGAAAAGCAGTTGTCGATGAACACCGGGCCGACGGCCTGGCCGGCGCTGTGGTCGTAGACGCCTTCGACCGGGGTGGCGTGGCTGGGGATCTGGCCGGGGGCGCCGTTGTGCCAGATCTCGGTGGTGGTGAAGGCGATGCGGGTGCGCGGGCCGCGCGGGAAGAACGGGTGTTGGCCGAAGCCGGCGGGGACGGGGGTGGGGCCGGTGTTGGTGATGCCGATGCTGTGGGTCAGGCCGTCCGCTGTCAGGGAGAAATGCTGCCACGTGCGGAAGGGGAAGGGCCATTCGGGGGAGGGCGTGTGGTCAAGCGTGATGGTCGCCGTGGTGGTGGTGGCCTCGGCGACCTGCCATTCCCGCAGCCAGCCGACGCCGTGGATGGCGAAGCCACCGAACTGTTCGGGCAGGTTGTACGTCGTGCCCATCCAGGTGAAGCGGCGGTTGGCGATGCGGTTGGAGAAGGGGACGAGGGGGTAGCTCGCCAGCGCGCGGGCGTTGCCGGGGGTGAGCGCCTCGGGCGGCGTGGGGCGCATGATCGGCTGGCCGGCCCGTTGCCAGCCGGCAATGGCGCCGCCGATCTCGGGGGCGATGGTGAGGGTTGCGGACCCGGCGGTGAGGGTCAGCATGGCAGCAGCTTGATCACGTGGGCGGCGGCGGCATCGACGGCTTCGCGGGAGTAGAGCATCGGCACATATTCGCCGGCGGCCCAGAGCGGGGCGAGGTCGGCGTAGTGCGGGCTGGCGGGGTCGCCGGACTGGCCGGGGGCGTTGATGCACACCGAATTGTCCCAGGCGCCGACGTCCACCACCATGCGGAAGCTGGCGCCGGAGGTGACGCGGAAGTCCGACGGGCGGTAGCCGGCATTCATCACCGCCGCCCCGGAGCCGCCCTTGGGCAGCGGGCCGACATCGGGTTGGCCGGCGAGGGGGTGTTCGAAATAGCCATGGTGCAGCTTGCCCCAGGCCCAGGCGTCGCCCATCCGCGCGTTCGCGTCGGCCACGGCGGCGGCGAGGGTTTTGGCGAGCAGGGCGTCGCGATTGCCCAGGCGGGGGTCGTGGGATTCGAGGAGGCCGAGCAGGGTTTCGGTGTCGCCGGGGACCATCAGCGGGCGGATCGCCTTGTCGGGGGCGAGGATGTCCAGCATCGCCGGGCGCAGGTGCTTGGCCCACCACAGCTCGTGCAGGGCGGCGGGGGCACTGGTGCGGTCGAGCCGGTGGTCCCAGCCTTCGAAGTGGCGTCCGTCGGCGAGGCCGTGGACCAGGGCGGTGAGGCGGCGGGCGGGGATGGAGGTGGCGTCGGTTTGCAGCGCCATCGATTGCGCGAGGCCGTGGCGGTTCTGCCCGGCCAGCACTTCGGCGATGCGGCCGGAGCGGCCGTGCTCGGCCCATTCGAAGCCGATGCGGCGCTCGTCGATCGGGTAGTCCGCCGGCAGGTTCATCTCGTTGGCGGTGGCGAAGTAGCCTTCGGCCGGGTTGAGGCTGGAGGGCAGGTGCGCCATCGGCAGGAAGCCCTGCCACTCATGCCGGCCGTCGCCCGGCGCCGGCAGCAGGCCGTCCCAGGTGGTGCGGAGGGGGACGAGGCCGCGCGCCCACCAGGCGATGTTGCCCGCCGTGTCGGCATAGACATGGTTGATCGAAGGCGCGCGCCAGTGGCTGACGGCGGCCTCGTATTCGGCGGGGGTGGTGGCCTGCATGCAGGCGAGCGAGGCGAAGTAGGCGAAGGTGCCGGGCTCGGCCCAGACGGAGCGGATGGCAAAGGCCCTTTGCGTGGCTGGGCGTTCGGCGACGACGGGGCCGTGGCGGGTGAAGCGCAGGGTGACGGTCTGGTCCGCCTCGCCGCGCACGGCGATGGTCTCGGTGATCTCCGTCATCGCTTCCCAGCCATCGAGGTAGCGGTATTTCGTCGGGTCGTCGGGATGGGTTTCGTAGACGTAGAGGTCTTCCTGATCCATCGGGAAGATGGTCAGGCCGAAGGCGGCGGTGCCGTTATGGCCGAAGGAGATGCCGGGCACGGCGGGCTCGCCGGTGCCGATCGCGTCCAGGCCGGGGCCGGTGAGATGCACGATGTAGCGCAAGGAGGGGAGCGCGTGCGCCCGGTGCGGGTCGCTGGCCAGGATCGGCCGGCCGGTATCGGTGCGTGACGGCGCCACCACCCAGTTGTTCGAGCCCTGCATGTAGACGTCACCGAGTTCGGTGACCTTCGACCATTTCCAGGCATCGGCCAGCGTGCAGGCCATCCGCGCCGGCGGGAATTTCGGGGAGACGGTGGCGAGGCGGAAGACGTCCAGCACGTCCTCGGTGATGTCGGCGAGGTTCAGGCCCTCGGGGATGATCGGCGTCCAGGCGGGTTCGAGGGAGCGGCGGGCGAGGTCGGTCTCTGCATCCGCGTGATGCATGATCTGGGCGCGGCGGGCTTCGGACAGGGCGTTGCGGACGAGCGCGTGGCTGCGGATGGACATCATCTCGGTGGCGAGCCAGGTCGCGGGGGCCGTGCCCATGGTGGCGTGTTCGGGGGCGTGACGGGCGGGGTCGGCGTTCCAGGCGTTCACGCCATCGACGAAGGCCTCGACGATGCTGCGGGTTTCCGGCGTGCCATAGGCGGCCCACTCGGCTGCCATGTCGCCGCGGTAGAGGAACAGCCTTGCGGCGCGGTCTTGGGCGAGGAAGCCGGGGCCGAAGTCGGCTGCCATGCGGCCGAGGCCGCGCTTGTACCAGAGGTCGAGCTGCCAGCCGCGGTCGCGCGCGGCGTTGAAGCCCTGGACGAAGAAGATGTCGCGCCGTGTGGCGGCGCGGATGTGGGGGATGCCCCACTTGTCCACGACGATGTCGGCTGGGGCTTCGAGGCCGGGGACGTGGAGGGTTTGCATCTTCTGGGTGTCCCGTCAGATCTCGTCCAGCGGCCAGATCGGCCGGCGGACCCGCTTGTAGCCCTGCGGATTACCGAGGATGACGCTGCCGAGGCCGCCGCCATCGACGGTGATGACCTCGCTTGCCAGCGGCTCGAAGGCGGCGCGGAAGTGGTGGTTGGATTTGATCAGGATGGTGGTCTTGCGGGTGGGGTCGCAGCCCAGCGAGGTGAACTGCGCGGTGTCCGTCGCCTGGCCGTTGTTGGTGATCACCGCGATTTCGATGCCGCCGACGCGGATGAGCATGGAGGGCCCGTAGTCCCGCCAGACTCCGCCGCCCATGGCGCCGAAGCACTGGATGTAGCCGTCCGTCAGGCTGACGACGCGGGCGTCGAGTTCCAGCGGCGGGCCGCCGGCGGCCGGATCGTGTTTGCCGCCCAGGGTGATGCGGCCGGTTTTGCCGACGCCGATGGCGATGCCCTGCTGCACGGCGGCCGGATCGTAGATCGCATAGAACGCCGCGTTCTGCAGGTCGGCGGCGATCATCGCGGCGAGGATGTTGGTGGCGTCCCCGTAGTGGCCGCTGCCGGGGTTGTCGGTGACTTCGGCCATGACGAGGGGCTTGTCGCGGGGGCCGGCGGCTTTGGCATAGGCGATGGCTTCGGGGATCGTGCGGTGACGCACGCTGGTGAAGGCGCGTTCGGCCCAGGCGTAGTCCATGAACGCGTCGGCGATCTGCTGGCCGCGGGGGTTGTTGTCGTCGGTGGTCACCGTGACGCTGGGGCCGATGTCGTGGATGTCGGCCGCGGTGAAGCCGGCGCAGACGCTGACGATCAGGGCCTCGCCGGCATCCTCCAGCGCGGCACCGCGGTCGATCAGTTCGCGCATCGGGCCGGTTTGCGTGCGCCCGCCGTCGAGGCCCTTCAGCATCGGGCGTTTGGCGATGACGGTGCGGGGCTTGATCTCGCCGCGCATGGCGCGATCGAGCAAGGCGGCGCCGCGCAGGGATTGTTCGTAGTGGTCGATATGCGGGTAGGTGCGCACGGCGATCAGGGCGTTGGCGCTGTCGGCCATCAGCTGGGTGATGTTGCCGTGCAGGTCCAGCGTGACGACGATCGGAACGTTTGGCCCGACCTTGGCGCGCAGGCGGCGGAGGATTTCGCCCTCGCCGTCCTGATGGGACGCGGTGACCATCGCGCCGTGCAGGTGCAGCAGGGCGCCGTCGATGCCGTCGGCTTCGGCCAGCAGGAGGCCGGCGAGGGTTTCGAAGGCCTCGTCGGTGACGGTGCCGGAGGGGTTGGCGCTGGCGTCGATCGGGCTGCGCAGGGCCCAGCCGTATTTTTCCGCCGACTCGAAGCTGCCGCCCATCGCGGTGCGGGTGCCGCGGCGCTGGTCGGCCACCGCGTTGGCGGTGAGGAAGGCGCCGCGGCGGCGGAAGTTGTCCAGCGTTGTCGGCACGATGCTGAAGGTGTTGGTCTCGTGCGCGATCCCGCCGGTGAGCACCTTGAACGCCATTGCCGCCTCCGTTTCATGTCGGCGGAGAGGCTAGACCCGCACCGGCCTGCTGCGCCAGCCAGGCCAGCGCCTCCTGGCGGCCCAGGGGGGTCAGATCATAGGTGCCCGGCGCCGTGCGCAGGAACCAGGCATAGACGTTGCGGCGGAGCATGGTGCCGGCAAGCGGGGTGATGTCGGCCAGGTCGCGCGGGCGGGCGGGGGCAGCGAGGAGGCGGGCGGCGAGGTCGAGGCTGTGCTGGCGGTAGGCGGTCATGATCTTGCGGCGGGTGGAGCCGCCCTGTGCGGGGTCGCCGCGGCGGGCGTGGAATTCCCGGAGCAGGCGGGAGCGCCATTTGCTGTCCAGGCGCGGGGTGTAGGGGGCGGGGGCGGTGCGGATGTCTACCCGGCCGGTTTTGGGATGCACCGTCAGCAGGCCGAGGCCGAGGAGGCGGCAGAGGCGGTGGACGCGGCGGTCGGTGTCGCGGCCGCGGCTTGTGAGGGGGACGGCGAGCCAGACCTCGTCGGCGGCGGTCAGGCGGTCGATGGCCTGCAGGACGAGTTCGAAGGAGAAGCCGAGCTTCAGTTCGGCGATCACCAGCAGCGGCGGTTCGCCGGGGCGGACGGCGAGGATGTCGCAGCTGTCGATCTCGCCTTTCACGGTGAAGCCGAGATCTTCGAGGAAAGCCTTCACCGGGGGGTAGAGGGCGGTTTCATGCATCGGGGTGCTCATTGCCGGATGGTGCAGCCTCCCGCATCCTGGCGTGACCTGCGAAGAGGGACTCTGCCATGCGTATCGCCGCCGCCATGCTTGCCTTGCTGCCGTCGCTGGCGTTTGCCCAGCCGCGCGATACGCTGACGGTGGGGCTGGTGCAGTTTCCGCCGGACATGCATCCGAACATCACCAACACTTCGGTGAAGGAATATGTGCTCGTCGCCGGGCTGCGGCCGATGACCGGGTTCGACATCGCCGGCAAGACGATCTGCATTCTGTGCACCGAGTTGCCGAGCCAGGCGAACGGGCGGGCCAGGCCGGTGAAGCGGGCGGATGGCAGCGATGGGATGGAGGTGACGTTCACGCTCAAGCCCGATCTGGTCTGGGGCGATGGCGTGGCGGTGACGGCGAAGGATTTTGTGTTCGCGTTCGATGTGGCCAAGGCGTTCAGCGTGTCGCCCACCGTGGACCGGGTGGAGGCGGTGGATGCGGGGACGGTGCGCGTGCATCTCAAGCGGGTGACCTATGACTTCGACCGATCGGCACCGCGGCCGATTGCCGAGCATGTGGAGGGGCCGATCTTCCGCGCCGCCGCCGATCCCTTGGATTACGGCCAGAAGTCTGCGTTCAACCGCAAGCCGGAGACGCCGGGGTTGTGGATGGGGCCGTTCCGGATCAGCGAGTTCAAGCCGAACGAGCATGTGGTGCTGGTGCCGAACGAGCATTGGACAGGCCCGAAGCCGTATTTCAAGCGGATCACCATGCGGCTGATCGAGAATACCTCGGCGTTGCAGGCCAATCTGCTGTCGGGCGATGTGGATACGGTCGGCAGCGGCAATCTCGGGCTGACGCTGGATCAGATCAATCAGCTGGCGAAGACGCAGACGGGGAAGTTCGATTTCCACTTCATTCCGTCGGTTGCCAGCTATGAGCATCTGGCGGTCAATCTCGACAATCCGTTGCTGGCGGATAAGCGGGTTCGGCATGCGCTGTCGATGGCGATTGACCGGCAGACGATCGTGACGCGGTTGTTCGAGGGGCGGTTTCAGGCGGCGGGGAGCTTCAAGCATCCCAGCCAGTTCGGCTGGGACCCCTCGATCAAGCCGTGGTTCTATGACCCGGCGGCGGCGAAGGCGCTGCTGGCGGAGGCGGGGTTCAAGCCGGGGGCGGACGGGATTCTGGTCTCGCCCAAGGGGGAGCGGTTTTCCATCGATATCATCACGACCTCCGGCAACCGGACGCGCGAGCTGGTGCAGCAGGTGATGCAGACGGCGTTCAAGGCCATCGGGGTGGAGCTGGTGGTGAAAAACGAGCCGGCGCGGGTGATGTTCGGGGAGACTTTGCGGAAGCGTAACTTCAAGGGGCTGGTGCTCTTCCAGACCGATCAGCCGCTGGACTGGGTGCCGTATACGGTGTTCCACAGCGATTACATCCCGACGGCCGAGAACAACTGGACCGGTACGAATTACATGGGCCTGCGCAGCCC